>JAURGE010000005.1 GCA_030833925.1 Alphaproteobacteria bacterium
CTTCGAAGCTCTAACTTGCAACTGCGTTCCGCCACGTCCTCCCTTGGAATACTCCACTCCGATAGCTTTGCTGCCTTCGAAAAGTATTTTCGTAGAGTGAGCATTTGTTCGAATATCAAGATTGCCAGTTCGTTTTGCCGCAGGATGTAAAAACCCTCTCGCAGCAGACATTCGACGGCCATTTAGGATGGCTCTTTGGAAATAACCTACGCCTTCTTGGGATGCGCCGTTGTAGTCTGGATTACGGGGAATGCCCAACCCGACCGCGCCCTCGATAAAGGCTTCACAAAGAGGATCGCGCCAGTCTATGTCGGTAATGGTCAGACCGCCATCACGACCTCGGAATGTATCATCTCCATCGCCTATTCGTCGCTCAGTACGTCGGAAATAAGGTAGGATGTCTGAATAACCCCATCCTCTATTGCCCATCTGTGCCCAGCCATCAAAGTCGGATCTCTGGCCACGGTTATAAATATGGCCATTGATAGAAGATGAACCACCCAGGGTTTTTCCGCGAGGGGCGTGCACGCGTCTTCCGTTTGTGCCCTTACTGGGCTCACTTTCATACATCCAGTTCACACGCGGATTAACAAGCGTATACATAAAACCTGCTGGAATATGGATGAACGGATGCAAATCTCTAGGGCCAGCTTCTAGGACACAGACCTTCTGTCCTGCTTCGGCAAGGCGTGCTGAAAGGACAGAGCCTGCCGAACCTGCGCCTACAATCACATAGTCGAAAACATCAGGCATACTCAGGCATTCCTCTACGGATACGTTATCAATTCTATTGGGGATTAATTAAACGCTTTAATGAGCCTCATAAAGTTCAGTCTAAGGCATGCAGTGACTTGGTGGTTACGCCAAAGAGCTTGTTAATAGCTGAAGATCTTAGTCAATTAAATTGAAGGGTTTTTACAGTTAAAACATCAGGCAAACTTTCTAATGTTTGCAAAACTTCAGGTGGGCACGCACTATCTAATTGAATGAGTGCGACAGCCGAACCATCACCTTCCGCTCGGCCAAGATGAAAATTGGCGATATTAACGCCTGCGTTACCAAGCGTTGAGCCGAGGCGACCAATAAATCCCGGCTTATCTTGGTTTCTTACAAATAACATAAAACCTTTGAGCTCTGCTTCCATGCGTGCGTCGTGCATTTGCACTAGCCGCGGAGCACCACCAAAAATTGCGCCAGAAGCACTGCGCTGACGGCGGTCAGTCTCAACAGAAACAGTTATTGTAGCCTGGTAGTTTTCAATTTCTTCGTTGGAAATTTCAGTTACTTCAATACCTCGCTCACGCGCCATAAGCGGAGCATTGACCATATTTATACTGTCAACATGTGGTTTGAGCAGGCCTTCCAAGGCGATTGCTGTAAGCGGCTTTGTGTTCAGAGCGGCCACCTGTCCTCTGTAAGTCAGCGTAACTTTGCGCAGCCCTGTTTCAGTCAACTGTCCCGCAAAACTTCCCAGACGAGCGGCTAGCTCCATATAGGGTTTCAATTTGGGAGCATCTTCAGCAGAAATCGAAGGCATGTTTATTGCGTTAGAGACCGCCCCACTTAATAGGTAGTCCGACATTTGTTCGGCTACCTGAAGAGCCACGTTTTCTTGTGCTTCTTCTGTTGCTGCACCGAGGTGAGGGGTTGCAATGAAGTTTGGTGCACCGAACAGCGGGTTTTCTTTCGCTGGTTCAACTGTAAAAACATCAAAAGCAGCGCCTGCAACATGACCTGATTTAAGCGCTTCGGCCAGATCTTCTTCAACAACTAGTCCACCGCGGGCACAGTTAACTATACGAACACCGGGTTTACACTTTGCAAGAGATGCCTTGTTTATCATACCGCGCGTTTGGTCGGTCATCGGTGTGTGGAGTGTTATAAAGTCTGAGCGAGATAAAACTTGGTCCAATTCGCCTTTTTCGATTCCGAGATCACGTGCTCTGTTTTCTGAAAGGAAAGGGTCAAATGCGAGAACCCGCATCCGGAGGCCTAATGCTCTTTCCGCAACTATAGAACCAATATTGCCACAACCGATTAGGCCAAGCGTCTTTCCTGTGAGTTCAACCCCCATAAACCGGGACTTTTCCCACTTCCCGGCCTGAGTTGATGCATCAGCGGCTGGAATTTGCCTTGCTGTCGCAAACAACATAGCAATTGCGTGCTCTGCAGTTGTAATCGTATTTCCGTAGGGTGTGTTCATTACAACAATGCCACGTGCAGTTGCTGCAGCGACGTCCACGTTGTCAACTCCAATTCCTGCGCGGCCTATCACTTTGAGGTTGCTAGCAGCCGCTAGCATATCTGCAGTGACTTTTGTTGCTGATCTGATGGCAAGACCATCGTAATTGCCAATGATCGCAATTTGTTCAGCCGCAGACATCCCAGGTCTGAAATCAACTTCGAGACCCCGGGATTTAAAAATATCCAGGGCACGTTCAGAGAGCTGGTCAGATATTAGAACCTTTGGCATCAATTAAACTGCCTTCGCTTGTATTTCCGCTTTTGTGATCTGATAAGACCAGTCCAACCAAGGCAGCAGGGCCTTCATATCATCAGGCTCAACTGTTGCGCCTCCCCAAAGACGTAAGCTTGGGGGCGCATCACGGTGATTGTTGGTGTCATAGGCAATGCCTTCAATCTCTATTCGGGAAGCGAGGCTCTTTGAAAATGCCCGCAGAGAATCTTCAGACAGATTGGAAAGATCGGGGTCGACATATCTGAGGCATATAGAAGTAGACGAGCGAATATCTTCAGACATAGCCATGAAGTCTACCCATTCTGTTTTTGCCGCCCAATCTTCAACTATCTTTAAGGATGCCTGGGAACGTGAGACGCAGGCTGGGCCACCACCAATTTTTTCAAACCAACGAAGACCATCAAGCGCATCTTCTACACACAGCATCGAGGGCGTATTCAAAGTTTCACCTTTAAACAAACCTTCGTTTAATTTGCCACCTTTGGTCATTCTAAAAATTTTAGGGAGTGTCCAGGAAGGCGTGTAACTCTCCAACCGCTCCACCGCTCGGGGTGAAAGCGCGAGCATGCCGTGTGCTGCTTCTCCACCCATCGCTTTTTGCCAAGACCAAGTTACGACGTCGAGCTTGTCCCATGGCAATTTCATTGCAAATGCCGCTGAAGTGGCGTCACAAATAGATAAGCCCTGTCGGCTTAGAGGGATCCAATCGGCATTTGGGACGCACACCCCGGACGTAGTACCATTCCAGCAGAAGACGACGTCCCGATCCCAATCAACCTGTTGGAGGTTAGAAATTTGTCCATATGGGGCTTCTAAGATCCGAAGGTCACTAAGCTTGAGTTGGGATTGAAGGTCAGTGGCCCATGTTTTGCCAAAGCTCTCCCAAACCAAGCTATCGACACCGCGCTGCCCAAGAAGAGACCAAAGTGCCATTTCGACGGCACCTGTATCTGAAGCTGGAACGATCGCAAGACGCCAATCTGCAGGCATTTCAAGGATTGATTTAGACCTGTCTATTACTTCTAGAAGCTTAGCTTTTCCAGGAGTTGAACGATGTGAACGGCCGAGTAAAGCGTCGCTGAGTGCTTCTGTGGACCAGCCAGGACGTTTTGGGCATGGGCCAGAAGAAAAGAATGGATTTGCTGGACGAACCGTAGGCTTAGTAGCCATATTTGCGTGCTCCGATTCAGGAATGTTCAAGGGGGTAGGACACCCCTTTTTCGGGCACAACAGTGCGGATCGCCGCAGATATATAATTAATCATTAAAGGAAGGAAAAGACGGTGATTAGCCGTTCAATTCTTATAAAAATTTAGGCGGTCAAATAGAAACCCGTCATTGACTTTAAGTGTTAGCCAACGATGATTTCACTCATTCTATCGAGTGGGGACGGGCTCTGGGCCGCTGTAATCATAGAAACCTCGACCTGTCTTACGACCAAGCCAACCTGCTTCAACATACTTAACTAGCAAAGGGCAAGGCCTATATTTTGAGTCTGCTAATCCCTCATAGAGGACTTGCATGACGGATAGACAGGTATCGAGACCAATAAAATCTGCGAGTTCAAGTGGACCCATAGGATGGTTAGCGCCAAGTTTCATGGCCGTGTCGATTGCTTCGACTGAGCCCACTCCTTCATATAGCGTATAGACCGCCTCATTGATCATTGGCAGTAGAATTCGATTTACAATAAATGCTGGGAAATCCTCGGAGGAAACCGCTTGTTTCCCAAGCGCTTTTGTTAAATCACGAACCGCACCAACTGTTTCTTCTTCTGTTGCAATACCGCGTATCACCTCGACTAGTTGCATCATTGGCACGGGGTTCATGAAGTGCATGCCTATGAAGCGCCCTGGACGATCTGTTGACGCCGCCAGGCGGGTAATTGGTATCGAAGATGTATTAGTTGCAATGATAGCATCCGCGTTGAGATGCGGAATTAAAGCTTGGAACACCTTACGTTTGACTGCTTCATCCTCTGTCGCCGCCTCAATCACCATTTGGCGATCTATCATATCTGCCATTGATGTAGACGTCTGGACCCGCAGAAGAGCCTCGTGCTTTTCGACTTCATCGAAAAGACCACGACGGACCTGCCTTTCCATATTCTTGTCCATCGCGTCTATTGCAAGACTAAGACGCTCTTCGCTGATGTCCATTAGCCGAACATCAAGCCCAGACAAAGCACACACATGCGCGATGCCAGTGCCCATTTGCCCCGCGCCAATGACGCCGATGCGCTTTATCATTTTGGATACCTTAAGGGTGCCAGCTTTTAGCGAGCCGACTTTCGGGTTTCTATTTCGGACGTCAGTTCTGGAACAGCTTTAAATAAATCACCTACAAGTCCGTAATCAGCCACAGCAAAAATAGGAGCTTCTTCATCTTTGTTAATGGCTACGATTACCTTGGAGTCTTTCATTCCAGCTAAGTGCTGTATCGCTCCCGAAATTCCAACAGCAATATAAAGTTCGGGTGCTACCACCTTACCGGTCTGGCCAACTTGGTAGTCGTTAGGCACAAAACCTGCATCTACAGCTGCTCGGCTAGCTCCGACAGCGGCTCCCAGCTTGTCGGCGAGTTCTTCGAGAATGGCAAAATTTTCGCCGGAACCCATGCCTCGTCCGCCAGATACAATAATTCCAGCTTGAGTAAGTTCAGGTCTTTCGGTCTTAGTCAGTTCGCGACCGTTGAATGAGGACAAACCTGTTTCTCCAGCAGAAGCCAAGTCTTCAATCTGGGCAGAACCGCCTTCCGCTGCAGCTGGGTCAAATGCAGTGGCGCGGACAGTGATGATTTTTACCGCGTCAGAGGATTTCACGGTTGCTAAAGCGTTGCCTGCGTAAATAGGGCGGACAAATGTTTCGGCGTCTACTACGTCCGTTATTTCAGAAATTTGTTGGACATCTAGCAGAGCTGCAGCCCGAGGCATGACGTTCTTTCCAAAGCTCGTAGCCCCTACCAATACGTGGGAGTAGCTCGTTGCTACACTTTTGATGAGTTCAGCAACGTTTTCAGCAAGACCGTTCGCATAGGCAGCATCATCAGCCTTAAGGACCTTTGAAACACCGGCTATTTTTGCAGCGGCACCCGCTTGTCCGGCACAGTCGGACCCTGCAACCAGTATGTGAACATCATTATTGATTGCTAAGGCGGCGGTTACGGCATTCCTTGTCTGTGGAACTACGCCGTTTGCATCAATTTCTGCAAGAACTAGAACGCTCATTAGATCACCTTCGCTTCATTCATCAGCTTGTCGACGAGTTGTGCTACGTCTTCTACCTTTGCTCCACCCTCGCGCTTTGGTGGTTCGGCAACAGTTAGCACAGCAAGCCTTGGGGTTTCATCTACGCCAAGATCGGCTGGCGACGTTTCGTCAATGGGTTTCTTCTTCGCCTTCATTATGTTCGGAAGAGAGGCATAACGCGGCTCATTTAGTCGGAGATCCGAGGTTACCACTGCTGGGAGTTTGACCGTTATGGTTTCAAGGCCACCATCGACTTCTCGTGTAACCTGAGCGCTTCCATCTTCTATTTTCACAACAGATGCGAAGGTAGCCTGAGCCCAGCCCAAAAGTGCAGCTGTCATCTGGCCAGTCTGGTTGCTGTCGTCGTCGATAGCCTGCTTGCCCACGATGATCATCTCAGGCTGTTCTTTGTCAGCCAGTGCCTTTAAGCATTTTGCGACTGCAAGGGGCTCTAGATTAGCATCTGTTTTGACTAAAATACCTCGATCAGCCCCCATGGCCAGAGCAGTTCGAATGGTCTCTTGGGCCTGCTGTGGGCCTATTGAAACAGCGATCACCTCTTCGGCTACACCTGCTTCCTTCATCCGAACTGCTTCTTCGATCGAAATTTCGTCGAACGGATTCATCGACATCTTTACGTTTTGCGTCTCAACGCCACTGCCATCCGGCTTAACTCGGATTTTGACGTTGTAATCAATAACGCGCTTAACGGGCACCAGCACTTTCATGGGGGCGGTCGCCTTTCGGTAACTCTAGGAAAAAGAAATGTACCTCACACATGTATGCGTGGCACACAATAATCAACGGTTTAAGAACGCCCTGCGCTCAAGTCAAGTTGTTGCATCTCCCGCAGCGTGTCTCCCGTTGTCGCTATGCCAATATGCCGCTTATGTAGCGGACAAATGTTAAGATTTATGAAACTGCTTTCATAGAGAGATTAGCGGTTCTCATTAAGACTCAAGATTTCTCTTTCGTGTGGAGATAATCCTAGTTTTCTTGTATTGAACCATCTTTTATTTTGACCGTTTTGAGTTCTTGGAGGCGTAAATGCCGTCAGCGGCAGTTGATATAGTAAGAACTGTTCACGATTTGCGAGAGAAGGTCGGCTCATGGCGCGCGGGCGGATTGACGGTTGGTTTGATACCAACAATGGGGGCACTCCATGCCGGCCACCTCAGTCTGGTTCGGGCAGCTTTAGATCGTTATGACAGGGCAGTTGCTACTCTTTTTGTTAATCCTCGGCAGTTTGATCGTCTAGAAGATCTCGCTAAGTACCCGCGCACTGAGGATGATGATGCAGCTAAATTGGCTGAAGCTAAGGCACACCTGCTTTATGCGCCGAATGTTGGTGAAATTTATCCAGAGGGTTACTCCACCAACATTTCAGTTTCGGGTGTTAGTGCCGGCCTTTGCGGAGGCGATAGGCCGGGGCATTTTGATGGTGTTGCGACGGTATGTACGAAATTGTTTCTCCAATCGGGAGCGGATGGAGCATTCTTTGGTGAAAAGGACTTTCAACAACTAAGGGTGGTTCAACGGTTTGTGCGAGATTTAAACATTCCTATCGTCATTCACCCCTGCCCAACGGTGCGGGAAGAGGATGGACTTGCGCTTTCTTCAAGAAATAAAAACTTGACCGCTGAGATGAGAACTAGGGCGCCAGCAATTTATAATTCCTTAAGGGATGCCGCGAAGAGACTTTTGGACGGTAATGCCGTAGAGGCCGTTATGGCTGAAGGTACAGATAAAATCCGATCAGCAGGATTTGAAAAAGTGGACTACTTTGAACTCAGGGATGCGGACAACCTGCAGCCATTAGATAGTCTCTATCCTAATTCTCGACTATTTGCAGCCGCATGGTTAGGACCGGTTAGACTGATAGATAATATAGCTGTTACTAATTCTTGATGTTACCTTCCACGATCGCTGAAGGAGTTTAATTGAGCAATGAGCATCGCGTTGACCCAAGACCGTATTTTGCTGCGAGACCAGGCCCGTGAATTGGCGCAGGGACAAATTAGCGCCCGTGCAGCCGAAGTGGATAGAACAGAAGAATATCCTTGGGATCACGTTGAGGCGATGAAGAATTCTGGTTTTCTCGGCATGACCATCCCGCAAGCATATGGCGGCAAGGGCAAGGATTGGTTGGATGCCGTTCTTGTGATCGAGGAAATGGCAAAAGCTTGTTCAATCGCTGGGCGCATCGCTGTCGAAACCAATATGGGGGCTGTCTCTGCGATAATGGCTTACGGCTCTGAAGAGCAAAAAAAGCTTGCGGCCGATATGGTGCTTTCCGGGGACAAACCAGCAATTTGCATCACGGAGCCAGATGCTGGGTCAGATGCTAGTGGTATGACAACAAGGGCTGATAAGCGCGGCAACCAATATGTCCTAAACGGCAAGAAACATTGGATAACTGGAGGTGGAGTTTCGCGTCTTCACCTCATATTTGCCAAGGTTTTTGATGAGCAGGGAAATTTCGAGGGCGTTGGTGGATTTCTTGCCATTAGGGACGAAACTGAAGGCCTCGAGATAGTAAAGCGTGAACCAACGATGGGCCTTCGCGGCATTCCAGAAGCGGAGGTTGCCTTCAACGATATGGAGTTGCCGCCTTCATCACTCATCGTGCCGCCCAGGGGTCTGAAAAAAGGTTTTGCAGACCTTATGACAGCCTACAATAGTCAGCGTGTTGGGGCAGGGACAGTAGCACTGGGGATAATGGAGGGTGCTTATGAGCTGGCACTTGATTGGACTGAAAAACGTGAGCAGTTTGGCCGCCCAATAAACGAATTTCAGGGTGTTCAATGGCGTCTCGCTGACATGTCTATCCGGATTGCTGCTGCGCAGGCGTTAATCTACAAAGCAGCTGAAAGCGGTAAAGGTGGCTTCCCAGATAAAATTATGGCCGCTCAAGCAAAAATCTATACCTCCGAGAATGCTATCCAGGTGGTCAATGAGGCTCTGCAGCTTTTTGGAGCCCGCGGATATTCGCGAAACCTCCCTTTGGAAAGAATGGCGCGCGACGTCCGCATGTTTACCATTGGCGGTGGTACTGCAGAGGTTCTACGAAACGTTGTAGCGTCAGGTCTTCTTGGTAAAAAGTTACCTCAGACAAGAGATGGATATCTGCCTAAATCTCAAGCTGCTGAGTAATGACTTATTAGGGAATTCCACTGCCTTCGATGTCATTCTTGGTTCAATAAGTGCGTTAAGCAACCGAAGAACATTGTTAAGCCAACTAATGTGAGTGAACGCCAATCGTAATATAGGTGGAAACTTTCTACAGACGCATTTACCACCCTTAAAACAGAAGCTACTTTCCGGCGTCTCGTTCCATCTGCTCCCAATCGAACATTGCTGGTTCTTTGGCCGCAAAACGTCGAATTGCATCTTTATGAAATTCGGTTGGGTAAAGCTGCGCTTGGCCAAACGCTTCATATTCCAGCATTGTTCTGTGATCGCTCTCAAAGGTTTTTTGCAGTAGCACCTTTGCCGTTGCGATAGCAGGTGTTGATGCTTTGCAGAAACGCCTAGCAAAATTAGACGCGGCATCGACAAGCTCTTCATCTTTTTCCACTACCGTGTGTACGAACCCGAGAGCCTTGGCTTCCTCTGGTTTAACGCGTCTGCCTGAAAAGATAATATCTTTTGCTTTTTGCATCCCAATGGCGCGAGGAAGAGTGTAGAGCAGACCCCAGTCAGGAATAAGGCCAATCCGTGCAAACGAACACGTAAAGCGGGTTGAAGGGCTGGCAAAGATGAAGTCGGCCATTAGAGCCAATCCAAATCCCGCTCCGGCCGCATGCCCATTCACAGCCGCAATAACTGGTAACTCCAAATGCAGAATTTCAAAAAGTCGGGTTTGCGAGCGACGCATTCGGGCACGACCAGCCACCACGTCATTACGTTTTGGGTCGTTCATTGCTTTGACATCACCGCCAGCGCAGAACGAGTTCCCCGCACCTGTAATTAATACAACTTTTACCTCTTCACCCGCCTTGGCTTTTAGGTCTTGAATAATAAAATCAAGGTCTGTTCGCATCTCTTCTGATAGAGCGTTGCGCGCTTCTGGGCGATTAAGTGTAATTTTGGCTAATCCATCCTCAATTGAATAGAGGGCATGTTGCAGCTGCATTGTCCAGAACTCCAAAAAATCAACGCGGAATTGCCCTATAAGGTCAAATCCGCTCTGAAAGCCAGATTGCCAGCTTGGAACCGCGTTTAATGAAGAAGCTCATTACCTCAAAGCCGGGAGCTTCTTCAGCTTGGTTCTCAAGGCCGATATCCCGATGTTCCAACTCTTCTGCCCTGAATTCAGTAATTGCTTGTTTTAGAGGTTCTTCTTTTTCTGGCAGGACGTCGAGTTGGTTGCGGTAATGCTCGTCAATTGCTTCTTCTACGGCAACTGTACAGGCCATAGCCGCCTTTGGTCCCATCAGAGCCGTTGCAGCTCCAAGGGCAAACCCAGCAGCGTGCCATAAAGGCAAAAGAGCTGTTGGTCTCACGTGGCGATCGCTAATAGCTTGTGAGAAGTAATCGAGATGCTTCTCCTCCTGGTCAGCCATATGTTTTATGGTAGAGGCATATTCGCTCTTCCCTAGAACGGCGAGTTGGCCAGCATATATCCGTTTTGCACCGAATTCCCCGGCATGATCAACACGGATAATACGTTCTATTATTTCTGTTTCTGTTGGGTCGCCTGCTAGACGGTGTCGTGTTTTGTTTCGCATTAACGCCAGATCCGTAAAACATCTCTAACCACGACATAGAGCGCTCCGGTGCCCGAGGCGAGGGCGATGAGGCCATTCCATCCCGCCATAGAGATACCTAGTAACGACCATGCTATTTCATCGCAGCGCACAACTGGGCGGCTAAGTAGCTGATCTCGTATTGCAGCGATATTACCATTTCCAAAGCCTTTAAATCCAGCTCCGCATTCGGCTGTTCCCGACCACCAATCTTGTTCCACACCAACGTGAAAGGCAGCTATACCTGCTCCCACGAGAGCGGCTGTAGCAGCTATTGCTAGCATAAGCAGACTTACAGCAATGCGACCCTTGCCTTCCGTAAGTAAGGCAAGGAATGCAAAAACAATGGCAATGCCCCACGCCTTTCGTTGGTCGATGCACAAAGCGCAGGGCGCAAGATCCCCAAAATGCTGAAACGCCAGAGCGCTAGCAAGCATTATTAACCCAATTGCTGCCAGAAGACCTGCTGTATTCAACCGGTTAATTGATAGTAAGAACCGCATCTCAGAAGAGTATCATGCGCTCACGCTTCATTGCGAGCGGGGTGTTAGATTAACTCCCCGATCATTGGTTTGTTTCGCTTCCCCGGCGATGGCGCTCCAGCTATCACGAATTCTTGTTAGAGCTTGACGCTCTCGTTTTGTATCGATCTCGGCTTTTACTGACATGCCTGCGCGCAGTGAGCTCAATCCAGGACCTGGTTTTAAACGGAGCTTAACTGGCAGTCTTTGAACAACTTTAACCCAGTTTCCAGTAGCATTCTGTGGCGGTAGAATTGCAAATTCAGCACCTGTCGCCGGACTGATACTTTCAACTTCAGCGTCAATTATTAAATCTGGATAAGCATCAGGAGAAATTACCGCAGATTGGCCGACCTCTATGTTAGTCAATTCTGTCTCTTTAAGGTTTGCAATTACCCAGGGTGTTTGTTCGACGATCAAACTAAACGCCGCGTCACCGGCGTCCAAATGCTCACCAACTTGCAGGTGCATATTCGAGATAATCCCCGCCGTAGGAGCGACAACGATAGTGCGGCGTAAATCGAGTTTTTTAGCTTCAAGTTCGGCCAATCGACTAAGATACAATGCACGTTGTTCAAGGGGGCGATCGGGGTCGCCAGAGAGTGCAGCTTTCACCCTCTCAACCTTGGCCCTTACTGTGCGCAAACGATCGCGAGCAACAGACAATTGAAGCTCAGCTTCATCGGCTCGAGATCGAGTGGTAACCCCTCGAGTTAGTAGACTGCGCTGTCGCTCGGCGTCCTTGGAATAGTAAGCGATACGGCTTTGCCATTCGCCTTCTTCAGTGACAGCTTCCCGCAATTCTGCTTGTAAGCTTGAGATTGCGGCACCAACCTTGGCCAGCTCTGCTTCCGCATGTGCAACGGCAATTTTGAATGGTTCTGGATCAACCCGAAAGAGAACATCACCGGCTTGAACTCTATCATGATCTCTTACAAGCACGTCGATGACGCGCCCGTCTAGATCAGTAGAAATTTGAACGATATCAGACTTTACGTAGGCATTTTCAGTGGAGATATATCGGCCACCAGTAAGATAAAAATATCCTGCTGCTGCAATAGCTGCAGCGGGAAGACAGATAAGTAATACAAAGCGAATAAAGCCGCGGGAAAGTCTGCGGAATGCCATAGGTTTTACTCCGCCGCTCTGCTTTGTGCGGCTGTTGCGGGAATTGATGAGCTAGATTGAACTACTTCGGAAAGTCGTCCGCGGACCATAGTCATTAGGTCCATCAAGGTTTCGCGTTGGTCTTCACTTAAATCAATTGTTGCATCAGCTACTATCGTATCTGCAACGGCCCGTATTTTGGCCTGTGCAGCAGCAGCAGCCTTTGTAGGAAAAACGCGTCGTATGCGCCGATCAATCGGGTCTGGCTCACGACGCACTAAACCATTTTCTTCCAAACGATCGAGTAACCGTCCTGCAGTGGCTCGTTCTACTTCCATCATTTCCGCAAGCTCTGTTTGGGAACAGCCAGGCCTGCGGTTTAGACGAGCAAGCACCATCCATTGGGCACGAGTGACCCCGAGAGCGCCGACTTGGCGATCAAACTCTGTCCTCATTAACCGCGATATATCCGCAGCGAGGAACCCTACGTGCCGGTCATCTTTCAACAGAGACTCACTTGAGGAGGAATGGACTTGATATTGATCTATAACTTAGAGAAAATTGTTGGCAAGACAATTGTTGCGTAAGTTACTTTTTTGTCACAGCATCTTTGAAATAGGCCATCGTCACAACGATGCATACACCGGTCATAGCAATAAAACCAACTTGGTATGACCCTGTTCCTGAAACGATAATCGACAGGGTCTGGGGAAAGATGGTAGAACCAAAAAAGGTTAGAGCAAGAACTCCGGAGGTAGCCAGCCCAACCTGTCCTGGAGGTGCTCTTCGCGCTGTTTCGTAGAGCATAACGCCGTTCCAGGCTAATACACTGAGCCCAAGAACTACTCCCAGGCCACCTAACAAGAAAACATCCCAATTGGCATCTGCTGCCAATAAAACGCAGAGAGCTCCAGCCATTAAGACGGGAAGCACAGTTAATAATCTGGCTGTAGATGTAGTGTCGGCTAGCCAGCCCCAGGCAATGCGTCCGAAAATTGCTGTTATGCCTGCTACGGCTAATGGTAACGCCGCGAGTTGTTTTGAGAGCCCTATACTGTCTTCTAGGTAAACAACAAGAAAACTAGTGACTGCGACCTGCACTCCCGCAAAAGCGAGGCTAGCCAATGCGATTTTTCGAAGATAAGGATTTTGTTTTAAAAGCCCTAGTGACAGCCGTGCTGACGTAAAACCACTTCCGATACTTGGCCCTGGCTCATCTAAAAGCCTACCTGCTTGGCGCATCGCCAAAAGAGCGATGAAGCACACGCCAGCTAGACATAAAAGCGAAGCTTGCCATCCTATCGTCGACTGCAAAGCTGGCATGGTTAGACTTGCTAAAAAATAGCCTATGGGTACGCCAGTTTGTTTGATTGACATTATAAGGCCCAGTCTGTTTTCTGGAGACCAGCGCGATAGGATAACAGAGCTCGCTGGTGTCATTGGCCCATAGCCCAGTCCAATAGCTAATGCAGATGCAACAAGTGCAACTGGATGGCCGACCGCTGCTAGAACACATCCGAAGCAGGATATTCCAACGCCGATTCTTACCGCTGTAATGCCACCATACCGTCCAACTAAACCACCACCGCCAAGCGCCGAAATTGCCGCTGCAAAAAATACGAGCCCTGTGTAAACACCGACCAATGAAGGTGAAAGGTCAGCTTCTGCCGCTATCTGAACCGCGAGAATCGCCGGAGAGAGTTGTGCAGCAGCACCTAGGCCTTGACCACCCATGGTGGCCGCAATTGCGATCGTTGTGCGGCCGCTCCATCGTTGTTCAGACTGGTTCAATTTCAGTTCATTCTGATAGGTGGTGAGTGCCAACTGAGTCAGCCCGCAATGTTTCAGCTGCTTTAGCTAATATCCTTGCCAGACGCTCAGGGGCGAATTGTGTTTGAGTTAAAGCAATACCAATGTCAAAGACCTCGTCGTACCTTTGAATCAGGCCTTCTCTGAGTTGAAAGCGAGACATTCCTTTAAACAGTATACGCTTTCCTTTTGCGCTATCGAGTTTGGAGGCATAAGAGAACAGCCAATTAGCGTAACCTAAATCGGAAGTTGCTACGGGCTCATTCATATCCCAGCGAAAGGCTTCCGCATCACGCCAAAAATGGTTTTCAAGCATGTTTTTAATGGCGGCCGGTCCTTGGAATTCCCCGTAGAACGTGTCGTGATAGATACCATTCAAGGTGAATAGTTCGCCGAGCGCTGTTCCGTCCCCAGTCTCAACAGCTTCAGTGAAACGCGAAAGAAGGTCAGAGAAAATCATGCTCTAGGGCTCCAAAATCTGGTGATTACTGGCAATAGCGATTCAAGGCCTACAAAGGCGGCGGGAATGGATGCAGAGATAAATATCGTTTCATAAGAAATACTAAAATCTCAATTTTCGCCAGAAAAGGAAAAGATAGCAGCTTTTAGATATGCCATGGCTTTAAGTCCAAGTCCTTCTGCGCGATTGAGAAAGCCATCGTCGAGAGGTTTGGGGAGGGGTACCATTGCAAAACGTTAGGTGTGTCTTAGACCTGCATGGTTTTCTTATCACTCGAGTATCATTGGGCCTACATCTGCGCAAAAAAAGAAGTAACGGAAAAGGAATTGGCGGAATAGAAAGATATTAGGTTGGTTAGTGTCTGGTGTTAGTCAATTCAGGTGGATGCGAACGAAAAGGGATAAATAGCAATATCGCCTGTTTTGGCATTTACTGATATCGGGCGTAGGAATTTTTGAGGCTCAAGCGGGTACTTTCTCCGCTTTTGGTTTGCCTGGCCTAGTGACTTGTGCTGAAAATCTATGAAGAAACGACGCTATAAGGGATCGTCACGTTAGTTAAGGAGTTCATTTCAGATGATGGCGGGAAATGAAAATGCTGCATTGTACTTCATCGATCGACATGCTGAAGGAGCCCTAAAGGATAAAATAGCTTTCGTTGAGAGCGATGCGGGCGGTGAAACAATCACTTATAAAGATCTAAAGGATCAAACTAATCGCATGGTTGGTCTTCTGAGGCGTTACGGGTTACGCCAGGAAGACCGTCTCGCACTATTGGCACTAGATGAAATCGCCTGGCCAGTTGCCTTCTGGGGAGCGTTAAAGGCTGGTGTTGTTCCAGTTGCACTTAATACCTTGCTCTCCGCTGAAGTATACGGCGTCATACTCAAAGACTGTAGGCCGCGAGCGATGGTTGTTTCGGCTGTTCTTTATCCGACAGTTGCGCCCATCTTAAAGGATATTCCATCTCTTCAAACAGTATTCGTTATTGGAGGTCAAACTCCAGAAAACACTTCCAATTTTCTCGAAGAATTATCACAAAGCTCAGCGGAACCAGCAATTAACGTATCTGGAGACGAGTGTGCTTTTTGGCTTTATTCCTCCGGTTCTACTGGCCAACCAAAAGGCGTTCGTCATGTACACAGCAGCCTAAAGGCAACAGCAGATACCTATGGAAGGCAAGTGCTTGGCATTGAGGAAACAGACGTTGTTTATTCTGTTGCGAAACTCTTTTTTGCCTATGGATTAGGGAATGCAATGACATTCCCGATGTCTGTTGGAGCAACAACGGTTCTTTTCTCAGGACGGCCCACACCTGCCTCCGCCTCTGAAATTTTGACAAATCACCGTCCCTCCATTTTCTGCGGAGTTCCAACTTTATACGCGGCCATGGTTGCTTATCTACAAGGACTTGAGAAATTGCCTGCAGCCCCACTTAGACGCTGTATCTCAGCGGGTGAGGCATTACCAGAAGATGTTGGGAAACGCTGGGCTGGTATGTGGAATTGTGACATCCTTGATGGTGTAGGCTCAACTGAGATGCTTCATATTTTCCTGTCTAATTCGCCAGCTGATGTGGTTTACGGCACATCAGGCAATGCAGTCCCAGGTTATGATCTGCGGCTAGTGGATGAAATTGGACTTGAAGTGACGGGTGACGCAATTGGTGAACTGTTAGTTAGAGGTGCCTCTGCTGCTGATGGTTACTGGAACCAACGCGATCGGAGCCGTCTCACCTTTGAGGGAGAGTGGACCCACACTGGCGATAAATACTACCGCGATAAATCTGGGCGTTACGTCTATTGTGGGCGTACTGATGACATGTTTAAGGTTAGTGGCATTTGGCTCTCACCTTTTGAGGTTGAACAAGCACTGATCAGTCACGACGCGGTTTTAGAAGCTGCTGTTGTAGCCCACCGCGATGAGGATGGCTTGGAAAAACCTCTCGCACATGTGGTTCTTAAATCCGGTTTGGGGGATGCTGCAACTGCCGATATCCTTAAAGATCATGTGAAACAGAAAATAGGGCTTTGGAAATATCCGCGTTGGATCAAATTCGTAGATGAGCTGCCAAAGACAGCAACAGGAAAAATTCAACGTTTCAAGCTAAGGGATTGATTGAGGTTAATGGTGGCGTTCGATTGGCGGCCAAAAGAACGTCAAACTCTGACTGTTCAAGGCACGGTCTTGGAAGCGGAGGCGTTCGGTCCATCTCCTGGTGTTGCGCCGACAATTTTATTGCTGCACGAAGGCCTTGGTTGCGTTGATCTTTGGAGAGAATTTCCATCCAAACTCTCCGATAGTACAGGGTGGGGTGTGTTTGCGTGGTCTCGAGTTGGCTATGGCCGCTCACCCGTTCGGCCGCCACCTTGGCCTCTTAACTACATGGAGCAGGAGGCGCTTCATTGGTTGCCAGAAGTTTTAGATAGTATCTCCACCCAGAATTACGTGCTCTTTGGACATAGCGATGGAGCTTCAATAGCTGCTTTTTATGGCGGCGCGATCAAGGACGAGCGGCTAAAAGGCATCATTCTGATGGCGCCACATTTTTTTACAGAACCAGGCGGGCAGGCTTCTATCGCTGCCACTCACGAGGCCTTCAGTGGTATGCTGCGTGATCGGCTTAGGCGCTATCACGAAGACGTGGATGCGACGTTTGATGGGTGGTCTGGAGCTTGGCTAGATCCAGAATTTTTAGCATGGAATATAACTTCCAAACTAAATGGTATTTCAGTTCCAGTCCTCGCTATTCAGGGCGCTGAAGATGAGTACGGAACACTGGCCCACATTCACGAACTTGAGAAAAGGGCCAAAGCAGAGGTTCGGCTCGCTATTTTGCAAAATTGCCGTCATTCACCTCATTTAGACCAGCCTAATTTGACTCTTGATGCAGTGACTAAATTTCTTGCTGAATTGAAGGTTTGAGATGGAGTGTCCTTGGCCCTCATATGCATATATTCCCGGGCAAACGCCTCGTCATGACCCGATGCTATTCGATGAATTGAAAAAACAAGCAGGAGCATGGGATTTTGGGCTCCAATTGTTGAAAGCGGGATTTTACTGGGAGTGTCATGAGGTTGTTGAGGCAGTATGGTTGCGGGCGTCCCCGAATTCCAAAGAGCAACGTGTGGCACAAGGAGTCATCCAGCTAGCTAATGCTGCTTTGAAGTGGAGGATGGGGAGAGGGAAGGCTGCACAGAGGATAGCTGCTATCGCTGCGGACCTATTTGCCTCAGTGGGATCAGAAAAAGTGCTGGGGATCAGCCCGCTTGTAGCCTCTAATATCGCTAAAGAATTAGGAAATGGTCCTGTGCAGGTTATATCTCTCCAGGACTAATTAATTTATGCACGACCTCAACTCCTCAATTGGCTTTCTTACATTTTTGATTGAGCCGTAAAGATGGAGCCATATCCTTGCCGGGCCCAATCAGGAGGGACGGGACAAGGCCGAGGGTCCATATGAACCATTTTTGCAGAATGACCTCGAACGATTTCGCCTGTTTTAGAGGTTGGCGTGGGTGCTGCTGTCCACGGGAAAGCATCTGCAGACGAGTAAACAAATAGTAGCAATGGTCTAGTTTTATTTGTCTGGTTTCCTGAAGATCCATGCACAGTTCGACAGTTGATCGCAATAATTGACCCAGCAGGTCCAGTCAGTTCCACAGCGCTTTCAACGCCAGCTTCTTTTTCGTCGGTTAATCTAATTGCACCTGTCCAATTTTCGTTACTGTCATAATGCGAAAAAATTTTCCCATTGTGGCTGCATGGTACGCAGGCAAGTGGGCCCACCTCGGGTGTTACATCGTCTAAATAGATCCCTATTGTTACAGGGCTATAGTTTGTGTGAGGCCAAGCGGGAATGTCCTGGTGCCATTTTACGACCTCACCACCTCCTGGCCATTTGTAATTGAGTTTAGCGCTGTGAAATTTGACGTCGGGGCCGACCAAGTCTGCTGCGATACCCGTAATAAAATCTGAAGTTGCAACTTCCCAAAAGAATGGATGTGCATCTACTGGACGCCTAAGGCGGCGAACATGAGGCGTTTTGGAAGAATGGTTGGGCCCCAGGTCAAAAAATTCGTTTGACGTTGTGAGGTCTCGGCTTTCCTCAAGAAAATATGATGACATCTCCCTAATTTGTCTCAACAACTCAGGGGGGGTAAGCTTTGGGGCAGATGTGAACCCCTCATTAAAGTACTGGTTCCGCTGGGCGTCAGTAAGAATGTTTGAGGGATGACTAAGAATGTCTTCTGGTGTCATGTTTTTTCAACCATCTAAATAAATAAAGCGGGCAAGATCACCTCAGCGTGTAGTTTTGCTCACACTTATTCGTGTTTGAAGACTACTTCTTCAAATATTTGTTGGGGGTAATGCTACCACTGGATCATTTTGAATGAGAATTTTAATTTTAGGGTCTCTTTTCTGAAGTTTTTCGAAGTCCCGTCGGCTAAGAACTAAAAGTTGGCAATAGCCCAAAGATACAACGTTCTCTTTCGTTCTTGAGAAAGATTGTTGAACTGCCGATTCACCAAAAAAGTCACCAGTTGCAAGCTGGCTTTTGTGACCGTCCTCATCTACTCCAAAAGCACCAGAGGCAATGAAAAACATTTTATTTGACCGTTTCCCAGCTTCAACAACCAATTCGCCTGGCGTGGTAAACCGGCTCTTGAGTTTTCTTGCAAGCATACGTCTTTGTTGTCGATCCAGCGCGCGAAACATCGGCAGACCATCGAGAATTTGTCGCGCTGTGAGTGTTAAGTCGAGACGCGGTGGTGTTGCGGCCTGTCGTTCACGTTGGTCTAAATTTCGAATGAGGCTATCGTGTAGCTCCTCACCAATGACCCCATCATTAAATAATCGAAGATATTGTTGCCTTTCCCGACGGATGGCCGCACGAGCAATAAGCACCTTTTCGACTTCCAAAGCGTATACTGGATATTGGGCAGAGACGGCGTCGATCTCTTTTTCTACCGAACGATGTCGTTCCTTAAGAACGGTCACCAATTCGATAGAAGCGTAATTTCCGATCATGGGTTCGATTGTGCGACTGGTGAACTTAATCAATTCCCTAACAATACGTTCTAATTCCAAAATAGTTATGAAGTGCTGCTCAATGCAGTGACGTAGAAGCCAGTCCATCCGAAGAAAACGTTGGGTTAACACCGCTATTCGATAGGTAAATTTGGGCCTCAGAGCAGCCTCTGATGCTTTTTTATAACCTCCGGTGCTTAAAACTCTTGCAGCGTCAGCAATTTTCTCAGACTCAAAACTCAGCGCTCTAGCTGTGGCTGCACTTATGGCTCCTTCCTCAAATGCGCGCCGAATTAGTCGTGCCTCTTGGCCTGCGGCAATTGCAAGGCCTGCCCGAAGTTGCTCATCTAAAGGGATTAGCTCCCCTCCAGCTTGTTTTTCTGCGAGAGCCTCTACCTCTTCTTTTCGCGCTCCTAGCGCCAGTTCTACAGTAGTTATAGCTTCAGGTTCCAAGTGGCGGGCACGGGCTATATCGCCAATTGCCCTTCGAACCCGTTCTAATGCGCCAGCGGCAATTTTTTCTCTTAGGGCTAAGTCAGTTCTTGAGAGTTGGTTGAGACCTAAGCGGTTGGTTAGCCAAGCTAATGTTGACGCGTTAAGAAAAATTGTAAGGAGTGTATAACACGCTGCAGACGCCGCGAGTATTAACGCGTCGGGCCCTAGGGCATTAATATCTGCAATAGCTAAAGCTAAAACTAATGTTACCGCCCCTCGAACACCTCCCCAAGTCACCAAATATGCCTGAGATTTAGTGAGCGAGGTCGTAAGGCCAATTTTTGCCATTGCGGGGATTAGCCCGAGAACGATTATTGACCTCGCGATTATCGCGCCAAGATAAGCTATTATAGTGATTGGAATTACACGCCACCCTGCTTGAAGGATCAAAGTAGGTACGAGGCTTGCGGCAATGATAGTAATTAACGCATTTGCCCAAAATCCAATTTGGGACCAGACAATTCGAACTGTGTTCCAATTTCCAGGTCCCATGCGCGAGAACGCCAAGTGCCCGGTTGTGAGCCCAGCAAAAACGACTGAAACAACGCCGGACGCGCCAACAAATAATTCCGCGCTGATGAATGCTACATATGCGACTGCCACGGTAACAGAGGTCTCGGCTGCACTAGAACGAGCGAGATAGGGATAAACTAAAATCGCTAGAGTTGCTGTCAGGATCCCAATGCCAGCACCAGCACCGAAGCTTTTCAAAAAATCAAGAGTAAGCCCTAAGGCGGTGGTCTCTACATTTTTGGATAAGAACCCAAGTAAAAGTCCAAAAATAGCAATAGCCGCAGCATCATTTAGTAGGCTTTCACCTTCCAGGATTGAAAGTAGACGTTTTGGAGCACCAATCTCGCGGAACGTTGAAATAACTGCTCCCGGATCAGTAGTAGCGACTGCAGCACCAAGAAGTAGGCATCCAGCAGCTTGAATGGGAGTTAGAGCCCAAGTTGCTGCCCCTATCGCCGCTGTCGTCATTACTACCGCTAAAATAGCCATTACGAGTACCGCTACAGCATCGCCAATTAGCCTTCGGAGATTTACGACCAGAGCCATTTCAAAGAGCAGCGGAGGTAAAAACACGTGAAGTAGGGCGCTCGTATCAAGAGCTAGTTGTTCGACAAACCAACGCTGATAGTTATCTAGTGCTCCTTGATATACTTCTAACCCTGAAATCGCCGTCCCCAGTCCTATGGACAGCCCCAGAGCGGCAAACAAAACTGGTTGTGGTAAATTAAGATGACGCGCGAGCGGGGCCGCCGTTGCTGCAATTAGCAAAAGGAGGCTCAAAATACTTAATGCAAATATGACGATTGTCATAACCGGGCTTGGGTGATTTCTTTTTGTTGTGTGGTTGCAGTAAGGATGTAGCAGAAGAGCAGCGTGCGGTGATCTTAAACTTTTAGCTCTTCTCGATCTCTAAATTGCTCCAAAGCTTCTGGGTTGTCCAAGGCTTCTTTATTTTTGATCGGACGGTTATGAACGACGTCTCGAACGGCTAGCTCTACAATTTTCCCGGAGCGGGTGCGCGGGATGTCGTGAACCTGCAAAACCTTTGAAGGGACATGTCGAGGTGATGCGCCTTGGCGGATCCGATGCTTTATGCGTTGTATCAGATCAGCATCTAGCGTCTGGCCCTCTCGGAGTTTGACGAATAAAACTACTCGCACATCACCATCAAAATCTTGGCCAATAACGATGCTCTCTAGAACTTCCTGAAGCTGCTCGACTTGTCGATAAATTTCAGCAGTTCCTATTCGAACACCGCCCGGATTCAAAGTTGCATCTGATCGTCCATAGATGATCATTCCCCCATGGTCCGTAAAAGCTGCAAAGTCACCGTGTCGCCAGACGTTCTCGTAGGTCGAATAATAAGCATCAAAATATCGGCTGCCATCTTGGTCATTCCAGAAACCAATTGGCATGGAAGGAAAAGGTCCCATGCAGCAGAGTTCGCCTTTCTCACCAACCGGCGCTCGGCTGCCGTCTTCAAGAAGGGTTGCGACATCCATCGCGAGTGCTGGTGCCTGGATTTCTCCGCGCCACACCGGTTGGGTTGGCACGCCTCCTACAAAACAACCGCAGAGGTCTGTTCCGCCTGAGATAGAAGCAAGACATACGTCCGCCTTCACTCTCTCGTAAACATAATCAAAGCCTTCTGGTACTAAGACTGAACCAGTTGAAAGTATTGTTTTTAGGCTCCCAAGATCATGTGTTTTTATTGGTTCTATGCCGCCTTTGAGGCAGCCTTCTAAATACTTTGCCGAGGTGCCAAAAACATCGAATTTTTCCTCGGCGGCGTAATCCCAAAGGACATTGCCGTCTGGATGAAATGGAGATCCGTCATACAACATTAAGGTAGCGCCGGCGGCTAACCCACTGGTTTGCCAATTCCACATCATCCAACCAAGGGTAGTGAAATAGAAATGCCTCATTCCTGGCTTGATATCGGTATGAAGAATATATTCCTTGAGGTGCTGAAGAAGTACTCCGCCAGCCTTATGGACAATGCATTTTGGTGCGCCCGTCGTGCCTGAGGAGTAGAGTATGTAGAGCGGGTGGTCGAATGGAAGCTGCACATAGTCTGGGGCAGCATCAGAATGACCATGAAGCCAATCATTCAGCGTTAAAGCCTTTGGAAGGTTTCTTAAGTCTGGCGCATTTTCTAAAAACGGAATGACAATTAACTGTTCAAGGCTATCAAGGGCTTGGGCGACATCTTTAACCTTATCCCGTATATCAATGTGTTTTCCCGCATAAACATAACCGTCAACGGTGGCCAATACTTTAGGGCGGACCTGGCCAAACCGATCCAAAACGCCTTGGACTCCAAAATCTGGAGAGCAAGAAGTCCATGTTGCACCAATAGCAGCTGCTCCTGCCATGATTGCGATAGCTTCTGGAATATTTGGAAGGAACCCTGCTACGCGATCTCCTGGCTTAATGCCCATTGCCAGCAGGGCTCGCGATACTTTTCCGGCAAGTGCCACCAGGGCATAGCCAGACACTTCTCTTTGCAAACCGTCTTCTCGTCTGAAGATGATTGCAGCGTTTTCACTACAATAGCGCAAAAGATTTTCTGAAAAATTTAAGCGTGCATCGGGGAAGTATGCAGCTCCAGGCATCTTGTCAGGATCTACAAGAATACGGTCACCTTTTTCTTGTGAAATTACGCCTGCCCAATCCCAAAAATCTGACCAAAATGAATTTTGGTCGTTGACTGACCAGGTGTGAAGGTTTTCATAATCCGTGAAAATTCTGCCGCGTTCTTCTCGCTGCCAGTCCATAAACGCGACAAGATTGGAGGCAGCAGATCGCTCTACTGAAGGCTTCCACAACGGATCTGTCATCAGGGTAAGATCTCCAAAAATCCTCAATTCGAAAGGTATAGCCTACTTTTAACAAGCAATCAGCTTGGAATGCTTATCGTGCATAGCCGATCAGCTCTTTTAGCACTCGTGTGAATTTAATAATTAACTATGTTCTCATACTGAAATATGAGTCATGCATCTCCCCCAGCCCGCGAAATTCGCCCGATTGCTGCTTCCCTATTTATGCTAGGTGCTTGCTCGTTTTTTGCGTTTAATTCAATTTTTGTGAAGCTTGCTGCGGATACAGGGCTTCACCCTTTTCAAATTGCATTTTTTCGAAATTTCTTTGCCCTTCTCGTCATTCTACCAATTGTCCTTACCACGTCCGGCTATTCAATTCTTATACCCAAAAGACCAGCTATGTTGGCGCTGCGCGGTGGCCTCAATGGCGCCTCAATGATGGCATGGTTCTATGCTGTGCCTTTGATGGCTATCACTGACCTAACAGCCATTGGGTTCACTGCTCCAATTTGGGCAACACTTTTGGCGGCGATGTTTCTTGGCGAAAAAATGCGCCTGAGACGCTGGAGTGCAATTATTATTGGAATAATCGGCGCTTTACTTGTTGTTCGTCCAGGGTTTCAGGAGCTTAACTCGGCAGTATTTCTGGTTCTCTTTTCTTCTGCGACTTGGGGGGCAACTCTTATTGTAATCAGGCGCCTTACATCCTTGGAACAAATTAATACAATTCTTGTCTACCAAGCGCTTATGATGGCGATGATTGCCTTCGTTCCGATGTTATTTGTATGGAAAACGCCAAATTTGATGGGTTGGTTTTGGATGCTTGTACTTGGTGTCCTAGCCATGGGGGCTCACTCTCTGCATGTTCGAGCTTTTTCAATGCAGGAGGTTTCTGCCCTTCAACCCATAGACTTCGCTCGCTTTCCAATCGCAGCGACTGGGGCATTTCTTATTCTTGGTGAAGTATTAAGTCCGTGGACTGCGGTCGGTGCGCTAATTGTTTTTGCGGCTGGAGCATACATCTCCCATAGAGAAGCCATGTTAGAGAAGAGGAAGCTTACAGAAATTTCAGGGGTATCCACCCAGAGTGTTTCTGGACCAAAACATGATGATTAGTCCAACTACTTATGTTGATCGGCTATCGCCAATCGTGAGGGCTACTGTTTACGCTTTACTTGCCGCGCTTTTTTTCTCTTTTATGGCAATTTGCATCAGAGCTGCAAGTCATGAATTGCATCCAACAGTTATAGTTTTTTTTAGAAACATTCTTGCGTTTTTATGGATGGTCCCTTGGCTTTGCCGGGCTGGAATCAGTGCAATGCGCACAGACCGATTTCCTTTGTTCTGTATACGCAGTTTGCTGGGGCTGGTTGGAATGTCGAGCGGGTTTTGGGCGGTGACGTTAATACCCATTTCACAAGCAACCGCTCTTTCATTCTCATCGCCTATTTTTGCAACCATTGGCGCTGCACTTTTCCTTGGTGAGGTTGTCCGAATTCGGCGTTGGAGCGCGGTAATAATTGGGTTCTTGGGAGCTATGATCGTCGTTATTGGAAATAGTGACGGAATTGCACACATTGGAGCGCTAGAACTTGGAGTAATGCTAGCACTCTTGAATGCTGTCATAATGGCATTGAATAAACTTGTTCTTAAGTCTTTAACGAGAACAGAGAAACCTGAAGCTATCGTGACCTATATGGTTTTGCTTCTCACTCCGCTTTCATTTGTTCCGGCACTATTCTTTTGGTCTTGGCCCAGCCTAACTTGTTTTTTATGGCTCATAAGCTTGGCCCTTGTAGGGACAGTTGGGCATCTATGTATGACACGGGCTTTTAAGTCTGCGGAGGTTACAGTAGTGCTGCCCTTTGACTTCGCCCGGTTACCTATTTCAGCTCTTTTAGCTTTTCTTATATTTGCAGAAATCCCAACATTTTGGACTGTTTTAGGTGGTGCAGTTATTTTTGCGGCAACATTCTATATTGCGAGGCGAGAGGCAGTCTTAGCGCGAAGAGGAAACATAGTGCGTGATTAGGGGGGGCCTCTTTTCAGGCAGGGCTGTTCGTGTCCTAATTGCCCGGCTGAAAGATTTATAAAGCCGGGGAAACAATATGACGCTCTCATCGGTCACCGAATTTGATGCTGACTCGCCAAAATTTTTGCGCGGCAAGTATGCGATATGTGGGATTGGCGAAACAACTTACCGCCGTGGTTCGGAGGAATCGACCCGCAATCTAGCAACTTGGGCTATAAAGAATGCCATGGATGATGCTGGGATTGGTTCCTCCGACATTGACGGCATGCTCTCCTATTCTGGGAATGACTCTGTACATGCACCTTGGGTGGCTGGTGATCTTGGTATTCGATTAAACTTCTATATGGATGTTCATGGTGGTGGTTCATCTACTGAGGCACTGATTGGGATTGCCATCGGCGTTATTGAGGCCGGTATGTGTAAGACTGTTGCTATCTACAGGGCTATGAATGGCTACAGTCAAGTCCGTATTGGTGGAACCGGGGCGCGTTCTGCGGTTCCGATAGTTGGTGACCAAATTCATAACCGTGCTTATGGTTGGCAGTCAGCTGGGCAGATGTTTGCGCCTACATTCCTCCGCCATATGTACGATTTTGGAACAACCCCTGAACAGGTTGCAGCGGTCAAGGTTGCACACTCGAAACATGCCTCCAACAACCCGAAAGCGTATTATAAAAATCGCGTAACGGTAGAGGACGTGGTCAACTCACGTATTATCTGTAAGCCGCTGCATTTACTTGACTGCTGCGTCGAAACCGATAACGCCACCTGTATAATTGTGACGAGGATTGATCGGGCCAGAGATTGCAAGAATCCGCCTGCAGTCATTCAGTCAGTTGTGGGGCGGTGCTGTAAGCCTCGGATAGATATGCATTACCAGCATGGTCCTATCTCAACTGTGGCAGGACATTACGCAAAGAATATTCTTTGGCCAAATGCAGGACTTGGCCCGGAGGATGTGGATGTGACGGGTTCTTATGATGCGTTCACATTTACCACGATGCTGCAGCTTGAGGATTATGGGTTCTGTAAAAAAGGTGAAGGTGGCGACTATGTATCCTCAGGAGCCATTGAGCTGGGTGGAAAGCGTCCCAACAATACGTCTGGCGGACATCTCTGTGAGGGCTACACCCATGGGATGAACATGGTAATTGAGAATACTCGCCAACTTCGGGGTGAAGTCGACGACAGCTGTCCAATAGGACCAGACGGTAAGCGCCAGCACACACACGATTATAGTGAGGGCGGATGCCGTCAGGTCAAAAATGTAGAGGTCACTGCCAATCTTGGATGGGCTATGCCAGGGACTGGATCTGCAATGGTCATGGCAAAAGACGTGCGCTGAGCGGAGGATAAAGATATGGCAATCGTTGGCGAATATATGGGTATGGCCCTCACGATCGATGATCAAGACAAGGAGAACCGTGAATTCTTTAACTGGTGCGCCAAGGGAGAATTCAGGCTACAAAAAGGGAAGAAGTCAGGCCTGTTGCGGTATCCCCCAACTACTGCATGTCCTTGGACAACCGATCGAGATTACGATTGGGTTGAAGTTGAAGGAAAGGGGACGGTGCATTCCTACGTCGAAGTGCATCACCCCATCCAGCCGGCTTTTCGCGATAAAGTTCCATACATGATTTTATTGGTTGATTTGGATACCCAAAAAGGTGAGCCATCCGAACATGAAGCTATTCGTGTTGCTGGAAACCTAGTGACACCGGATGGCGAATTTGCGGAGCCAGAAACAATCAAGTCTGTTGGAATAGGTACTCGGGTTCGAATGGTATTTAAACAGGTAACTGAGGGCTTTTCTTTACCGCACTGGACAATAGATCAGGATGCGGAACAGCCCATCAGTCCCTGGCGCTATCCGCAGGAGTAGGTTGTGGTAGGTGATTCCGTTTACGAACGCCAAAACTTCGGCAATTCAGTTGGCTTTGGATCCAGACCTGCGTTGCTAATAGTTGATTTCCAGGTTGGTTTTATCGACCCAGCTGTTTTTGGCGGCGGAAATATAAAAGAGGCAGTTTCTAACACTGCGTTTTTATTGGCGGGAATGAGGGAGATTGGCGCGCCTGTTGCATATACGCGGGCCGTTTTTGATGAGGAAGCAGTGGATGGAGGCACTTTTGCTTTAAAAGTACCGGGACTTTACCGATTAAAAGAAAGCGCCGCTATAAGCCAAATTACGCCAGATTTGGCACCTCGTTCCGGTGAATTAGTGCTTAATAAGATTGGTCCATCCGCTTTCTTTTCTACCCCGTTAATTAGTTGGCTTTCCAAGCAATCTGTAGATACCTTGATAATAACTGGCGCAACCACATCAGGCTGTGTCCGTGCCAGTGTTGTAGACAGCTGCTCGTATTCATTTCGAACCATAGTTGCCACAGATTGCTGCGGCGACAGGGCAATTGAGCCACATGAAGCCAACTTGTTTGATATCGGCCAAAAATATGCTGATCTAATGACAGGCGAAGAGGCCCTTGCCAAAGCGCGGGCGGCAGTCGGTAGGAATGAATAAAACTACTCTTCCTTATAGGCGTTCAGGCCGAGTTCTTCACGGAAATTGGAACTGATTTCTGCTTTAGGGTCTTCAAGTGGAATGCCAGTTGCATCTGCAATCTTTACGACAGCTTGAAAGATCCCTATTACGGCCGCCGCGTCTATCATGGCATTTTCACCTAATTCATTCATCACGGCTTGTCTTTGTTCAGCTAGGTCCGGTGCGTTAGCCACAGCTGCCTCTGCAAAAGCTAACAGTAGACCACCCCAAGGAACACCACTTTCTGCTCCTCGGTCAACTACTGCTGCATCTGAAAATGTTGCTCCAGCATGAAGTCCACTCCCACGGAGCAGCACGATATGGCTGGTTGTTCAATACAAACATCGATTAAGTGCAGAAACGCGGGCAGCTAAAAGTTCGATCTGAGAATGAGAAATTGCTCTAGGTTCTATATCAAAGCGACGAAGCATTGCGTCAGGGAGATACATAGCGTCGTCAAGGTCGAAGAAGCCAGAAACACATGCTGGAACCAGGCTAAGTGCTCTATGGATGTTGGCGCCGCCACGTCCTTCATACATTGCGTAAGCGGCAGCAGGGTCAGCGTCGCTGAGATCATCTGGGTTTACCATTGGAACCCACGCGCCAGCTTCCCTTGCGGATGCCACGGACTCTCGCGATGGCTCGCCAGGTTTTGGTATAGGCAAATTTCTTAGCGGCAGGCCTAATGCGACGTGAAAACGATCGACGGCTATGGTTTCCGCAATAATACCGATGGTTTCGACATATTTTTCGGTAGAAAGAACTTCTGGAACAACACGGTCAAACCATCTCTTGGTTAGACGATTAGCATCAGTAGTGATGCGATGAATAACATCGACCCAGTCCGGGTGAAGATCTGATGCTGAATTATGAACTCCAACGTTAGCTTCAGGCGTTAGGGCTTCCTTACGATTAGCGCAAGCAATGCAAGCAAGCGCCGACCGGGTTTCTTCTGCAATAGATACCTTCTCGGCAGAATTTAGCCATGTACCAGCGCGTCCCAGGCGATCCCAAGCGCGATCATGGGCCTCAGTTAAATCCTTCCGAATAGCCATTGCCACTCCTAGTCCCCTCCGCATAAACGGTAGATTAATAGATTAATGTTTCATTGTTCAATTGTACCTATAGGTGTGTCAGATTTTCTATGATTGAAAATTCTTCAACCAGGCGAATAGAGGGCAGAACAGTCGCTGGCATTAGTCTGATGCTATTAGCGATAGTTCTGTTTTCTTGTTTAAATGGTTCAGTTAAATGGCTGACCCAGGATTATGACCCGTTGATGGTTGTTTGGGCTCGGAATATGGGCGCTTTTGCATTCATGCTGGCTGCATTTCTGCCAAAATATGGGTTTGCTTTGTTTCGGACAGAGCGACCGCTCGGTCAGGTGGTTCGAGCCATATTCCTACTCGGTTCATCTATGCTCTACTTTTTTGGGCTCTCTTATATGGACATGGCGACTGGCGCCGCAATTCAACTTACGGGACCTTTGATGGTGACTGCGTTGTCAGTGCCGTTGCTAAAAGAGCAAGTAGGGTGGCGGCGTTGGCTAGCAGTAATTGTAGGGTTCATAGGGGCATTAATCATAATTCGCCCTGGGTTTGATATGCGTTGGGCTGCTCTGCTTTTTCTAGCAAGCGCTTTTTGCTCCACTTTTTATGCAATTTTTACGCGACATCTCTCCAACTACGATAATCCTGCCACGGCTGCGACAGTAGCCGCTGCCGTTGGCGTTATTGCCATAACCCCGGCGGTACCATTTTTCTGGGAAACACCGCAGGGCATACTCTCAATTTTTCTTTTCTTCTTAGTTGGGATTTTAGCTGGAGCAGGACATTTTCTGCTGACTAGCGCATATAGATACGCTGAAGCTTCTACATTAGCTCCTTTCAGCTATGTTCATCTTTTGGGTGCGGCTGTAATTGGTTTTTTTATTTTTGATCATTTTCCTGATCTCTGGACGTGTGTAGGGGCATCCATAATTGTAACTGCGGGGCTATATGTGGCGCATAGAGAACGCCTAAAAATTCGTTCAGAAACCATTTCGCGTAAAAATAAATCTGATTAGTGTTTGGAATTATGAATTCTATCGCCCGCCAACACGAACGCTCTGACGCTACACGTGTATTTATTGATGTAGATCAGCCATTTTCCCTTACTGAACCGGTTGAGCAGACAGTGCCAATTGTTGTCGCGTCACCTCACTCTGGATCTCGTTATCCCTCCGATTTGCTTGCAGCAACCAAACTAGACCCATTATCGCTTCGCCAATCGGAGGATGCGTATGTTGATGCTTTGTTTGGAGGCGCAACTAAGTTAGGAGCGCCGATGTTGGCGGCTGAGTTTCCACGAGCATACGTAGATGTTAACCGCGAGCCATATGAGCTAGATCCACTTATGTTCGATGCTCCGCTCCCCCCCTACGCAATCACACGCTCACCAAGGGTCGCAGCAGGACTTGGCTCAATTCCTAGAATCGTTGCTGCTGGAATTGAAATCTACGGTCGCCGATTAAGCTTTGCCGAAGCAGCAGCACGTCTCGATGCATGCTATAAGCCTTATCATAGAGAGTTGCGCAGATTAGTTCGTACAACGCACGCTAAGTTTGATCGGTGTATTCTTATTGATGCACATTCAATGCCCTCAACGGGTCTCTCGCCAAAGAATGATCCTGGGGGGCCTATCGATATCGTTATTGGCGATAATCATGGCCGTGCCGCAGACCTGAAATACAGTGTCGCTGCTCAAGCATATTTTGGCGACCTTGGTTATGCAGTGACCGTTAATGATCCATACTCAGGGGGATTTGTTACCCGAGCCTATGGTGATCCCGCACAGGATATTCACGTGTTGCAAGTGGAGATTAACCGCGCACTTTATATGGACGAGCGGACGTATGAAATAAGTTCATATTTTCCAACTCTAACAAGGGATGTAACAGCGTTCATCGCTCACATCGGAACTGTTTTTTGATTAATAACATTTTGAATCTTTGAGATTAAATAAAGAAAAGGCCGCACCGAAGTGCGGCCTTAAAGTATAGGGAGGAAACGCCCAAGAAGGGCATTAGATCGCCGAAGCGATCTCATACTTTTTATATAAAATGATGCGTCGCACAAAACAAGTGCTGCAGCGCAATATTTTTAAAAATAATGCTAAATTCGGGTTTCCGCATTATTCCGCCGCAGTTGGGAGGTTAAGCTCCGCTAAAATACGGGCTCTATCTTGATCTACATCCGGAGCTGTGGGCCTCTCTATCGGGTCATCATACCCAGATAGTTTAACGGGATTTCCTGCAACCTTAAGCTTACCCACCTTGGGATCATTTACTTCAATAACCATTTTTCTGGGGCCAACTTGTGGGTGGGCCATGACGGCCTCTACATTATTGATGCCACTTGCTGGAATGCCCGCTGGGTCAAGTTCTGAAAGCCAATCTGCAGTGGCTCTAGTTGCAAGAATTCCCTCAACTTCCAACTCAAGCGCTGATTGATGTTCGGTTCTGGACCGATTGCTCTCGTAACGAGGATCGTCTTTTAAGTCTGGTCGTCCTACTATGTCACAAAAGCGATGAAACATGGCGTTATTGCCCGCTGCAATAATCATATGCCCATCCAATGTTTTGAATACCTGGAAGGGGGTGATGGAGGGATGACGCCCTCCAAGCGGGCCTGGAATTTCTCCCGTGGCACCGTAGCGGGCGATCGCATTTTCACAAAATGCTATCTGGCAATCGAGCATTCCTATATCGAGCTTTCGTCCTTCACCGGTGCGCTCGCGATCGTACAATGCTGTGACCATTCCTATAGTTGTGTACAGCCCCGCACCAATGTCACCGATTGACATGCCCACGCGTGTAGGTTCGCCTCCTGGTTGACCGGTTATAGACATTATCCCGCCCATCGCTTGAACGACCATGTCGTAGGCGGGGCGTTTAGAGTGCGGGCCAGTGTGACCAAAGCCCGAACAGGCGGCATAGATTAATCTTGGATATTTGACATGCAGATCTTCCCAGCCATAACCGAGCTTTTCCATTGTGCCTGGACGATAGTTCTCTACAATTATATCAGCGGTATCTAACAGTTTTTCAAAAATAGTTCGGTCGCTATCGTCTTTTAAATTTAGGGCGATAGATTCTTTCCCTCTATTAACTGATACAAAATAGGCGGACTTACCGTTCACGAAAGGACCGTACTCTCGCGCATCGTCACCTGTTCCAGGCGTTTCTACTTTGATTACGCGGGCACCAAGATCGGATAAAATCATGGTCGAGAATGGACCTGCAAGGACACGGGTAAGATCAATAACTGTTACGCCACTAAATGGGCCGGGGACAGGCATAGAACTGACTCCTCTGGGAGGTTAGTCTGGTTGAAATTATTTAAGAGATGTGAAGGTAAGCGATGCACCCGAGGTCATGCAATCTTTCCTGTTTAGGTCCTGAAGGTTTTCACCGCATCAGGTATTGGGAGTGGGGGCCTGAGAACGCCCTGCAAACTGTAATTTGTGTTCATGGTTTGACGCGAAATGGCCGAGATTTCGATGATTTAGCAAAGGCACTTGCAGAGCGAGGATGGCGGGTCGTTTGTCCCGATATAGTAGGACGCGGTGAAAGTGATTGGCTGAGCTTTCATACTGGATATGACTTCAACACATACATCAGCGATATGAGTCAATTGATTGCCCGTTTAGGAGGCGGTTCGCTTTATTGGGTTGGTACATCAATGGGCGGAATAATCGGTCAGATGGTTGCTGCGGCTTCCCATGCGCCTATTAAGCGTATGGTCCTAAACGATATCGGCCCTTTTCTGGATGTAGCCGGGCTAGCCAGAATTAAAGGCTACGTTGGCACAGATCCATCATTTCCAAGTTTTGAGCTCGCCGAAAGGGCAATCAATGTTGTCACCGACAAGTTTGGTCCCATGGATCAAGCACAGCGGAAACGCTTTGTAGAAGTTTCAATCCGCAAAAGAAGTAATGGAGCTTTTACAATGAATTATGATCCGCAGATTGCTTGGGCATTTAAGGAGAACGAACCTCAAAGTGTTGATATGTGGCACATATGGCCCCTTATAAAATGCCCAGTTCTTGTTCTGCGTGGCGCAGACAGTGATCTGCTGTCTGCTTCTACGTCCCAACGCATGCAGGCGGAGGGACCTAAGGCAAAAGAGCTTGTGATTGATGGCGTGGGCCACGCTCCAGCTCTGATGTCCAATGAGGAAATTAGTCGAATAATTGAGTTTTTGGAGGCTGAAGATAACCAATGAACAGCTTTTCTGAAAAAAGCTTTAAAGTATTTGCTGGGTCTCAATTCATTAAAATAGCTTATCGAGATTGGGGCCCAGAAAACGCTTCTAAGGTCGCAATTTGTATTCATGGACTTTCTCGTAATATGAGAGATTTCGATGAATTTTCTAATGCAATATCTGATAATTGGCGTGTGCTTGCCGTTGATATGCCTGGGCGGGGAAGTAGTGATTGGTTAGACAATAAATCAGCATACAATTACGAGCTTTACGAAGCAGTTTGTGCCCATGCGATCGCTCTCTCAAGGACGGAGAAAGTGGTTTGGATTGGTACGTCAATGGGTGGCATACTAGGGATGCGACTTGCGGCCAAAGGGGCGCCTTTTTCCAAATTGGTTCTCAATGATATTGGTCCGTTTATACCGGCCGAAGGTCGGCGACATAATCAAGCTAATTTTGGGAAAGACCCACGATTCAAAACTGAAGAAGAAGGCATCACTTATATCAAAGATACACGGCGTACCTTTGGTCCTTTTACAGAGGCCGGTTGGAAAAAATTTGGTACGGATAGTTTGCGCCAATTAGACGACGGCAACTGGACACTTCATTACGATCCTGGCCTCGCTTCAGATGCGCCAATTTCAGACACTAATATGTGGGAGCTTTGGCCAAAAATTCAGGTTCCTGTATTAACTGTTTGGGGAGAAGAATCACTTCTATTAACTGCTTCTACAGTTGATCGAATGGCCTATTCTGGTCCGAAAACAGAAGTTTTTAGTGTTGCGGGTGTTGGCCATTGCCCTGGTTTAACAACACCTTCTGAAATATCGGCAATAGCTGAATTTATTGATAGGTAGTGGTGAACCGATGACTAAAGTCAAACTCGGATATCTCCTCCCTACAAGGGAGAAGATTATGAGTGGCGTTCAAGCCACCAAGCCAATCATCGATTTAGCGCGTCGGGCAGAAACTTTGGGTTATGACTCAATTTGGATAGGAGACTCAGTAACGGCAAAACCTCGCCATGATGCTTTTGTAATATTGGCAGGGATTGCTGTCGCCACAGAGCGTGTTGAATTAGGAACAGCAGTTCTCCTTCCAATGTTGCGCAATCCAGTTTTGCTTGCACATCAGGCTGCAACTTTAGATCAATTAAGTGAGGGACGACTGATACTGGGCGTTGGTACGGCTCGCGATGTTCCTGCAATTCGAAAAGAATTCGAGGCTGTCGGAGTCCCCTTCGAAAAGCGGATAGGACGGATGTTGGAGGGCCTCGACCTGGCTAAAGCTCTTTGGGCAGGAGGACCTGTTACCTGGGAGGGGCGATGGACAACAAACGCAGTTGAGATAGGCCCGCTACCTTTTAGGTCAGGAGGCCCACCCATTTGGGGTGGCGGGGCGGCCGAGGGGGCATTAAAGCGAGCAGGAAGATATTTTGACGGTTGGTTTCCATCTGGCCCATCGGATCCCACCGTTTTTGCAGAAAGTCTTAAACGTGTGCGCGATTATGCTGATGCGGTAGGAAGAAATCCTGACCATGTCACCCCTGCAATGTACGTTACGGTTAGTATTAATTCTGATGTACAAAAGGCGGAAGCGGATTTGAATTCGTATCTAGAAGCATACTACCTTCAGCCTGCGTCGAAGCTCAGACAACAGCAAGCGGCATTTTCAGGCTCAGAAGTGCAGGTTGGAGAATGGTTAGCTCGCTTTATTGAAGCCGGATGCAGCCATATTTGCATCCGCCCGGTGGGGGAAACTGAAGAACAGATGGAACGCATCATTGGTCTTTGGTCTTCGATCGGCGGCTAATCCACGATTTTAAGCCATTCTTCAAAAATTTCACAGCAAGGTTCAGGATTAGATAAAAACAATCGGTGTTTAGCCTCAGGGAAGGGGGCCTCAAGGTAATTAGGCAGTCTTTCTTTAAGAATTCGTGCTTGCTCTAGGTCCACGAACGGTGATTTTTGAGCGACAAAATTCAAAACAGGCATTGTGAGTTGATCAAGCCTAGGACCTAAATCAGCTTGTCTGAGCGTAGTTACTAAGGCGGCTGCAGCCTCTGGCATTACGTCAAGTTGGCAGGTTTCCGCCCAATCAATTATTTTTTTATCGTCTTTTTCGTAATCAAAGCTTCCAGAAAGGATCATATCTGACCAGGTTTTAAGGCCTCCTTTTTGGGTGATAACTGATGGCCAATCGGAGATATTATTTACTAAATCACCGCGCCATCCTGTGGATGCAACTGCGATACCTTTAATGAGTTGAGGTCTTGTTACAGCTAAATAAAGTCCGACTGTTCCGCCAAAACTTTCACCGACAAATATGCAGTTTAGGATACCCAGACTTTGTAAAACGTCGTCGATGTCCTGGGCATAGTCTTCTAAATCAAGGCTAGGTGCCTTCCAAATAGGCTTTGAGGCGCCGTGACCGCGCATATCAATTGCTATACAGGCCCTATCGGCAGATACTCGACGGATCCAGGGAAGCCAAGCGCGGCTATCCAGGCCAAGTCCATGCTGGAAAACTAAAGGCACTCGTGCAGGGTTCCATGGATTAGTCAAATCAATCAGTCTAAAGCCAACACCTTTTGGGCTGTATCTGATTGTATTTAATTTGACCGTATCCATCCTGATTATCACCCAGCTGTAACTGTTGGTAGGACATAATCTTTAAAGCGCTCACGAAGCTGTAACTTAGAGAGTTTGCCCGTGGCTGTATGGGGCAATTCGTCGACAAAAACCACGTCGTCGGGCGTCCACCACTTTGCAATCTTCCCCTCTAAAAAGTCTAACATTTGTTGCTTGTCCAGATCTTGGCCGCTCTGGGTTTTAACAACAACAAGTAACGGGCGTTCATCCCATTTAGGGTGTGGCATCCCGATCGCGGCGGCTTCGGCCACTTTTGGATGACCAACAGCTACGTTCTCCAGGTCAATGGAGCTAATCCATTCGCCACCTGACTTGATAACATCTTTAAGACGGTCCGTTATCCAAATATATCCGTCAGGATCGATAGCGCACACGTCGCCCGTGCTAAACCAACCATCTTCGGCATGCGCTTCTGCTCTTTCAGCCAAGTTAAAATAGTCACTAATTATCCAAGGCCCAGTTACTTTAAGTTCGCCCGTAGCCTTACCGTCATTTGGGAGAGTGTTGCCATCTTCATCAACAATTTTCATGTCGACACCATACAAAACGCGGCCTGCACTTTGCTGCAGGTCCATCCGCTCAACTTCACCAAGCCCGTTATGCTTCATTTTCGGTGTGTTAACGGTGCCTAAAGGCGACATTTCTGTCATTCCCCAGGCATGAAGTACTTGTACACCGTACTTGTTTTGGAAGGTCTCCATCATAGCTCGAGGGCAAGCGGAGCCACCAATTACGACCCGCTCCAGGTCATTTAAATTGCCATCTATTTCCTGCATGTGAGCAAGAAGCATCATCCAAATCGTCGGTACGGCTGCAGTAAAACTAACTTTTTCACTTGTTAGGAGATCATAGATACTTCTGCCGTCTAGATGCCTACCAGGCAGAACGAGCTTGCAGCCTGTAGCTGCCGCCGCATAAGGCGTACCCCAAGCATTGACGTGAAACATGGGGACTACTGGCATAACGGTATCTCTGCTCGACAAACCCATACAGTCAGGTGCTATCTGAGCTAATGCATGGATGATTGTCGATTTATGAGCGTAGAGCGCTCCTTTAGGGTTGCCTGTGGTTCCACTAGTGTAGCAAAGCGCAGCAGCTGAATTATCGTCGAATTGTGGCCACGCAAATTCATCACTTTCTGAAGCGATCAAGTCTTCGTAGCAGATTGGATTTCGGAGCTTTGACACGTCCGGCATGTTTGCTTTATTGGCTAAGACTATCACGCCCTTAACGTTAGGAGCCTTCGGCAAAAGAGCCTCTACAAGTCCCACAAAGGTTGTATCGATGACTAGAAATTGGTCATCAGCATGGTTTACGACATACTCTAGTTGTTCAGGGAATAGGCGGGGATTTATCGTATGGGTTACCGCCCCTATCCCGGAAATACCGTAATACGCTTCCAAATGGCGATAAGTATTCCAAGCAATTGTACCTATTCGGTCACCTTGTTTGATTCCCTTTTTTAACAGGGCTTGAGCAAACTTTTTGGCGCGTTTTTCTGCGTCAGACCAGGTATATCGATGTATCGGGCCTTCTACCGTTTTGGTCACTATTTCTTGGTCGCTGTGCCATTTTCCAGCGTGGGCGATCAGGCTCGAGATCAATAACGGTCGATCCATCATCTTTGCGAGCATTTTAACATTCCTTGGGGATGAACATTCATAATAGTCTTGAAGCTTAATTAATGCCGATATGACATAATATCAGCAAAGGGCTGAGCATTGAAATTATTCCAAACTTTTAACGAAGAGGAGTTTAGCAAAAATTGGCGGGTGATCGTTGCTGGTTTCGTGATGGCCTTTTTTGCTTGGGGGATGATTTTCTATGCCCATGGTGTTTTTAAAGCGGTCTTGGAGGCCAAATACGGCTGGTCGCCTGTCCTCATGTCTTTTGCACAAACATGGTTTTGGTTTGTGGGGGCAATTGCCGCTTTTCTGGCTGGGGCTGTAATTGATCGATTGGGTCCACGCACTGTTGCCTACTACGGAGCAGCAGCAACCGCGTTTGGTCTTGTTGCTATTACTTTTGTTAACGATCCTTGGCAGCTCTTTTTAGCCTACGCGATACTAGCAACAGCTTATCCACCTATAGGAAATCTTGGGATTTCTGCGGCGCTGGCTCCGATTTTTGAGAAGCATTATGCGACTGCCTTGTCGTTAGCTTTGACGGGAGCAAGTTTAGGTGGCGCGATAGTGACGCCGCTATACATCTTCCTTACGTCAGTACTTGGGTTTGAGATGGCCTCTTGGATTCTAGCTGCCATTACTTTGATCAGCCTTACTGCTATTTTGCGTTGGACGCCTACTCCAACTTTGACCTCAAAGTCAGTACCTAATGAGAGTGGAGTTGAGGCCTTTCGTAGTGCGATAAAGTCGCCCATATTTTGGGTAATTTGGCTAACTGGGCTGTTTTCATTCACTGGTCAGGTAGGCTTCCTCTTCCAGGAAATATCAATCTTTTTGCCCCGTATGGGGCTAGAAAATGCCGGGTATGCAGTTAGCCTAACAGTTATTGCTGCAGCTTTTGGACGTTTCATTTTGGGTTGGGCGGCGACTATCTGGAGATTAGGTGTGGTCGCATCCGGAGTTTACGCTGTTCAAGCAACTGGCTTGTTCATTGCATTGATAGACGAAGGGGTTGTTACTTCTTTTATTGCTGCTTTTATCATTGGGCTGGCAGTAGGGCCTGTGGTGATGCTACCTGCGATGTTGATCCGGGCGGCTTTCGGACCAAAAGGATTTGGCAAAATATTTGGTCTGTCTAGCGTCGGTATGTTTGGCGGAATGATGATCGGCCCTGGAATTACAGGTTTAATTTCGTCTTATATAGGTAATCAGGAAGCGTTAAGTGGCCTAGTTGCGTGCCAACTTGTATCAGCAGTTTTAATCTTTTTTTGGTTTAAGAGTCGCGTTGGTTAGCTTTAATGAAAGCTGCAACGCGGGGCTGAATTTCCTCACGCCAACGCTTACCGTTAAAAACACCATAATGACCGATCCCTGGTTGGACCCAGACATTCTTCATTTTAGAAGGAATATTCACGCAAAGGTTGTGAGCTGCTTGGGTCTGCCCAACACCAGATATATCGTCTTTCTCGCCCTCAACGGTCATAAGAGCTGTGTGTGTGATCGCGGCAGGTTCAACCAATTCACCACGCCAAATAAATTTACCGTCAGGCAGATAATGTTCTTGGAAAATGCGCTGAATGGTGTCCAAGTAAAACTCTGCTGTCATATCCATTACGGATAAGTATTCATCATAAAATCTGTGGTGTTGTTCAACGCTATCGCCATCACCATCCACAAGATTTTCATAAAGTTTTACATGAGCATTCACATGCCGGTCCATGTTCATAGTCATGAAGCCCGTCAGCTGTAAAAAGCCAGGATAAACACGCCTCATTGCGCCAGGATAATACATGGGGACGTTATAGATGACGTTTTGCTCAAACCACTCTAGGTCGCGGGAAGTTGCCAGTTTATTAGGAACTGTAGGACTTTTACGGGTATCGATAGGGCTACCCATTAGAGTAAGTGATGCGGGTACATTTGGGTCATTGGCAGCTGACATGATTGCGGTGGCTGCAAGGGCTGCCGGTCCTGGCTGGCACACAGCTAACACGTGCAAGTTTGGACCAAGTTTTTGGCAATAGCTAATTAAATAACTAATATAGTCATCTAGATTAAAGAAACCCGCTGATAGTGGAATTTCTCGCGCATCAATCCAGTCAGTAATGAACACATCGTGGTCTTGGAGCATCGCTCGTACCGTTCCACGAAGAAGTGTTGCATAATGTCCGGACATTGGAGCAACCAAAAGTACCTTTGGAGCCTTCTTCTGACTGTCTGGTAAAGCTGCTTCATCGCGTTCGAAATGCAATAGACGTCCAAAATGCTGTTCCATAACGATTTTTTCGCGGACAGGAACAAGGTTTTGCCCGATCATAACCTCGTCAATATCAAAAGACGGTTTGCCGTAACGCTTGGTTAAGCTTTCAAATACTTCACAAGCCGCTGCTAGTGCACGGCTGGAAGGCCACCCGGCGTAGGGGTTTTGAGGGGATTGCAGAAATCCTCGTGTTGCCGTTGCCATATTCCTATAGGGGCGGAGCGCAGCATGAGAGAACTCGTAAGCGGTGTATAGCATTCGACGCCTCTATCCAAAAACCTTCGCAATGTAGCAGTGGATTTGTGCGATGCAACAAAATTCTTTTTAAAGCATTCAAATAAATCAAAATTTGGTTGTCTTTAGCCGAAGAATATTTCCGTCCAGCCCGCAATAGCTAAAAGTACAAAGAACCAGAATACCAGGCGCCCTTGCCTCTGTTCTGTTTTTTTTATCGATGTCGCTTCTAGTAGATCATTCTCTTCTATCATTCGCTCTATTCGAGATAGGGTTCGCGGAAGTCGAAGGGCGGCATCGGCGCCGTCAGCCAGTAGGTCTGCTATTCTCGCTTCAGGCCCACGTTGATTTCGCATCCATTCTTCGATTAGGGGTTGTGCGAGTTGCCACATATTCACAGTGGGATCGAGCCTTCTTCCCATGCCCTCCGCCATAAGAAGAGTTTTTTGTAAAAGTAATAATTGAGGCTGAGTTTCCATTTGGAAAGTTTCTGTAATCTGAAAAAGTTGTTGCAGCAGGCGACCCAGCGAAATCTCATGAAGCGGTTTTCCGAGGATCGGTTCCGCGATAGACCTGCAAGCTTGAGCAAAGGCAGCTCGAGATTGGCTCGCGGGAACGTATCCAGCTCTAAAATGCACGTCAGCTACTAGCTGATAGTCACGCGTTAGCATGCCAAATAGCATGTCTGCTAAATAATCACGCGTTGGACGGTCCAAGCGCCCCATGATGCCAAAATCAATGACGGTGAGGCCCCCATCCGGATTTACAAAAACATTTCCTGGATGCATGTCAGCATGGAAAAAGCCGTGCTCAAAAACCTGTCGAAAGAACGCCTGAGACGCTATTCGCATAATCTCATGACGGTCATGGCCGAGTTCATCAAGTTTTTGTATATCGTCGACGCGGAAGCCTGTTACTCGCTCAAGCGTTAAGACTCGGCGGGCTGTTCGGGTCCAGTCTATCACCGGCGTTTTAAAATAAGGTTCACCAGCAAAATTATCACGGAGCTCACTAGCTGCCGCCGCCTCCATTCGGAGATCCATTTCTGCATTAACAGTCTCGGCAAAAGCTTCCACTACTTCAATGGGGCGTAACCGGCGCCCACTTGGAACTAACCTCCAGGCCCAAGCTGCAAGCCAACGAAACATAGCAATATCGTTATCAAAAGCTTGTTCTATTCCAGGTCTTAAAACCTTAACCGCAACCTCTTCGCCTTCTTTCGTTACGGCGAGATGAACCTGAGCAATAGAAGCTGCTGCTACGGGTGCATTTTCAATAGACTGAAACAGTTCTTCAACTGGTTTCCCTAGCTGTTCCTCAATTGTTTCAAAAGCAACCTTTGCAGGAAAGGGCGTCAACCTGTCTTGCAGCATCGCAAGATCATCTGCCACTCCCGCGCCGAAAATGTCGCTGCGGGTAGAGAGTGTTTGACCTAACTTTATAAATGTTGGCCCAAGCTTTGTTAAAGCTGCGGCAAGTCTTACTCCAGGCCTATCCGGGAGATCTGCCTTCCGAGCTAGTTTCGAAAGTATGCGTGCAAGCCATTGCAATGGCTTAGGCGATGGATATTCCTGGAATGGGAATAATGCGTCATGTCGCGCTAACACGTATATGATACGGACTAATCGACAAGAATGTTGCAAAGCTGAAATCATATCGGCTCAGATATTTCTTTGGGGCATAAGTTGCCTGTTACCCTTCTAGCCTCAAAGTTGGCTGCATGCTACTTGCGATATTCATAACCACGGTGCCCAGGAGATCAACTGAATGAGCAAATTTGATTATGACCTTTTCGTAATCGGTGCTGGCTCTGGAGGTGTGCGAGGTGCTCGAATGGCTGCTGCAACCGGGATAAGAGTTGGAATTGCTGAAGGTAGAAGAGTTGGAGGCACCTGTGTTCTTAGAGGTTGCGTACCTAAAAAGCTTTTAGTGTACGCAGCTCATTTTGCCCATGACTTTGAGGATGCCGCAGCATACGGATGGCGGTTGCGACCCCCAACCCACGAATGGGCTCATCTTATTGCGGCGAAAAATCAGGAAACTGATCGTTTGAACGGGATTTATGTCAATCTCTTGAAAAATGCAGGGGTTGAAATTCATGAGGGCTACGCAAGCTTCATAGACTCTCACACACTTAACGTTGGCGGAAAGAAAATTACTTCGGAACGCATTCTGATAGCTTCTGGAGCTAGACCGTTTGTGCCTGAAATTCCAGGAAGGGAATATTCAATCACGTCTGATGAGGCCCTAGATCTCATGTCGAGACCTGAACGAATTGTTATTGTGGGAGCTGGCTACATCGCAGTTGAGTTTGCTGGAATTTTTGCGGAACTTGGTTCAGAGGTAACGCTGTTAGTTAGATCCCAACTGCTTCGAGGCTTCGACCGTGACATTGCGGGTGAACTTGAGGCTGCCTTGGAAAGGTCTGGAGTAAAACTCGTCTTTGGTGGTGAAGTAAGCGGTATCTACAAGGACGACAAGGAATACACCGTCGAAACGTCTGAGGGGCGAGCGATCAAGACGGATCTTGTCATGTTCGCAGCTGGCCGAGATCCAAATATCGAGGGAATGGGGCTTGAAAATATTGGCGTTGAATTGAAATCTGGACGCGCAATTGAGGTCGACGAATTTTCTCAAACATCAGTCGAAAATGTTTATGCTATAGGCGATGTAACGGACCGCATGGCTTTGACGCCGGTCGCAATACATGAGGCCATGTGCTTCGTCGACACAGTCTATAAAGATCGGCGACGCTCACCAAATTATGAATTTGTGCCTACGGCGGTCTTCAGCCAACCACCGATTGGAACGGTTGGTTTAGATGAAGAAGCAGCGATTAAGAAATTTGGTAAGGTTGATGTGTACACATCACGATTTCGTCCAATGAAACATACTCTGACCAAACGTGACCACTTCAGTTTCATGAAACTAATCGTTCACCCGGAGTCAGATAAGGTCATAGGCTGTCACATGATTGGCGATGATGCGGCCGAGATTGCTCAAGGTATGGGGATTGCCTTGAAAATCGGGGCCACAAAGGCGGATTTTGACGCAACGATTGGAATACATCCAACTGCAGCAGAAGAATTTGTTACGATGCGCGAGAAACGCGTGCCAAAAGAAGAAAGTTAAGTTACCAACTAGTGGTTGTCGTTAACGTAACTGTTTCGTATACCCCATAAACAGGTTGTGGATAACCCGTCTCAGTGGCGGGTAGATGAGGTTTTAATGCAAGAAAATTGGAGCCCGCAGAGCTGGCGGACTAAGCAAATTCGTCAGGTGCCAGTCTATGAAGATGAGTCTGCATTAGATGCTGCGCTATCCCAAATAAAGGCCTACCCACCGCTAGTATTTGCCGGGGAAGCAAGGCGGCTGAAAGATCGTTTAGCGCTTGTAGCAGAAGGAAAGGCTTTTTTGCTTCAAGGCGGTGATTGCGCTGAGAGCTTTGCAGAGTTCAGTGCTAACAACATTCGTGACACCTTCAGGGTCCTCCTCCAGATGGCAGTTGTTTTGACCTATGGAGGTGGTCTACCTGTAGTTAAAGTTGGTCGGATTGCCGGACAATTTGCTAAGCCGCGTTCTTCGGACACAGAAGTTATCGATGGCGTTGAGTTACCAAGTTATCGCGGTGACATCATTAATGGGTCTGATTTTACGGAAAACGATCGGAAGCCAGACCCGCAGCGCATGGTAACAGCCTATACTCAAGCCTCCGCAACACTCAATTTGCTCCGCGCTTTTGCGCAGGGTGGTTATGCCGACCTGCATGAAGTCCATCGTTGGAACTTAGATTTCGTTAAGTCTAGTCCTCAAAGTGAACGTTACGGGGCGCTTGCAGATCGCCTAAGCGAGACCCTTGAGTTTATGGCGGCTTGTGGTTTGACGTCGGAGACAACACCGCAAATTCGTGAAACAGAATTTTTTACCTCTCACGAGGCGTTGTTACTTAATTTCGAAGAAGCTTTGACGCGCGTCGATAGTACAACTGGCGATTGGTATGACGTTTCTGCCCATCTATTATGGATTGGAGATCGTACGCGAGACCTTGAAGAAGCGCATGTAGAGTTTATGAGAGGGATCAAGAATCCTCTGGGTCTAAAATGTGGACCGTCTTTAGACCCCGATAATTTGGTATCCTTGGTGGAAAGGTTAAATCCTGCAAATGAGGCTGGGCGAATTACCTTGATATGCCGCATGGGAGCAGAGCAAGCAGCGATTAAATTGCCACCATTGATGCGTAAAGTGCAGGCAGCCGGACAGAAGGTTGTTTGGTCGTCGGATCCTATGCACGGTAATACCGTAAAGTCATCAACAGGATTCAAGACCCGTCCATTCGAATTGATTCGACAAGAGGTTCAAACGTTCTTCGATGTTGCAAAGGCAGAGGGGGCACATCCGGGCGGACTCCATCTGGAAATGACAGGGAAGGACGTCACTGAATGCACTGGGGGTTCACAGGCGATTACTGACGAAAAATTAGCAGATAGATACCATACCTATTGTGACCCCAGGTTGAATGCCTCCCAGGCAATTGAATTAGCATTTATGGTCGCAGAGGCGCTTAAGGCAGAGCGTGAGGGCAGGCGAGGTGCTAAATAACTTCTGTTACATTCCTCTTGTCTTAAATAAACGAGGAAACTGATGCGGCCCGAGGTCAATGACATTCCGCGCTATACGGACGCCTATTTTCAGAAAACAAAGGCGGCTGTTGGAAAATTTGGTGATGTCCAAGCGACCTATGCAATTTTTATGCGTCGACCAGTGCTTTATACTGGCAAGTTGGCAACTCAGTGGCTGAAGGAGGTGGCTGAGGCTCGTTCAGTGACTTTTGAAATCGACGCCCCCCATAATGAAGGTGACTGGGTTGGTGCAGGAGAGCCGTTGCTCTACATCTCCGGATCATTATTCCATTTGGTCGATCTCGAAACTCTCTATCTTCAAAAACTTGGTGCAGCCTGTGTCGCTGCAATTAACGCCTTTATGATGGCAAAAGCACTTCCTCGGACAGCCTTTCTCGCTATGGACGCCCGTCACTGTGCTGGTGCGGATATGGCTGAGCTTATGGCCTATGCTGCCAGCGTAGGATCTGAGGCGGCAAAAGCGTTAGGTGCGGTTGGTTTCATTGGTAATGCTACAGATGCCACGTCTCATTTCTTTGGCATCAATCGTGGGCTCGGTACAATGCCTCATGCGTTGATTGGATATGCTGGGTCCACTTTACGTGCTGCAGAGATGCTTCATGAGACTTACCCTGACGAAGACATGACAGTGCTTGTGGATTACTACGGTCGCGAAATTTCCGATTCTCTTGAAGTTGCTAGGCATTTCTCAGATATGGCAAATGCTGGAAAATTAGCTTTTCGGCTCGACACGCACGGCGGGCGTTATTTGGAGGACATGGATCTTCAGTCTTCATACGCCGTATTGGATCGTTGTGCGCCTAATGCTATTCGGAGTTACAGGACTGAAGCAGAGTTACGTCATCTTGTTGGAACTGGGGTTACTGCAGCGTCCATTTGGCGGCTTAGAGAGGCTTTAAATGAAGCCGGTTTTCCAAATACAAAAATTGTGGCGAGTTCTGGCTTTAACGTAGAGAAATGCCAGACAATGGCTATTGCTGAAGCTCCAGTTGATGTGGTCGGAACAGGTTCGTATTTGCCAGATCGATGGAGTGAAACTTATGCGACGGCCGACATAATTGAATACAACGGGAAGGCCAGCGTTAAAGTTGGCCGTGAGTTTTTACTTGCTAAAAGTCGCGCCGGACGCGCTGGCAAAAAGTAAGAAAGGGCGGCTTTAGCCAATGACGGACCAATTGGTAATTGGGATTGCCCAGATTAATCCCGTCGTCGGTGATATTCTGGGTAATGTCAAAAAAGTGCGTGCTGCTTGGGAGAGGCTGGGGGAAGCAGACTTAATCATCTACCCAGAATTAGTGATCTCAGGATATCCAGCTGAAGATTTGGTCATGAAGCCAGCTTTTGCTGAGGAATGCAGAGCGGCCGTAGAACGACTGGCTGTTGATACTGTAAATGGGCCAGCAATGTTAGTTGGATTGCCCTGGCTTGAAAATTCTCAACTATATAATGCAGTGGCGCTTCTAGACGCTGGTCAGATCAGTGCTGTTCGCTACAAAGTTGATCTACCAAATTACGACGTTTTTGACGAAAAGCGTGTCTTTGCTGCTGGTCCTATGCCCGGACCCATCAATTTCAGAGATGTTAGGATTGGCGTGCCGATATGCGAAGACATTTGGTCGCCAGACGTGGTCGAATGCTTGGAGGAAAGCGGAGCAGAGCTACTGCTAGTCCCCAATAGTTCGCCTTTTGAGTTGGGTAAAGCAGAAGTGCGCCTAAATCATGTTGTGGCTAGGGTGACCGAAAGCAATTTGCCATTAGTTTATGTAAATCAGGTGGGAGGTCAGGACGAACTTGTATTTGACGGCGCATCGTTTGTCATAGATGGCCACCGGAAACTCCGTGCTCAACTTTCTGGTTGGGAAGAAGATTTTGCTCTTACGCGATGGCAAAGGGATCAAAACGGCTCTTGGTCTTGCGCTCAAGGGACAGTGGCTAAAGTGCCAGAGGGGCTTGCTTCGATCTATCAGGCAGCAATGCTTGGGCTTCGGGACTATGTAAACAAGAATGGTTTTCCGGGTGTTATTCTTGGACTTTCTGGAGGAATTGACTCTGCATTATCAGCCGCTCTCGCTGTTGATGCCCTGGGCGCAGATCGGGTGCGGTGTGTTATGATGCCGTCCCCCTATACATCTCAAGAAAGTCTCGAAGATGCCGCAGCCTGCGCTGCAATGCTTGGGATCGAATATGAAAGCATCTCGATTGGTCCTGCAATGCAGGCATTTGATGCAATGCTCAAGGATGCGTTCCTGGGAACAGAAGTTGGTGTCACTGAGGAAAATATTCAATCTCGATCTCGCGGACTCACTCTAATGGCACTATCGAATAAGTTTGGTGATATGGTGCTTTCAACAGGCAACAAGTCAGAGATGGCAGTGGGCTATGCCACACTTTATGGAGATATGTGCGGTGGCTACAATGCAATAAAAGATATCTACAAGACAACGGTATTTCAGCTTAGCGACTGGCGAAATCAATATGTCCCTCTTGGTGGAAAAGGCTCACCGGGAGCTGTTATGCCAGAGCGTATTATTTCTAAACCACCATCGGCGGAGCTCAGGCCAGATCAGAAGGATGAAGATTCACTTCCTCCTTACGATGAATTAGATGGAATTTTGCAAGCATTAGTTGAAGACGAACGATCAGTCGCTGACGTTGTGGCAGCGGGTTACAATGAGGAAACAGTTCGTCGTGTGTGGAGACTGCTAGATTTATCTGAGTATAAGCGTCGCCAAGCACCACCAGGTCCAAAAATCACCCGTAAGAATTTTGGCAAAGACCGTCGATATCCCATCACTAACGGCTTTAGGCGACAAATTTGAATATTTGATTTTAGTATTTTTTCAAAATTCGATCCTACTTTATGTTAATTTCATGACATGCAGGTCAAACGTTTTAGAAATGACCTTAGCGCCCATTTTATTCGAGTAACTCTAATTTTTATCGGATTTGATTAAGGAGATTTCATGTCTGGTTTTGGGAAGCGTGTGGCGCTGATCACTGGTTGCGGCAAAGAGAATGGGATTGGCGCGGCAACTGCCAGGCGTCTTGCCAATGAGGGTGTTATTGTTGCGGTATCAGATGCTGCATCAGCCGGAGTTGAAAATGATAATGCTGTGGCTCGTTTAGGCTCTGGTTGGCAGGGATTAGATACGCTTGTCCATCAAATTGAGGATGCTGGTGGTGAAGCAATGAGCGTTGTTGGTGATGTCACCACTGAGCAAGGCTCCAGTGACTTAGTTTCAAGCGTTGTGGAGCGGTATGGCCGACTTGATATTCTGGTTAACAACGCTGGCGCACCGCACGGGAAAGATAGAGGACAGATCGAGACCATTCCGCTAGAGGGTTGGGAAGCAGTAATGGCGGTAAATGCCCGCGGGGTTTTTCTTATGATCAGAGCTGCCGTTCCGCATATGAAGTCTGCTGGCTATGGTCGGATAGTATCTATGGCTTCGGTTGCTGGATTATATGCATTGCCGGAGCGAGCTGCGTATTCAGCTTCTAAAGCAGCCGTAATTGGAATGACCCGTTCTATCGCATATGATCTTTCTGGGTTTGGAATCACAGTAAACTGCGTGTGCCCTGGATCCATTCGGACGGACCGAGCAATTAGTTCTACTCTGCGTGCTGGGTGGGCTAATGTCGAAGATGGACTGAAAGAGCGGGCAAAGGAAATTCCAGTGGGCCGGCATGGTTTTCCCGACGAAGTTGCCGAAATGATAGCTTACCTTTCATCTGAGAAAGCAGGATTTACTACTGGGCAAGCTTTTGTCATTGATGGTGGTGGTCTCCCGCCCAGTGCGTTTTAAGATTTTAGCTGCCGCCTTAGTGCAGCCAAACGAGCAACGACCCCGCGTAGAGTTTTTGCTTCCTGTTCAGTCAAGCGCGCTCTTGCAAAAATATTATGAAGATTTTGTTGCATAGTGGGCCGTTGCTCTGGTGATCGGTAGAATGAAGCAGCATCCAATTCTTCGTTCAAATGATTTATTAGTCCTTGAACATCGGATTGTGGTGCTAGTTCACCATCGCCTATAAACGCGTCGATTTCAGGTGTTGTGTCTGCAGTCTTCAAAAACTCCCAGGCAATAAGCAAAACTGATTGCCCTAAATTCAAGGAGCTATAAGCTGGATTGAGTGGTGCAGTTATAATTCCTTGGGTCTGCATAACATCGTGATTGGTTAGTCCGGATCGCTCACGACCAAAGAGAATGCCAACTTTGCGATTGAGGGCTATTTCTTTGCGTATCTCACTTGCTGCACCAGATGGCGTATACACCGGCTTTACCATATCTCGTGATCGAGCCGTTGTCGCATATACCAGATGCAAATCAGAAATAGCTTCTCGCGTATTACGGAAGACCTGCGCATTATCCACCACCCAGTCGGCGCCAGCCGAAGCGGAGACAGCTTTTGGGTTTGGCCAACCATCCCTTGGTCTGACAAGGCGAAGCTCCGTTAGACCACAGTTTAGCATGGCACGTGCTGCTGCACCGATATTCTCGCCTAACTGAGGTTCTACGAGAATAATGGCAGGACCTGTGACAGGTTTATCAGGTTTTGTTGCAACAGCGCCAGTCATGGTTTTAGGTCGGTGGCAATGCACCGGAGCTCATAAGTTTATAGATAATGCCGTCTGTTAACGCTTCATAGCTTGCAGAAATTATATCTCCCGAAAGACCAACTGTAGTCCAACGCTGTCCAGACGCATCTGAACTCTCCAGCATCACTCTTGTTACCGCGGCAGTGCCATCGCCAGAATTAAGGATACGGACGCGATAATCTGTTAGTCGGACCTCATTAACTACAGGATAAAACGGCGCTAGTGCCTTACGGAGCGCATGGTCCAAGGCATTTACTGGGCCATTACCTTCAGCCACTTCAAGTGAACGAGCAGAGCCTACAGAAACCTTTACAGTTGCTTCGGAAAGGGCAGGTTTCTGGCTTCCTATTTCAAATCTATGCTCATCCAAAACCCTGAAAGTCTCAATTGAAAAATAATTAGGTAGACCATCTGTTAACCGCCGAGCCAAGAGTTCAAAGCTGGCTTCTGCACCATCATAAGAATATCCCTGATATTCTCGCTCTTTTACTGCTTCTACGATACTTAAAACTCGGTGATCTTTCGCATCAATATCTATCCCAAGATCACGAAAACGCGATATGACGTTTGCTCGGCCAGCCTGGTCAGAAACAAGAATTAGCCTCGAGTTGCCCACAATATCAGGGTTTATGTGCTCATAGAGGCTTGGGTCTTTTTCTACCGCCGATACGTGCAGGCCTGCTTTATGGGCAAAGGCTGATGCGCCGACATAGGCAGCATGTCGATTTGGAGCACGATTCAGACGCTCATCCAAAATGCGGCTGACTTCAGGTAATTTTTTTAGAGCTTCGTTCGATATCCCAACATCATAGCCGAGCTTCAGCATCAAAGATGGAATAAGGGAGATCAAATTCGCGTTTCCACATCGCTCGCCTAGACCATTGAGAGTTCCTTGTACTTGCCTAGCACCCGCTTGAACGGCAGCTAAAGAATTTGCGACAGCGTTTTCAGTATCGTTATGGGTATGAATTCCAATTTTTTCGCCGGGAAATTTCGCGCATACAACACTTACAATTTCAAAAATTTCATTCGGAAGCGTTCCTCCGTTGGTATCACATAGCACGACCCAGCGTGCACCAGCATTCAGAGCTGTTTCGATAGCTTCCAGTGCATAACTAGAATTAGCCTTATAGCCATCAAAAAAATGTTCAGCGTCAAATATGGTTTCACGTCCGCGGCCCACGCATTCTGAGACACTCTCCGAAATCATCCGGAGATTCTCTTCAAGGTCCACGCCCAAAGCTGTAAGAGCGTGGGCATCATGCGTTTTTCCCACTAAGCAGACGGCAGGCGTGTTCGCGGAAAGAACAGCGGTTAGGCTTGGATCATTTGCAGCACTTCGACCAGAGCGGCGCGTCATTCCAAAAGCGGTTAAAGTTGATCTATTTAGATTGTGCTCTTGCTGGAAAAAAGCATCATCGCGAGGATTTGCTCCTGGCCATCCACCTTCGATGTAATCAATCCCAATACTATCTAGTACATCGGCTATTGCTGCTTTATCAGCAGCACTGAAATCGACGCCATGTGTTTGGGCCCCATCTCGGAGAGTGGTGTCGTAGAGATAAACTCTTTCACCTGACATAGTCTCACATTCCTGCAAATGCGAAGCGGGGACGATTTTGTATCGCCCCCGCATATCTTCTAATCCAGAAAGCCTGAACTAAAACAGTTTTTCAGCGTTGTCCGATGTTTACATAGTCACGAGCAGCAGATCCTGTGTAGAGCTGACGCGGACGATTAATTTTTTGTTCTGGGTCTCCAATTAACTCATTCCACTGTGAAACCCAGCCAACTGTGCGTCCAATTGCAAAAAGTGCAGTGAACATAGAAACAGGGAAACCCATCGCCTTTAATATAAAGCCCGAGTAGAAATCGACATTTGGATAAAGACGCCGTTTGATGAAGTACTCATCTTCTAGGGCAATCCTCTCTAGTTCGACAGCTACCTCTAGGAGGGGATCGTGTATTCCAAGAGTGTTAAGTACATCGTGAGCAGCTTTGCTGATCACTGTCGCTCGAGGGTCGAAGTTTTTATAGACCCTATGTCCAAAGCCAAACAGGCGGAACGGATCATCTGGATCTTTAGCTTTCTGCACCATAGACGCGACTTTGTCTTTGGTTCCAATCTCTTCCAGCATGTTGAGGACTTGCTCATTAGCCCCACCATGACTTGGTCCCCAGAGAGCAGCAATACCCGCTGAAATGCAAGCGTAGGGGTTAGCACCAGTTGATCCAGCCAGTCGCACGGTTGATGCAGATGCGTTTTGTTCGTGGTCTGCATGCAATGTAAAGATTGTATCTAATGCTTTTGAAATAACGGGGTCTACTTTGTATTCCTCACACGGTGTTGAAAAACACATGTGAAGGAAATTTTCTGCGTAACCCATGTGGTTCCGGGGATACACGAACGGTTGACCTATTGTGTACTTGTACGCCATAGCCGCGATTGTGGGCATTTTTGCAACCAAACGGTACTGTGCAACCATTCGGTGCCGCGGATCGTTGATATCCAAGCTGTCATGATAGAATGCAGCTAAACCACCAACTACACCGCACATCACGGCCATTGGATGGGCATCTCGCCGGAAGCCTCGGAAAAAATTGTTTATTTGGTCATGTACCATGTTGTGATGCGAAATGTCGTACACAAACTTATCATATTGAGCCTTAGTCGGAAGCTCGCCGAACATTAAAAGGTAACAAACCTCCATGTAATCGCTTTTTTCGGCAAGTTGTTCGATGGGGTAGCCACGGTAAAGCAGTATGCCTTCATCGCCGTCAATAAATGTCACCTCTGATTTACAGCTTCCTGTGGCGGTATAACCAGGATCGTAAGTGAATACGCCCATCTCTTTGTAAAGGCTGCGGATATCCATGACAGGTACCCCGGCCGTGCCGTTCATGATAGGGAAACTTGCAGTCTTTCCAGACTCATCATCCTTCATGGTTATTGTGCGGTTTGAGCCTTTATCGGTCATTCTGTATCGCCCCCCATTAGGCGTAGCGGCGTTAGCCGCGTTTCGTTCAATTTCGTGTTTAGAATGTACTCTTCGATGCTTCTCTGTGCAATCAAAACGGCATTAGGCCAAAACAGCGTCAATGCGCAATAAGGTCTCTTCTTTACCTAGAATGGTCGCAACCTCGAATAAGCTAGGTGAAGCGTCAGAGCCGGTTAGAGCAGCGCGCAACGGTTGAGCCAAATTTCCCAGCTTTACTTCTTCGCTATCAGCCGTGTCCCGAAGCAAAATCTCAATATTTGTTTCTGTCCAGTCCGAATCCTCAACATTTCCCAAATCTGCTCGCACCCGAGTCAGCAAAGTAATTGATACTTCTGAAGCGAGAATTTTTCCAGCTTTTTCAGTAAGTGCTTTTGGGGCGCCTGAAATATAAATCTTTGAGATTTCGACTAGGTCGATAAGTGTTTTTGCCCGGGGTTTTAGGCTTGGAAGGCCTCTTTCAATGCGAACTTTTTCTATGTCGCTCAGACTATTTTGAATCTGTTTTTCTAGATTTTTTATTACAACTGCGGCTAAAGACTCTGTGTCACTTTCTCTCAAATAGTGGGCATTAACGCTTTCGAGCTTAACTAAGTCAAAGCGTGCAGGGGCACGATTGACAGCCTCCAGGTCAAACAGAGCAGTTGCTTCCTCTGTCGAAAAAATTTCTTGGTCCCCGTAGCTCCAACCCAAACGTAACAAATAATTTCGAACTGCTTCTGGTAATAATCCCATATCCCGATAGGCATCGACACCAAGAGCACCATGCCTTTTTGAAAGTTTTGATCCATCTGGGCCATGAATTAATGGGATGTGGGCGAATTCAGGAAGGTCCCATCCCATTGCCATGAACACCTGGGCCTGACGGAATGCATTATTAAGATGATCATCGCCTCTGATTACGTGTGTCACCCCCATGTCATGATCATCGACGACCACAGCTAACATATAGGTTGGAGTGCCATCGGCACGTAAGAGGACCATATCGTCAAGCTCTTTGTTAGCTACGCGTACCTCTCCTTGAACCCGGTCGACTATAACCGTATCCCCTGTTTCCGGGGCTTTTAAGCGGATTGCTGGAGCAATTCCTTTAGGGGCATCTGAGGGGTCTCGATCACGCCATCTCCCATCATAACGAAAGCGCTTTCCTTCAGCGGAGGCGGCTTCCCGCATAGCCTGGAGTTCTTCTGGCGTTGCATAACATTTGTAAGCATGACCTGAAGCTAGCATCATCTCTGCGACCTCACGATGACGCTCACTTTGTGAATATTGGTAGATGGGATCTCCATCCCATTTCAGCCCAAGCCAATCAAGGCCATCTAGGATTGCCGCTATTGCAGGCTCGGTAGACCTTTTGCGATCAGTATCTTCAATTCTGAGTTTGAACGCACCGCTATGCCGGCGAGCAAAGAGCCAGTTAAATAGAGCCGTTCGTGCCCCTCCGATATGCAGAAAGCCTGTCGGTGAGGGGGCAAAACGGGTAACTATTTTCATAGCGCAGTTGTTCCACGTTAAATCAAGCGGGTTTAGTAAGTGAGGATATACCGTGCAACGGCCTGCTGAGGTCAATACCTCTTTTTGCATTTTGCAGTTTTGATGCCGGACAAACTAATCTTTTGCGCCTGGCTATCAATTTATAGGCAGATTTTATCCGTATGCGATCACTTTTGAGTCACAAAGAGTAAGTCATGTAATTTTTGCGGCTAAAATGAATTCAATAACGTCTCACCAGGCCGACTAATTTACCTTGCACGCTGACATCCTGGGGGGCGTATTCTTGAGGAGGAAAATCTAAATTTGAGGCGCGCAAAATAATTCGATTATGATGTTTCTCTATTCGCTTGAGTGTGGCTTCTTCGTTGCGAACAAGCGCCACTACAATATCATTATTTTCGAAGCTTGATCCCTCTTCAATGATCACTATGTCCCCGTCAATTATTCCATCTCCTTCCATCGAGGCACCAGCAACGGAGAGAGCATAGTGTTGTCCGCGGCCTATCATATCCGAGGGCACATCTACAAAGCTATTTGGATCACGCAAGGCCTCAATAGGCGTTCCGGCGGCAATGTGGCCATGGAGAGGTAGTTGCACCGCGCGCGCGTTATCGTTGTGTGCAGTTGCTGTTGGTAAAGGTTTAGAGCGTTGCGCTGGGAGCTTTTGAATGGTGCTCTGCCCGGAAAGTGCAGCGGTTTCCGGAAGCCTCATGACCTCTAAAGCTCGCGCTTTATGGGCGAGGCGGCGAATAAATCCTCGCTCTTCTAACCCTGAAATCAAACGGTGGACACCTGACTTCGATCGAAGATCAAGAGCATCTCTCATCTCGTCAAAAGAGGGAGATATGCCAGTTTCAGCGATGCGCTTGTTAATGAAAATTAGGAGTTCGTGCTGCTTCCGAGTGAGCATATCCAAACCTCCATAAGTGGATGCATAGAGTTAATCTACAACAAACAATGTTCTATTTTAGTTCTTTTTCTGTGTCAAATACATGCTGAAGTTTATATGTTGTTCGCCTTTTATGAGTTCTGAGCGGATAGGAAAAAGAACTAAAATTGGATATCTAAGGGCAACACATCGACAACTGATCCAGCAGGTACGGCTTCCATGTGAGGAGGTCTAACAATTAGGCAGTTTGATTTAGCAAATATGCTCATCATGGAGCTGTCTTGAATTGCAAAGGCCTCAACTTCAAAACCATTTCCTTCAAGCGTTAGATTTGCGCGAATATAATCTTCCCTTCGATCATTAGGAGCGATTGGTGTTTTTAATCGGGCAGGCAGTATGCGGGGATTGGTTTCAGCCTGACCTAGCATCCGCTTTATTAGAGGTCCGAGGAATAATATAGCACAAACCATTGTAGAAACTGGGTTGCCGGGAAGTCCTAAGACTATTTGTTCCCCTAGATTACCGAACATCAAAGGTTTTCCTGGCCGCATGGCAATCTTCCAGAACCCAACGTTGAGTCCTTCTTTGGTTAGTGCTTGCTGAACAAGATCGTGGTCCCCAACTGAAGCACCTCCCAGGGTTACCAAAATATCAGCACCGACGGCCTGACGGGCAGCGGACGTAAGCTGGTGTTCTGTGTCCCCCGCGATATCCAGTAAAATTGCCTCACCGCCTACCTGATCAACGTATGATGCAACACCAACCCCACTAGATCCAATGATTTGCCCTGGCCCAATATCATCACCAGGTAGGCGAATTTCATCGCCAGTCGCTAGAATTGCTACCCTAGGTTTGCGTGATACTCTCGCCCACAGAATGTTCATGCTTGCGGCCAGTGCAAGATGTCGGGGAGTTAGCACCATGCCCGATGGAATGATTGTGTCACCCACCTGAAAATCTAAACCGGCTTTACGAATATGTCGTCCGGCTACAGGGAGTTCGGAAAATATTGCAGTGGCGCCATCGCGCGCAGTGTCTTCCTGCAAAATCACCGTGTCTGCGCCAAGTGGTAATTCACCGCCTGTAAAAATGCGCACCGTTTCTCCAGGGCCCACTGTTCCATTGAACGGTGACCCAGCTGGAGCCTCACCTATGACAGATAGTCTCGTGGGTGCTTTTAGGAAATCTTCACTGCGGACTGCGTACCCATCCATTGCGGACACATCAGCGGGTGGTTGGGTGCGACGAGCAGTAAGAGGTGATGAGAGCGTACGGCCTCCTGCCTCTTTAAGCATTACAATCTCGGTTCTAGGGTATGGGGCAGCAGCCAGCACTCTAGAGCGAGCTTCAGAAACGCTTATCATCTTCTTGCCTCGAAGGTTCCTGATTTTCCGCCAGATTTGTGCAACAGCCTAATCCCCTCGATGCTCATTTCGCGATCGATAGCTTTTGCCATATCATAGATCGTTAACGCTGCGACGGTGACAGCTGTTAGGGCTTCCATCTCAACCCCGGTTTTGCCACTAGTTTTACATTCAGCCTCAATTTCCACTGATTGAAAATCAGAGGAAATTTTAAGATCAATATTGATAGCATTTAGCGGCAGTGGATGGCATAGCGGTATTAAATCAGACGTCTTTTTCGCAGCCATTATCCCAGCAAGCCTAGCCACCTGAAGAACGTCACCCTTTCCAATTTGACCAGCTAATATTCTTTCACCGGTCTCGCGGCGCATATTTATGCGACCAGTTGCAATAGCTCGGCGAGCGGTGTCTTGCTTCTCACCGACATCTACCATCTGCGCTCTTCCATCACGGTCAAAATGAGTTAGGTCTTCCGACATTTTATCGCCCCGCACCAATGAGTTCCGCGGCAGCTTTCTGAACGTCTTGCTCACGCATCAGTCGCTCTCCAACCAGAAAACCTCGAGCGCCTCCAGCCCAAAGACGTTTGAGATCTTCATTCGACCCGATACCGCTTTCTGATATCAATATTCGGCCATCTGGTGCATTTTTTGCAAGCTCAAGTGTTGTATTAATATCAACGTGTAATGTCTTAAGGTTGCGATTATTAATACCAATAATCTCTGATTTTAACTTCAAAGCGCGCTCAAATTCAGCGGCATCATGTGTTTCAACCAGAACATCCATCCCAAGACTAAAAGCTGCATCCTCTAATTCGGCTGCTAGCGTATCGTCTACGGCAGCTAATATAATTAAAATGCAATCGGCACCTAAGGCCCGAGCCTCCGCAACCTGGTAGATATCTATCATGAAATCCTTGCGAAGGATGGGGAGGCTGCAACTCTCATGGGCCTTAGAGATATCTGTGTCGCTGCCATGGAAGTAAGGAGTATCTGTAAGCACTGAGAGGCAGGCGGCGCCGGCTTCATAGTACGCAACGGCGAGGGCTTTGGGGTCGAAATCTGGTCTGATAATGCCCGCGCTCGGAGATGCCTTTTTAATTTCAGTTATAACAGGAAATTTACCGGCTGCTTCTTTGGCTTTTAATGCTTGAGCAAAACCCCTTGGCGCAGGCATTTTTCGAGCTTTGGCGTCAATGTCACTCAATGAATGTATAGATTTACGGGTAGCAACGTGGGAGCGCTTACGTTCGCAAATCTCAGCTAGGACATCACGCATCAGGTATTTTCCAATCAGGGCGCTTCGTTCGTGATGGCAACAAGCTTCGAAAGCGCATCCGTTGCAGCTCCGTGGTCGATACTTTCTGCTGCCCGAGCAACACCGGCTTGAAGATTTTCCACTTTGTCCGCAATCATTAGCGCGGCGGCAGTGTTAAACAAAACGATGTCACGGTATGACCCTTGTGCACCTTCTAGAAGGGCCCTGAGGGCTCTAGCATTCTCTTCAGGCGAGCCTCCAGCCAAATCACTCGGTTTCGCGCGAGGAATTCCGGCTTCCTCGGGGGCCAGCTCAAAAAGGCGAACCTCGCCATTTTTAAGTTCAGCAACGGCAGATGGGCCGGTTGTAGTTAGTTCATCCATGCCATCAGAGCCATGGACCACCCAAGCTCGCTCGCTTCCAAGTGCATGCAAAACTCGCGCTTGCCGCTCTACATAATCTGCCGCGAAGATGCCCATGAGCTGACGGGGTGCTCCCGCTGGATTTGATAAAGGTCCAAGCAGGTTGAAAATCGTCCTAGTCGCTAGCTCAGTCCTCACTCCGGCAACATGGCGGGTCGCTCCGTGGTGACGTGGAGCCATCAGAAAGGCAATGTTTGCTTCCCAAAGACAACGCTCAACTAGCTTCATATCGGCATCAATGTTAACGCCTAATGCGGAAAGCACATCAGAGGACCCCGATCGAGAAGATGCTGCTCGATTGCCATGCTTAGCAACGGGAACGCCGCAGCCGGCTAGGACTAAAGCGACAGCGGTTGATATGTTTAAGGTTCCTTTTGCATCTCCTCCAGTACCACAGGTGTCAATAGAACCCGGTGGAGCCGCTATGCGAACAGCGCGCGATCGCATAGCTCGGGCTGCTCCGATTAATTCTTCAGTTGTTTCACCACGAACTCGCATGCCCATCAAAAGTGCACCCATCTGGGCTTGGGTCGCTTCGCCGGACATCATTACTGCAAATGCTGCTTCAGCTTCTTCTTCGCTTAGAGTTTGGCCAATGGAGACTTTAGCAAGAAAAGGCTTTAAATCCATTGCATCAGACCCCCTCTCGAGCAAACATTCGCCTTTTAGGCAGTGGTTTTGGATCTTGGTTTGGTAAAGCACCTTCGGTGGCTATTTTCAAAAAATTACCCAGCAAACGGTGACCATGCTCTGATGCTATACTTTCCGGATGGAATTGTACGCCATGGATAGGTCGGTCCGCATGGCGTATGCCCATGATGCATCCGTCCATGGAGTGGGCATTCGCAATCAGGCAGTCCGGAAGGGTGGGCGGGTCTATAACAAGGCTATGGTAGCGGGTCGCTTCGAAATGCTTTGGAAGCCCTTGAAATAGTCCTGTATTGTCGGCTGCTAGGCGGCTTAACTTTCCATGTAGAGGTTCAGGAGCGCGTACAATGCTCCCACCAAATGCTTGACCGATAGCTTGGTGGCCAAGGCACACCCCCAAAATTGGCAATGTAGCAGGAGCGTGACGTATCAGGTCCAAACAAATTCCAGCATCATCTGGCGCGCAGGGGCCAGGAGATAAGATGACGCCCTCCAAGTCCGCAGATACAACCTCATTAACTGAAATTGCATCGTTGCGCACAACTTCAACTTTTGCCCCAAGTTCACCTAAGAAGTGGTTGAGATTATAAACAAAGCTATCATAATTATCGATCATTAGGAACATGATTGCTTTTCCTATTTTGGAACGTAGCCTCAGAGATTATGCGCAGTTTCCGCAGCTCTCATGAGGGCCTGAGCTTTGTCAATGCTTTCTTGGAATTCAGCCTCAGGGTCGCTGTCAGCAACGACGCCAACGCCTGCCTGAACGTACAAAATCCCATCTTTTACCACCCCGGTTCGAAGCGCAATGCAAGTATCCATAGTTCCATTAGACGCAAAGTAACCAATACAGCCAGCGTAGATGCCACGCTTTGTTGGCTCTAATTCATCAATAATTTCCATAGCGCGAACTTTTGGCGCTCCAGATACCGTCCCAGCCGGAAACCCTGCAATTAATGCTCCAATTTCGTCATAGTCATCAGCAATTTGACCAACCACTGTAGAGCTTAAGTGCATGACATGACTGTAACGTTCAATTTCGAATTGAGCCTTTACCTCTACGCTTCCTATTTTTGATACTCGACCTACGTCGTTTCGCGCTAGATCGAGTAGCATTAGGTGCTCGGCTAGTTCTTTGGGATCACTCATTAGGTTTTCTGCGAGTGCATTATCTTCTTCTGCGTTCTTCCCACGTCTCCGAGTGCCTGCCAGAGGTCTAATAGTGACCTCACCATCGCGAACTCGCACTAGAATTTCTGGGCTAGATCCAACGACGGAGAATCCCCCAAAGTCGAGATAGAATAGGAAAGGTGAGGGATTTAGTCGTCGCAGTGCCCTGTACAAATCGAATGGTGGGCGTTGGAAAGGTGTTTCAAAACGCTGTGCTGGAACAATTTGAAAAGCATCGCCTGCTCGGATGTACTCCTTAGCCCGTTCAACCGCAGCTAAAAAACCCGCCTTTGTGAAGTTTGAACGTCTCTCTGAGTTGGGTTCTTGATTGATGCTTATTGTGCGAGCTGGAAGAGGTCCGTTAAGTCTGTCGATTGCACCATTAATACGTGCAATTGCCGCTTCAAAAGCTTTTTCTCCGGAGGTTCTGTCACAGGGGCGCACAGGTGTTACGATAGAAATAGTATCATCGACACTGTCGAAAACCGCCATGATTGTCGGTCTAACAAACATCCCATCGGGCAAGCCGAGAGTATCAGTTGGAGTGTTTGGCAGCTGCTCCATAAGGCGGACCATGTCGTAGCCCATATAACCGACAAGGCTTGAGGCCATAGGCGGAAGGCCTGTCGGCATATCGTCTATTTGAGATTCTTTGATGAGAGCGCGCAAAGAATCTAGCGCTTCCCCATCTTCTACTCGAAAGGCACCACCTTTCAGCGCATCCCGATTAATTTCTGCCTGGTTTCCTCGGCAGCGCCATACTAAGTCTGGTTGAATGCCAATAAATGAATAACGACCCCTAATGGCCCCACCCTCAACACTTTCAAGGATGAAGCAGACCTGCCGGCCAGAGGATAATTTAAGGTATGCAGAGACGGTGGTCTCTAAGTCAGCAGAAATCTTGGACCAGAGCACCTGTGGACGTCCTGCATCATAGATTTCTAGAAAGGTGGCCTTGTCAGTGGAGGATAGCATTGAGGTGCTCAGTTGCCTTTTTTAGGTTCGTCTGATCGATTATCAGCTACTATTTCTGGGAGATGTACTGTTCGGGCAAGCGTTGCAAGTGCTTCAGCTCGTTCCCGTGCGTAAACATCTGTCATCGCGGCAATGAATTCCTTCTCCGCGTCCCCTGTTAGATCAAATATGGGGCGCTGTATGTCGTCAACGAATGCGGCAATCAGGGTTTTCTTGATATTTGTTGAAACGGTTGAATTCTCGCGAGCATTAAAGATTTTTTCTATGAAATCAGAAGGAAATTTATTTGAGGCTGCAACCTCATCTCGCATTGATGAATTGATCGAAGCGACGTTCAACTTTGCGGCTTTGGCTGCTTCCTTAAATATAGAAAGACTGCTTGCCTCTGTTAGAGATTTCAGACGGGCCCTGCCAAGCTCAAGTCTCTTTTGGTCCTTCCACTCAGAAAGTGCCTGTTCACGAATTATTTCAAATGGTTTTGGGGCGCTGTCATAAATTTTGTCTACAACTAGCGCGATAAAAACTCCATCTCGGAGCTCAATTAGACCGCTTTGCTCACCAACATTTCTTTCAAAAATTGAAGCGAGATAGGCTGGGTCATCGGGCATTTTTAAAGACACAGAACCTTCGCGATTTACACCCCGCCGATCTATTCCATTAAGCGTGACAATCGGTAGGCCTGCCGCACTGGCCGCTGAAGCTAAGTCGCCACCTGCTGCGAGAGCGTCCTCTGCAGCATTAGCTACGTCTGAGATTTTGGAGATCGCTTGTTCCTGCTGCATTTCCAATTTTAGGTCAGCAGCAACTGTAGCCAAAGGTTTTGTGCTCTCAGGAATCACTTTTTCCACGAGAAGCACATGCCAGCCTAGTGATGTCGATACCGGTACCGAGGATGGGCCTTCTGACGAGGAAAAAGCAGAGTCTGCGAGAGGGCTAGGAAAAATTTGATCACGGGTTAATTCACCGAGGTCAATTACTGACCCTCCAGCACTCTCTGCATCTTTCATAAAATTAGTTTTATTAGTTTTTGCTTTACTAGCGAATTCACGCGCATCTGATTCATTTTGGAACAGAGCTTGCACTAGTCTTCGTCTTTCTGGGGTCCTGTATCTTTCTTTCGTATCCTCATAGTGATTTGCAATCTCTGTTTCTGGAATTTCTATTGTCTCTGAAATCGAAGAGGTGGAAATAACAATTACCCGAGCATCTCGACGAGCGGGTTCGGCAAACTTTGCGGCATTGGCCTTCACGTACTCCTGAAGGTCATTTTCACTTGGCTCTGGGGATTTGATGACTGCGGAATCTAACTCGACGTAGGAAACTCTGCGTTTCTGTCTCTCAAGCAAAAAGATCGCCTCAAGCATTGGGAGAGGGGGAGATATATTTGCGCGAACGGTTTCTACGAGCTGCTTCCTCTTAAGCTCGATTCTCATATTTTGCGCGTAGGCTTCTTCGCTTATTCCTGCTGATGACAACGAGCGCCGAAAGCGGTTCGTGTCGAATTTACCATTCTGCTGAAAACTGGGATCAACCCGGATGGCGTCACCAACGCCCTGGTCGCTAATACCGATTTGAAGTGCCTTGGCCTCCATATCCAGGGCAGCTTGGCCAACAAGTTGCTCCACCGCAGCCCGTCGAAGAGCCCCATCGGGCAAATCGGCTGGATTAAATTGGTTTCCAAGAATACGGCGCATTTGCTCCGTCTGCCTTCTTTCAGCCTGGTCGACTTCAATGCGGCGAATTTCAATTTCCCCAACTTTTGCCACAACAGGATTTGCATCAGGCGTGAGATAGTCGCCAATGCCCCAGACGGCAAAGCTTAATATAAGCAGTCCGAATAAAATTTTGGCTACCCATCCGGCAGCACCTTTGCGCATGGCGATCAGCATCGAAAATTCCGTCGTTTGCTCTGCAAGAATTTAAGCGGCGGACTATAGGTGTGGACGCCTCTCGTCGCAATCGTTTGGGTTTCGTCTATTTAGCTCTAATGATAATAATCACACCTGTGAAGAGAAGTGGGGGTAGGCTTTGGCTAGTCGTGGATATCTGATTGCAGGCAATTGGAAGATGAATGGTGACCTTGAAAGCGCAACTGCTCTTTCGGCAGAGATTGCGTCAGGGGCAGCCTCTGTTTCAGAGGCAGTCGAGCTCTTGATTTGCCCACCTGCAATTCATCTGCAAGCGACAGCTGCAGCGATCGCAGGAACGAAGATCAAGCTAGGTGGCCAAGATTGTCATGAAGCTGTAGCTGGTGCATTCACAGGCGATGTGTCGGCAGAAATGTTGGCAGATGTGAAATGTTCGTATGTTATTTTAGGGCACTCTGAACGTCGTGATGCGCACCATGAGGGTGATGCATTGGTTTGGAGAAAAGCGAACGCAGCACTTCGTGCGGGTCTTGCACCTATTATTTGTGTAGGTGAGACGGAACAAGAACGGCTTGCAGGGCATGCTGAAAATGTTGTCGCTAAGCAGTTAACGGCTTCAGTTCCTGATGGTGTAGATGGGTCAAGGCTCTCGGTCGCGTATGAGCCTGTATGGGCAATAGGTAGTGGCCGCACACCGACTATTGATGAAATTATGTCGGTTCATTCGGCAATGCGTCGAGCTCTCAAAAATCTTTTAGGCGACGAAGCGGGGGAATCAGTTCGGTTGCTCTATGGGGGGTCGGTAAAACCTGGAAATGCTGCCGAAATACTTAATCTTCCAGAGGTAGATGGTGCCTTGGTCGGCGGGGCAAGCCTCAACGCCAATGATTTTCTGTCGATCGCATTGGCAATTAGTTAGATCCCACTGGCATTTCTCGTCTTCATGTTCTAGACAGTCACATAGTTTTGATTGGCACGTAATTGGTGCCGCATTTTGTGCAAAGATTGGTACAATGATTCAGATCGTTCTAACCATTCACATTCTTATTGCCGCGGCTTTGGTGGTCGTTGTTCTAATGCAGCGATCTGAAGGTGGTGGTCTTGGAATCGGCGGTGGCGGTGGTGGCGGTGGTCTTATGACCGGTCGCAGTGCGGCTAACTTTTTGACCCGCACTACAGCGATGCTAGCTACTTTGTTTTTTATCACCAGCCTCGGGCTTGCGATTTTAGCAAGTGGTTCATCTGAACCTAAATCAATTATTGAATCCACTGCTCCCGCGACTAGCAGTCAGGAGCCAAGCGCACCACTCGCCCGTTAGCCAGAAACGAAGCTGCCATAGGAGGGCATGAGCGCCACGTGACGACCAGGTTCATCTTTATAACCGGCGGAGTGGCTTCGTCGCTTGGAAAGGGTGTTGCAGCCGCAGCCCTGGGCGCGCTGTTGCAGGCGCGCGGATTTTCCGTACGGATGCGGAAATTCGACCCTTATTTAAACATCGATCCAGGTACTATGAGCCCATATCAGCATGGCGAGGTTTTTGTTACTGACGATGGTGCAGAGACTGATTTAGACCTGGGTCATTATGAGAGATACACCAATCGTGCAGCTTCCAAGAGTGATAGCGTTACGACAGGGCGAATTTATGAAACTGTTTTGCAGCGCGAACGAAAAGGACTTTATCTCGGAGCAACTGTCCAGGTAATTCCGCATGTTACCGACATGATAAAAGAATTCATTCAAGCCGATCTTGGTGATGAGGATTTCGTATTGTGTGAAATTGGTGGAACCGTCGGTGATATAGAAAGCCTGCCCTTTATTGAAGCTATTAGACAGGTTCGCCAAGATTTAGGGGTTGAACGTACCTTGTTCGTCCACCTTACTTTGGTGCCGTATATTCCTTCTGCTGCAGAATTGAAAACCAAACCGACCCAGCATTCCGTCAAAGAATTATTGGCTGCTGGCATACAACCGGATTTGCTCCTTTGTAGGTCCGATCGGGAAATACCAAAGGATGCACGCCGTAAAATTGGTCTTTTCTGCAATATTCGCCAAGAGAGAGTTATTCAGGCGATTGATGTTGATACTGTTTATGCAACCCCACTCACATACCATGAAGAGGGGTTTGACGTTGAAGTTCTAAAACATTTTGAACTTCCAACCTCTGACCTCCCAGATTTATCGGTTTGGGAAGACGTGGTTAATCGGGTTAGAAACCCCGAAAGTACAGTGCGCATCGGTGTTGTGGGTAAATATACCGAGTTAAAAGATGCCTACAAATCTCTGATTGAAGCCCTCCATCATGGCGGAATTGCTAATAATGCGAAGGTTGAACTTGAGTGGGTAGAGGCCGAGGCTTTCGAAAAAGAAGACACAACCTCGCGTCTTGATTTTGTTCATGGAATCCTGGTCCCGGGTGGTTTTGGTGAACGGGGGTCAGAAGGTAAAATTCGGGCTGCCCGCTTTGCCCGCGAACATAAGCTTCCGTATTTTGGAATTTGCTTTGGGATGCAGATGGCAGTCATTGAAGCCGCCCGGTCCCTCGTTGGCTGGACCGATGCAAGCTCGACTGAGTTTGGGCCTAGCGAGCGTCCGGTGGTTGGTCTGCTAACGGAATGGGCAAGGGGCGAAGAGATTGAGCGCCGCTCTTCAAGCGACGATCTGGGCGGGACAATGCGGTTGGGCGCATATCCTGCTAAGCTAGCAGCTGGCAGTAAAGTTGCTGAAATTTATGGTGATGAAATTGTGTATGAGAGGCACCGTCATCGATACGAAATTAATATTGGATATAGAGAAAAAATTGAGGCTGCAGGACTGCGTTTTTCGGGTTTGTCACCAGATGGCGAATTGCCCGAAATTGTCGAACTTGAAGGGCATCCTTGGTACATAGGGGTTCAATTTCATCCGGAGTTGAAGTCTCGACCAATGGCACCTCATCCGCTTTTTAGCTCTTTCATTGCTGCAGCAATAAAACATTCAAGGCTGGTCTAAACTGTGAGCATTTTGCCATCTAGTGTTTCGGTTGGGTCAGCAACCTTCTCGCAGTCCAAGCGTTTTGTATTGATTGCAGGTCCATGCGCAATTGAAGGACTGCAGCATGCCCTTGAAACAGCGGCAGCCTTAAAAGAAATGACTGCCCGAGTTGGCATTGATCTTGTGTACAAGTCCTCATTCGACAAGGCGAACCGTACCAGTCTCCGCAGCGATCGTGGCATTGGCATGAGCAAAGGGCTAGAAATCCTATCAGAAGTGAGCAGCAAACTTCTCTTGCCGACCACTACGGATGTGCACGAAGCTTCCCAATGCGCAGCAGTAGCAGAGGCTGTAACACTTCTTCAGATACCGGCTTTTCTTTGTCGTCAGACTGATTTGCTTTTAGCTGCAGCGTCTACTGGGCGGGTAGTAAATGTAAAAAAAGGTCAATTTCTTGCGCCTTGGGATATGAAAAACGTAGCGGCGAAGTTGAGCGATGGTGGCGCCAGAGGTGTGATCTTAACCGAACGAGGGGCAAGTTTCGGTTACAACACACTTGTATCAGACATGCGCTCGTTGCCGATAATGGCTGAAATTGGCGCACCGGTTGTTTTTGATGCAACGCATTCCGTCCAACAACCCGGTGGTATGGGGACTTCTTCGGGTGGCGAGCGCAAATTTGTACCAGCCTTAGCGAGGGCAGCTGTCGCAGTTGGGGTTTCTGGTCTCTTCATAGAAACCCACCAGGACCCTGATAAGGCTCCAAGCGATGGCCCTAACATGCTGCCCATAGGTGAACTCGAGAGTCTTCTGGAAAAGCTTGTCGCTATCGACAGGATTATTAAGGATAAATGATGACTTCCATCACTGATATTCGTGCTCGTCAGATCTTCGATAGTCGAGGAAATCCTACAGTTGAAGTCGATGTAGAGCTTGAATGTGGGGCTTTCGGCCGTGCAGCTGTTCCATCTGGGGCATCAACCGGCGCCTATGAGGCAGTTGAGCTTCGTGACGGCGGAAAAGCTTATGGTGGCAAGGGCGTTAAGCAAGCGGTTAATTCTGTCAACGGCGACATTGCCGATGCCATAATTGGCATGGATGCCGAGGAGCAGCGGCGGATTGATCGGGTTATGTGCGAACTCGATGGCACTCCAAATAAAAGTAAACTTGGAGCAAACGCCATTTTGGGTGTCAGCCTAGCGATTGCAAAGGCGGCAGCGCAAGCAAGCAATCTTCCGCTTTATCGTTACATTGGCGGGGTTAATGCTCGTGTGCTTCCTACGCCTATGATGAATATCTTAAATGGCGGCGCTCACGCAGATAACCCAATTGATATCCAAGAATTCATGATTATGCCGGTTGGAGCATCTAATTTTTCAGAATCTTTGGCTGCAGGTGTGGAAGTTTTCCAGGCTCTAAGGGCTCGGCTCAAGCATGCGGGTCACAACACCAATGTTGGTGACGAGGGGGGATTTGCTCCTAGTCTCTCAAGTACTCGAGATGCCTTGGATTTCATAATGAAGTCTGTCGAAGACACGGGTTTAAAAATTGGTGACGATATTGTGCTGGCGTTGGATGCGGCTTCAACGGAATTTTTCAATAATGGCCGTTATGAGCTTCATGGCGAAGGTTTATCTTTAGATGCTGAAGGGATGGCCGATTATTTATCAAAATTATGTCAAAGCTATCCCATTATTTCCATAGAAGATGGAATGGCGGAGGATGACTGGACGGGTTGGCAAGCTCTAACACAAAAGATTGGAAGCAGCGTTCAGCTCGTTGGCGATGATCTTTTTGTAACCAACCCCGCCAGATTAAAGGATGGCATTGAAAAAAGTGCTGCTAACGCAATTCTCATAAAAGTAAATCAGATTGGCACATTGACGGAGACTTTGGACGCAGTTTGGATGGCGCAGGGCGCGGGCTTTGGTGCCGTGATGTCTCATCGTTCTGGAGAAACAGAAGATACCACTATCGCTGACCTTGCTGTTGCCACCAACTGTGGCCAGATAAAAACCGGTTCGCTGGCAAGATCGGATCGTCTGGCAAAATACAATCAACTTTTGAGGATAGAAGAAGAGCTGGGTGACATGGCAACGTTTGCTGGCCGGCAACTCATTGCGTCTTCATCCTGAAGATTAGTCGTCATTTGATGAGTTAACTTAGAAAAATTTCTATTGACGAAGAACTCGTCGCGTGATTCATCTAAAATATGGATGTGGCACAAGACTTAAAGAAACGTTTAAGAGCGGTTGTTTGGCCGCTTTGTTTTGCGTTTATCGCTATTTATTTCGGTTTTCATCTTGTGCGAAATGATAACGGGCTACTTGCTCTTAGAGCGTATGATCAACGCTTAGATGAGGCAAAAATTGTTTTGGCGCAACTAACTGCTGAACGGGCTTCTCTCGAAAAAGAAACACAAGCCCTTCGTCCTTCTAATATTCAATTAGATGCGTTGGCAGAACAAGCGCGGGTCCGCTTAAACATGGGTTGGCCTTCTGAGGTCCTAATTCTAGGGCGCTAGTATCCAAACTCTCTTCTCTATTCTTAAATCAGTTCACATTGTATTGTAGAGCGTTGATCTGAGCCTTCGGGGCATCTATTTTCTTTGGATGTGTGCCCTTTTTTTTGGGGCATTGGAAATCGCGGAGAGATCTAATGGCGCGAGCTGTGTCTAAACGTTCTTCAGTGGGTACTACGAAAGCACCTGCAGGGAAAACGCGTGAATCTAAAACTGCGTTGGGGACGAAATTGGATCCGAAAATGCTTCAGCATTTCTATCGTGAGATGCTGCTTATCCGGCGCTTTGAAGAACGGGCAGGGCAAATGTATGGCATGGGCCTTATTGGGGGCTTTTGTCATTTGTACATAGGTCAGGAAGCAGTGGTAGTCGGTATGCAGTCCGCATTAGACGAGCGAGATAGCGTCATAACTGGTTACCGTGATCATGGTCATATGCTTGCCTGTGGCATGGAATCACGCGGTGTCATGGCCGAGCTAACAGGACGGCGTGGAGGATATTCCCGCGGTAAAGGCGGCTCCATGCATATGTTTAGCAGAGAAAAAAGATTTTTCGGCGGTCATGGAATTGTAGGGGGGCAGGTCTCTCTAGGTGGGGGGTTAGCCTTCGCTTCTAAATACCGTGGGGATGGTGGAGTAGCTCTAGCTTATTTTGGGGATGGTGCCTCCAACCAGGGTCAAGTTGCGGAGACCATGAACATGGCAGCGCTTTGGAAGTTGCCCCTTATTTTTGTCATTGAGAACAATAAATACGGCATGGGAACAGCGGTTAACCGTTCCTCTGCTGGCGAAGGTCTGTTTAAGCGGGGTGAGGCTTACGGAATACCTGGCGAAAAAGTGGATGGCATGAACGTGTTAACCGTGGCTGAAAAAGCAAAGGAGATAGTGGCTTACGCCCGCGAAAAGGGACCCTATGTCCTCGAGATGGAAACCTACCGTTACCGCGGTCATTCTATGTCAGACCCAGCAAAATATCGGTCACGTGATGAAGTTAGTAAGATGCGAGAAGAGCGAGATCCTATTGAGACTTTGCGAGAATTAATCATTAAAAGGAAAATAGCGTCTGCCGATGATTTGAAAGCAATTGATGCAGATGTCAGAGCTATAGTGGCAGATGCCGCAGAATTTGCTCAAGAAAGCCCAGAGCCGGATCCATCTGAGCTCTACACCGACATTCTAATTGAAGCCTGATAGGGCGGGGAAAGAAGATGCCGACCGAAATTTTGATGCCGGCCCTCTCGCCGACGATGACCGAAGGCAAACTTGCCAAATGGCTGGTCAAGGAAGGCGATGACGTGCGCGCTGGTGATTTAATCGCTGAGATTGAAACGGATAAGGCGACTATGGAAGTTGAGGCGGTGGATGAGGGTACCGTCGGTAAAATCTTCATCGCTGAGGGCACGGAAGGTGTTTCTGTGAATTCCGTAATTGCGGTGCTTGTTGGTGAAGGCGAGGTCGTTTCCTCCTCGTCGCATGCGAAACAAACGAAAAAAGCAAATCCTCCTGCCGAGGAAATCTCGGGTGCTGTTCAGTCCAAGGTAATTGTATCAGAACCTGATGGTGCCGAGATGAATGCCGAGGAGGCGAGTGCCTATTCTTCAACCGTTTCTATGACTGTTCGTGAAGCACTTCGTGATGCTATGGCAGAGGAAATGCGCTCCAATAGCAATGTCTTTCTAATGGGCGAAGAAGTTGCTGAATACCAAGGTGCTTATAAAGTTAGTCAGGGCCTTCTCGAAGAATTTGGGGCCCGTAGGGTCATTGACACCCCTATAACTGAACATGGTTTTGCTGGAATTGGTGTTGGTGCCGCAATGGACGGTCTTCGGCCAATTGTTGAGTTTATGACTTTCAATTTCGCAATGCAGGCCATTGATCAGATAATTAATTCCGCCGCAAAAACGTTATATATGTCAGGCGGACAGATGGGCTGTCCAATTGTTTTCCGGGGGCCAAATGGTGCTGCCGCTAGAGTTGCAGCTCAGCACTCTCAATGTTACGCAAGTTGGTATGCTCATTGCCCAGGACTGATTGTTGTTGCTCCTTATTCTGCAGGTGATGCTAAAGGCCTCCTGAAATCAGCTATAAGGAATCCAAATCCAGTCATATTTTTGGAAAACGAAATCCTTTATGGCCAAACATTTGAGGTGCCTACTGCAGACGATTTCACTGTTCCAATTGGGAAAGCAAAAGTACTCCGCCCTGGCAAAGATATAACTATTACGGCCTTTTCTCTAATGTGCCGGGATGCGCTTGCCGCAGCCGAAATATTGGCAGCAGAGGGTATCGATGCTGAAGTAATTGACCTTCGCACCATACGTCCATTAGACACAGACGCGATCGTAAAATCGGTAAAGAAGACCAATCGGCTCGTCTCCGTTGAAGAAGGTTGGCCCTATGCGGGTATTGGTGCTGAACTCGCCGCTACGATGATGGATAAGGCATTTGATTGGTTAGACGCGCCAGTAAAACGGGTATCGGGAAAGGATGTTCCAATGCCTTATGCGGCTAATCTGGAGAAGCTGGCTTTGCCACAAGTCGAAGACATTGTTAGTGCTGCGAAGTCAATTTGCTATCGATAAATAGCTGGTCGAAGATGCGATCGGGGGGACAGTATGGCAACTGAAATTCTTATGCCGGCTCTTTCGCCAACTATGACAGAGGGCAAACTCGCTAAATGGCTTGTCAAAGAGGGGGATGAAGTTCGGGCTGGTGATTTAATCGCTGAGATAGAGACCGATAAGGCTACCATGGAGGTTGAAGCGGTTGACGAGGGTATTGTAGCCAAAATCCTTGTTGATGAGGGGTCTGAAGGCGTGGCTGTTAACGCTGTAATCGCAGTTCTTGCTCTGGATGGTGAAGCATTGGGCGAGGTAAGCGCGCCTAAAGTTTTAGGAAAACCAGAGTCTGCAGAAGCTTCCAGCGTTAAGCCAAAAGAGCCTTCTTCGGTAATGCCATTGGTTAAAAACGATGATGTTAAAGCAACGCCGTTAGCGCGTCGCATTGCATTGCAAGCAGGGGTTTCTTTGTCGGGTATACAGCCAACAGGTGCCGGCGGAAAAGTAACAAAAGACGACGTGTTGCACGCATCGGAAAACGGGCAGGTGAGGGTCGCACCTGCGGATGGGCGGATTTTTGCAAGTCCTCTTGCTAGAAAATTAGCTGAAGAAAATGGATTGCCCCTTGAACGCATTAAAGGCAGTGGGCCAAACGGACGTATTGTTAAAGCTGATATTGAACGAGCGCTGAAGGGTGATCTCCTGCCGGTTTCAACTCTTGAAACAAAAATGTCTGATAGAGCGGTTTCTTCTTCTGACACTTCGTCCACAGAATTTGAGCTTGTACCCCATACTTCTATGCGTAAGACGATTGCGCGCCGTCTAACAGAGTCCAAGCAAAACGTACCGCACTTCTACCTCACAATTGATTGTGAGATTGATGAGTTGCTCAGAGTACGTAAGGAGATGAATGCTCGAGCCCCAGACGGCGTTAAGGTTTCAGTCAATGATTTTGTGATTAAGGCGCTTGCAGTTTCACTGCGTCGTGTTCCTGGTGCTAACGCAAGTTGGACCGAGGAGGGAGTTAGGCTTTACAAAAACGTTGATGTATCTGTTGCAGTGGCACTAGATGGTGGTCTGATAACGCCTGTCGTCCGTAATGCTGACATCAAGGGTCTAGGCCAAATATCTACAGACATGGTGGATCTGGCGGGACGGGCGCGGAAGGGCAAGCTTACCCCCGAAGAATATCAGGGCGGGTCAATTAGCATTTCCAACTTAGGAATGTTTGGAATAAAGCAGTTTGATGCTGTTATAAATCCTCCTCAAGGCGCCATTCTTGCAGTCGGAGCGGGTGAGCAACGTCCAGTAGTGAAAAACGGTGAGCTTGCAGTTGCCACAGTAATGACGTGCACGCTTTCTTGTGATCATCGCGTGATAGATGGGGCGCTTGGTGCAGAACTTCTTCAAGCATTTAAGAGCATGATCGAATTCCCAGCTGCTATGCTGCTTTAACGGTAGTATCTGGGTTTTAGCTTTAAGGGGTATATGCCGATGTCGGACAAAAAATTCGATCTAATAGTTATTGGTGGCGGGCCAGGGGGATACGTCGCAGCAATACGCGGTGCGCAACTTGGCATGAAAACAGCCGTTGTTGAGAGAGAGCATCTCGGTGGCATTTGCCTTAACTGGGGCTGTATACCAACCAAGGCATTACTAAGATCTTCAGAAATTTGGCATATATTACAGAACCTTAAAGATTATGGTCTGAAAGCTGACAATCTTCAGTTTGATGTGCAAGCTATTGTAGATCGTTCCAGAGGCGTCGCTAAGCAACTTTCTGGTGGCATCGCTCATTTGTTGAAAAAGAACAAAGTTGATGTCTTCATGGGTGAGGCAAAGCTGGCTGGTAATGGACAAGTTGAAGTAGCCGGCACAGGAATTTTATCAGCAGACCACACTATTTTAGCTGTAGGTGCTCGGGCACGCAGTTTGCCAGGGCTAGAGCCTGATGGTGACCGGGTATGGACTTATCGGGAGGCTATGGTCCCGAAGGAGCTGCCAAAGTCACTTTTAGTAGTTGGTTCAGGAGCCATCGGGATAGAGTTTGCAAGCTTTTACAATGACTTGGGTGTAGATGTCACTGTAGTGGAAATAATGGATAGGATTCTGCCTGTCGAAGATGAAGACATCTCTGCTATGGCGCGAAAGGCGTTTGAAAAGCAGGGCATTAAGATTTTGACTGGTGCAAAGGTCTCTGACTTGAAGCGCAAAAAAGACTGTGTAATTGCAAGCATAGAAGTCGGAAATAAACAACAAACTGTCCAAGCTGAACGTGTCATAATGGCAGTTGGAATTGTTGGAAATTCCGACGGGATTGGTCTTGAGAAGACCAAAGTTAAGGTGGACCGGGGACATATAGTAACCAACCAGTGGGGCGAGACAGATGAGCCCGGTGTGTATGCTATCGGTGATGTGGCTGGAGCGCCCTGGCTGGCGCATAAGGCCAGCCATGAAGGCGTTGTATGTGTAGAGAAAATTGCTGGAGTTGAAGGGGTACATCCACTTAACAAATCAACTATACCAGGATGCACCTACTCGCGCCCCCAAATAGCTAGTGTTGGTATGACGGAAAAAGCAGCCAAGGAAGCGGGCTTTGACCTTAAAGTTGGCCGCTTCCCATTCCTTGGTAATGGCAAGGCCATAGCTCTTGGTGAGCCTGAGGGAATGGTGAAGACTATTTTTGATGCCAAGACTGGGGAACTTCTTGGGGCCCACATGATTGGGGCGGAAGTCACAGAGCTTATTCAAGGCTATGTTGTTGCTCGAACTTTGGAGAGCACGGAAGCTGAACTCATGCACACTGTATTTCCTCATCCGACCTTGTCTGAAATGATGCATGAGTCAGTGCTTGACGCTTATGGTCGAGCGATCCACTTCTAATCATATGAGTATTGAAACACCAGCTACTTCTCGAAACGGCACGCTTAGGCATCCAGAGAAGAGAAATCGCCCAGAAAGCGCTCCCAAGCGCAAGCCTGACTGGATTAGGGTTAAAGCTCCTGTCTCCAAGGAATATAGGGCTACAAGGGATGTGGTGAGGGAGAATAACCTAGTCACCGTATGTGAAGAGGCTGCATGTCCCAATATTGGCGAGTGTTGGGCGCAGCGCCATGCTACTATGATGATAATGGGCGCGATCTGCACTCGAGCATGTGCTTTTTGCAATGTGGCGACCGGTCGGCCTGCCGCACTTGACGTAATGGAGCCTGTGAATGTGGCGAATGCCGTGGCTCAGCTTGGCCTCAGGCATGTTGTAATAACATCTGTTGATCGTGATGACCTTCCGGATGGTGGGGCGCAACACTTTGCTAGAACGATAAATAATATCCGAGATAAGAGTCCTGAAACTACTATCGAAGTTTTAACGCCTGACTTCTTGAAAAAGGAAGGTGCGTTAGAAATTGTAGTTCGAGCTCGTCCGGATGTTTTTAACCATAACCTTGAAACAGTACCCCGTCTTTATCCATCAGTTCGTCCAGGGGCTCGATACTACCACAGTCTCCGACTGCTTGATCAGGTGAAGCAGCAAGATCCAAGTATCTTCACAAAGTCAGGCCTCATGGTTGGGTTGGGTGAAACACGCGATGAAGTTCTTCAGGTAATGGATGACATGCGCTCCGCTGCTGTCGATTTCCTTACCATTGGCCAGTATCTGCAGCCTACGCCCAAACACCATCCACTTGATAGATTTGTAACTCCAGATGAATTTAAAGCGTACGCGCAAAGTGCGGACGGGAAAGGTTTTCTTTTAGTATCTTCCACACCCTTAACGCGGTCTTCTTATCACGCAGACTCAGATTTTGCGCGGTTGCGAGCTAATCGTGACAAGAAGTTATCAAAGGTCTCCATCTGATCTAATGCACGCGCACGCAGAACGTCGTTTCCTCCCCTATAGAAAAGAGGACATATTCAACTTAATAGCAGATGTGGCTAAATATCCTGAGTTTTTGCCGTGGTGTCTGGCTGCCCGAGTGAGAGGGGAATCTGCCGAGAGTTTTGAGGCCGACTTGGTTATTGGTTTCAAAATGGTGAGAGAGACGTTTACTTCCCGTGTTGACCTCGACCCCCACAAACGTATCGATGTGACTTATACCAAAGGTCCGATGCGTCACCTAAACAATCGGTGGTTGATAGAGGATACTGATGGTGGATGTATCGTAGACTTTGACGTCTCGTTTGAATTTAGATCTGTAATTTTACAAAGACTTATTGGTGCCTTGTTTGGCGAGGCGGTGCGCCGGATGGTATCTGCTTTTGAAGCAAGAGCATCTGAGAAGTGTGAACGAGCTAGTGACCAACCAGCGCGAACAATCTAAATAGCAACGTCTCTAACCAATTCGAGCGCCCTGCGCACCGTCGCAAGTCGTATGGAGCGACGATCGCCTAAAAAAATTTGTTTTTCTGACTTGGCCTGTTCACCGCGCTTTTCAACGCAAAGCCATACCGTTCCAACAGGTTTATCTGCAGAACCTCCGCCAGGACCAGCTACACCACTTACGGCAATTGCTATGTCTGCATCAGGACCAGCAGCCAACAGTGCCCCAGCGGTCATTTCTAGAACAGTCTCTTCACTAACAGCCCCAAACCTCTCTAACGTTTCCATAGAAACACCTAGCATCTCATGTTTTGCTTCATTGGAGTAAGTAACAAACCCTCTGCCAATTACATCTGATGAACCAGCAACCTCAGTGAGGGAACCAGCAATAAGTCCTCCTGTGCAAGACTCAGCTGTTGTGACTCTAAAACCAGCGGCTCGGCATTTGCTAAGCGTTTGTGCAGCTTCTGTTTCTAGAGATTCGAGGGTTAATAGATCTTCCATTTACAAAACTCCGAATTGGCTAAGGGCAATAATTACCAATCCTGCGTAAGTGCCGGCAGCAACATCGTCCAACATAACCCCCAGACCGCCTGATATTTTTTTATCTATCCAGTTACATGGCCAAGGTTTCCAAATGTCAAAAACACGGAACAAGATGAAGGCAATGATCCAACCTTCGATGCTGTAGGGGGCTACAAGCAATGGCAAAAATTGCCCGGCAACTTCGTCAATTACAGCTTCGCCGGGATCTTCTTTACCTGTTTGGAGGACGTAATTATCGACTGCATATGCGCCAATGACAAAAATTACAGCGGCAGCAATTGCAATACCATAAAGTCCTGACATTTCCATGATTAGAAAAGCAAAAGGTAAGCTTGCGAGAGATCCAAAAGTTCCCGGAGCCCAAGGAGAAAATCCGACGCCGAACCAAGTTGTTAGAATTAGATAAGTACGCTTTTTCAAACTGTCTATTGCCATACAATGATCGTAGCTGAGGCCATAGCGGCTATTCCTTCGCTTCGGCCAGTGAAACCAAGTTTTTCAGAGGTGGTGGCTTTTATATTTATCCGATTTTTGGGCAAGCCGAGGATGGGCATTAGCGCTTCTCTCATTGCGCCACTGTAGGGGCTTATTTTGGGTCTTTCACAAACAATTGTAACATCTACATTCGTTATGTGTCCGTTTTGCCGTTTTACTAATTCAACTGCGTGTTTCAAAAAAATTGATGACGCCGCTCCTTTCCATTTTGCATCTGAGGGAGGAAAGTGTTGACCAATGTCACCCTCCCCAATTGCTCCCAGAATTGCATCTGTCAGCGCATGCATGGCCACGTCGGCATCTGAGTGACCTTCGAGACCTTGATGGTAGGGGATTGGAATGCCGCAAAGTGTTACCTTGTCTCCTGGTCCAAACCGATGAACGTCGTACCCCGTGCCACTTAACGGTATAGCGGAACTGTGAAAAAGGCGTTCAAGCAATGCCTTATCATCCTCTGTAGTGAGCTTATGCAGTAATGGGGAGCCCTGAGTAAGGTGAACACTGAGTCCAGCCAACTTGGCAAGGCTAATGTCGTCTGTTTTTGGGCTGTTTTTAAACTCGCGATGCGCCGCAAGGATTGGTGCAAATCTGAATGCTTGTGGTGTTTGCCGTGCGACTACACCATCCCGGGGAATATCTCCGGCTAAGTTTCCATCTATCGTCGTAGAGAGGGTATCCCAGAGAGGTATTACTGGAACTGCCGCATCGTGATCCTTAAGGGCAATTAGCAGTTCATCAATAATATTTGCTGGAATAATGGGCCGGGCTGCATCGTGAATAAGGACATGTGTTGGCAAAGGTTTAAGAGCAGTTATAGCCTCTAGTCCATTTAGAACGCTAATTTGTCTCGCAGCGCCACCTTCAATGATAAAGTCAGGTGCATCAGTTTCTAAAACATCTTTTAGGAGCGCGAGATCCTGTTGAGCAACAACAATACCTACAGAAGATATTTGCGGGTGCTGGCGAAATGAATTTAACACACGCCGCACAGGTGCAAGCCCTGCAATCAATTGAAACTGCTTTGGCGTATCTCCTCCAAAGCGAGTTCCGGAGCCAGCAGCCATAATTAATGCTGTAACTATTTTTTCAGGCATTAACACTTCCAAGCTGAGCGGTATCCCTAAGTATAAATCGAAAAACTGACATAAAATAGTTATCCTTTTTTATTCCGTTGCATAAAAAATAACCGGTAGTTATTAGTGATTAAAAATTAGACACGTGCTTAGGTGAGAAATATTGATTTTAGATTCCGTCTCCGCCTCAACTTATGCGGACTGGTTGAATGCTATCCCAGCTGGTGTACTGGTATTTGATCAGAAAGACCAAATTGTATTCGCAAATCTAGCAGCCGAAACACTTTTATCTACTAGTGTTTCGCAGTTGCGGCACATGAGTATTGATGAGTTATTCGGACAAAACAGTGCGGTGGGTGGATTGTTTAGGCAGGCAAGAGATAGCTCGATGCCGATTGCTGAATTTGAAGTTCAAATTTCACCTCCG
>JAURGE010000060.1 GCA_030833925.1 Alphaproteobacteria bacterium
GGGGTCCGAACCGCTATGCTTTTCATTCGGAACGAAAATGGCAGCCATAATCCAGACGAAGCTATGGAAATTAGTGACTTCATTGAGGCCGCAAAATTATTAACTGCCGCGCTGAGTGAAAGATAATCAACCGTGATAGGTGATTGAAATCGTTTCCGCGATCAGGCCTCATTAAGCGGTGCCACTGCTGCTCCACGCCGCTCGGCGAGCTCAATGATGTAACTGACAAATTGCCTGGTCCAGCGTTCTATTATTGGATCGAGTGTTGGATAAAGGCGAATTTGTTCTTCTCTGGCCATTGCTCCCGGGCGATCCAGCATGTGTGCTCCCTGGATTGTCCATCTTTTCACCATATCCATGGTTACTTCTGGGTGAAACTGAAGAGCATAGCAGTGTTCGTCATATCGAAAGAACTGATTAGGAAATTCAGCGTCACCAGAAGCTAGTAAAATTGCCCCTGCTGGCAGGTCAAAGCCATCCTTGTGCCATTGGAAAACTTTCATAGGCCCATTGAAATGTGCTTGTCCGGCTTGGGTTGGATGAATCTCAGTGTATCCGATCTCAACGTGTTCCATTGGGTGTCGCCAAACCTTAGCTCCAAGTGCACGCGCTAAAATCTGGGCGCCTAGGCATACCCCTACAAAGGGTGCGGCACCTTGAATTGCTTTATCGATCCAGTCTATTTCCTTTGGAATACAGGGAATATGGTCTTCAAATGCACTTTGTGGCCCGCCAAACATCAGCGTTGCTGCGTAATTCTCCGTCGTTTCAGGTAGAGTCTGGCCTATGTTTGGGCATCGAACATCTAATAGGAAGCCTTGCTCCATAAATAGCGTTCCAAGCCTCGCTGGATACGAAGTGCGTTGATGCACAATGCAGAGAATGGATCCTCGTAACATATAAATGGTATGCCGTGATTGTTCCTTTTAAGCAATGCGACATGACTAAGGAGGTGAAGTCATAAGCTGAATGAGCTAGCAGCTATGCAAAAATAGACTTTGTGTCAGTTGGCCTGACGTGGGATTTACTCAATTTTACTTAGGGATGTGGCCATGGCCTTTGTTGTTTCCGGCGGCTGGCGAGCAAGGCCAATTCTTCGTGGTGATGCTGCCATTGGTGCGGCATTGATGATTATGTCGACAATTTGCTTTGTCTCCATGCAAAGTCTCATCCGCCAAATTGGCGAGGAACTGCCACCAGTAGAGGTTGCATTTTTCCGGAATCTATTCGGCTTCTGCGCCATTGCCCCAATCTTTTTTAGGCAAGGGTTTAAACCGCTAAAAACTTCCCGTCTGCAACTGCATGCTTTGAGAGGTGCCTTGCAGGGTGTTTCGATGATGGCCTTTTTTACCGGTGTAACAATGGTTCCATTTGCAGAAGCAACCTCTATCAGTTTTTCTGCACCACTATTTGCAACAATTTTAGCGGTAATTATTTTGCGCGAAAAAATTCGTATACGCCGCATTTCAGCTCTTTTATTTGGATTTGTGGGTGTTCTTGTCGTTTTGCGTCCAGGGTTTGTGGAAGTTGGTATTGGCCAGGGTTTGCTTCTGAGTTCATCCCTCATCTGGGGAGCAGCTATAATTGCTATAAAACGATTATCAACTTCTGAATCAGCCGCTACTCAGACTGCCTACATGGGGATATTTATGACACCCATAACTTTTTTGCCGGCTCTTTATGTCTGGGAAACCCCAACTTTAGACCAATTAGGTTGGATGGCGCTGATCGGCATTTTTGGAACGATTGGCCACCTTTGCTTTGCGGGGGCATTTCGTAGAGCAGAGTCCAGTGCTCTGTTACCCTTAGATTTTCTCCGGCTGCTTTGGGCTAGTCTGCTGGGGTATTTCCTGTTTGTTGAGATACCTGATTTCTGGGTTTGGATTGGAGGTGGCTTAATTTTTATCAGCGCCACATATATAGCTTTCAGAGAAGCACAGCTTGCCAAGCGCAAAGGGGCATGATTGCTGTTTCAAGGTATTTGCAGTCGCATCGAATCCCTATCATAAAGGTATTAGATCTGTGGTAGGGTGATAGCATCTCTGAATGTTGAATTTATTACTGTGCGATGGTGATAGGGGTTTTTCGATTTACTCTAGCGCTGAATAATGGTTTCAGCAAAGTTCGTTGACGCAGTGGCTTCAGCGGAGCTAACCTAAAAATGCAACTTGGAGATGTGATATGGCTGAGACAACTATCACGCGCGCAGATTTGACCGATGCCGTCTATCAAGAAGTTGGTCTCTCTAGAAATGAGTCAGCGGATCTTGTGGAGATGGTTCTTAATGAAGTCTCTTCCGTTCTAGAAACGGGTGAGTCGGTTAAAATCGCGGGGTTTGGAACTTTCATGGTTCGCCAAAAAGGTCTTCGCCGCGGTCGTAATCCCAAGACTGGTGAGGAAGTTCCAATTTTGCCGCGCCGCGTTTTGAGTTTTAGAGCCTCCCACATACTCAAAGCTTACATGAACCAGAATAATTTATGAGCCGATAAGACCTAGAGAGATCGAATGGCGAGAGAATCAGCAACGCGGCGGGGGCAAAAAAGTGCTTCTGCCTATAGAACAATCAGTGAAGTTTCTGAGGAAATAGATGTTCCGGCGCACGTCCTGAGGTTTTGGGAAAGCAAGTTTCCTTCGGTTGAGCCTTTAAAGCGCGGAGGCGGGCGTCGATACTATAGGCCGGAAGACGTTGAGGCGCTTCGCCGTATTCGAGCGCTGCTTTACCGTGATGGTTTTACGATTAGAGGTGTGCAGCAGCTATTGAAGAACCATGGCGGCAAACCTCCAGCAGGCGTAGCGGCATCAAGTGATGCAAGGCCTGTTCCCAAGCCAAGTGCAAATGCGCTGTCGGAGCCAGCACTTGAGGTTGGCCAACGGCAGTTAGACTTTGGTTTGTCTTCTCGTCAAATTGACCGATTGCGGACAGTTTTGGCAGATTTGAAGGCTATGCGATCAGATCTTGCAAAAGTGAGCTGATCTATTTTTGAAAACCCGTCTTCAAATGATTGACGAAGTTAACCTCTATCAGCATATTGCCCGTCTTTCAGAGAGCAGTCCTGAAATAGTCGGAGCGTAGCGCAGTCTGGTAGCGCATCACACTGGGGGTGTGGGGGTCGTAGGTTCGAATCCTGCCGCTCCGACCAATTTTAAAAAACAAGAATGTCTTATTTTACTTCGCTAAAATGCTCGCTTTCTAGAGATTAGTTTTGTGCAAAAATTTGTATGCCTTTGTCAGAGGCTGCAGAACTTGTTTGGCTTAATTCGACGTTATTTAAAAGCTTTAGCCGGTTTAGCTTGATAATTTCTTTGACCGCCAGGACGTAGTTATGCCTCTTAGTCGAATAATTTTCCAAGGCCTCTACTAAAGCAAGGCCGGAGATCGGTTTTTTGGCTTCACGCAAGGCACTCCGACTTTTGCGGAAGTCTTTATAGGCTGCAGAAGTATTTAAGTTTTTCGCATAAGAGCGCGTCGCGGCAAGCACGCTATCAAACGCACGCACACGATATGACTCACCCTCGGGTCGCTCCTTCGGCACTATTCCTTTATCTCTTAGGTTCCAAGTCCATTGTCCAAAGATAGCATTTCCTTTTTGGGCGAAGCGGGAACTTCCCCAACCGCTTTCCTTCGCGGCCTGAGCTATTGATAGTGAGGGGGGGATTATATCGACGCGCGCTAACAATCTGTCGAAATTCATAGTCGTAACTTCATATGAGGCGAAGATTTTGGATAACCATTTCAACTCGGCATCAGTTAAAGGTGTTTCTTTTGCCAATTTAGACCGGAGTTTTAAAATTCGATTCCGATCCCTGAAAATCTCTTCATTCACCGCCAAAACATGCGGGAGCATCAACGTTATAAACGTTTCTTTTCTCCGTTTCACATCGGGTATTTCCGGTAAATCTCTCGGTAAATGAGCCAGGAACAGTCTCGGTACTGCTGCTCCGGCAAAGATCGCTTCCAAAGTTCTATCCTGCTCCCGCCAAAATGCCTCTAATGCCGGAACAGTGGGGCGCTTTGAAAGCTCTCTAGCGTAAGAGATTTCTGGCGAGGCATTCAGTGACGCTCTGAACTCATTTAAAAAGCTTAAAACAGGTATATTCGTCCTCGTTAGAGGAAGATAGTCAGGTCCCGATTGGGTCGCCGAACCAGTGCTGTCGAATGATGGCCAGGTGCTTAAATTGATCGCCATTGGGCTTTGGGAGATAGAGACTGAATGCAAGGATGGTGTGGTTCCGAGGCTATCCGCTTGCGTATCAACACTCATGAAGCTCGCTATCACCACCGACCAAACAATCAGACATTGATTGAGTGACTTATAGAAATTAGAGCGTGGTCGATAGCGGTTGGTCATAAGAAACAGCCCGATTTGACTAACGTTTTATCGGGATTTTAATAGGGAGCTGGGCGTACTTCTTGCACTTCTGGGATGAAGTGACGAAGCATATTCTCAATGCCCATTTTCAGCGTTGCGGTTGAGCTTGGGCAGCCAGCGCAGGCACCCTGCATCGATAAATAAACTATCCCGTCGTCGAAGCCACGGAATACAATATCGCCACCATCCCCAGCAACTGCTGGACGAACGCGGGTATCCAAAAGCTCCTGAATTTGTTGGACTATGGGGTCATTGAAGTCAGGGCCCTCTTCATCTCCATCAACCTCTACTGCTTCAGTAATCACAGGCAAGCCACGGGTAAAGTGTTCCATGATAGCACCTAAGACGGCTGGCTTCAGAACTTGCCATTCGATCATTTCTGATTTGGAAACGGAGATGAAATCCTTTCCTAAAAATACAGCTGTCACGCCTTCTATTTCGAAAAGAGCATAGGCTAGAGGAGACTTGTCCCGCGCCGCGCCGATATTTGGGAAGTCAGCAGACCCCGAATTAAGCACAGGTACCCCTGGAATAAACTTTAATGTCGCCGGGTTCGGCGTAGATTCAGATTGGATGAACATGATTTTGTCCTTAAAGCCGAATTGGTCTGGTCTTGATATCAAGCGAAATCGTCCAGGGTACTTTCCTGAGTTCTGAGTTGCTCATTATCATTATTTTGGACTGAAAGTTAATATATCAAGTAATACTGAGCTTGTTTGTAATTTTCACCCTGTTTTCCTTGCAAACTTTTGCCTCACTTTATCGCCTTATTCCGCATTCATATTATCCAAATGACATCCAGTTTGATTGGTTATGGATAATGCTCTTCTAATCACCATAAAAGGCTGACACTGCGTGTTTAGCTTCTGCAAAGAACAGCCATCTTTCAACTACTGCGCCACCAATCGATAAAACAGTGGCTATCGTCCAGAAAACTGCTGCTAAACCGTTATCTAAAACGCCAAGAAAGCCTAGAAGTGCTGGAGCGGAAAGACCTCCTAGCAAAACAATCTTCCTCAGTTTATCTGCGTGTTTTCGGGCTATGCGGAAACCCATCTCCTTAGAGACAAAGTTTCCAGTTGTGTGTGGTCCTTCGAGCTGTTGCACTTTTCCAATTTTGCCCAAGCCCGTCGCGCTTTCTGGGGTCAAGTGTACCACCTGTGATGCTCTGCGCCAGTAAGCCATCTTCATCGCTATTAAAATTAGGGCCGATATCAGTGCAATAACTGCAGCCAAGCTGCCATCACCATTGAATAAGCTCATTAGGGCAGCGGTGCCAAACGCCCCTGTTAAGCAAGAATAGATTAGGTAGATAGGGGTCGTTAGGGATGAGCGCCATGCCGCGATTGGCTTTAGCGATTGATATATCATTCCGGTACAAAGTACCGTGATTATTGCTGCAACAATTCCAAGCCAGGCGACTGCATTCAAAAGCGTCCCTGTCATGCCAGCGATAGCCCCGAGCCAGGCTAAGCCAATCATCGCAACGCTCACAACGGCAGCAATGCCTTCCCTCGAAAGCCACGAGGAACGCCACTGCGTAAATGCTCGCCAAGCTCGACTGGGTTGCCCCAGGTGCAAGGTTGAGGCTAACAGGCCAGAGGTGATAGCAGCTAAGGCTAAGGCTAGGCCCACACCACTTAACCAACGGTCCTGCGGGAAATTAGATGAGTCCAAGATCAGAAGCCAAAACGCTAGACCGTAACCAAAACCAGAAGCGGTCGTGAAAAAAATGACGGAGTATGAGGGGTTCATTGCTGCGTTTCCAAACTAACTCGAAAGCAGGCGATCTACCCAGCGTAGCAATCCGCTGGAAGGTTCTTCGTTCGCTGGTTGAGACTGAGATTCCCGTTTTGGACGGGGCGGGAGATACTTATTGGTTGGCTGATAACCAAGTTCTTCGGCCAGGTCATAACCGCCACGTGCTGCAACTAATTGAGAGACATCAGAATTGGGATCACCAAGATCTCCGAAATGACGAGCTGAAGTAGGGCAGGTTGCAACGCATGCTGGAATGCGCTCATTTTCTGGAAGCGCTTCGTTATAAATTCGATCAATGCAAAGCGTGCATTTTTTCATAACACCCGAATGAGAATCATATTCTCGGGCTCCATAAGGGCACGCCCAGGAGCATAATTTACAGCCAATACATTTATCTTCGTCCACAAGGACAATGCCGTCTTCCGCTCTTTTATAGGAAGCCCCTGTTGGGCAGACAGTGACACATTGGGGTTCAGCGCAATGAAGGCAGGATCGAGGAAAGTGGACAGTTCGTCCTGTTTTGCGATCTCCTGCCTCATAGGCGTGCACACGGTTAAACCACACTCCCTCTGGTTCTGCGCCATAAGGGTCAATATCCGTCAGTGGTGCCATATGGCCGCCAGCGTTCCATTCCTTGCAATTGACCGCGCAAGCATGACAACCCACGCATGTATCAAGATCGATGACGAGGCCAAGGCGCTTCGTGGCAGAATTATTGGGTAGGCTGGTCATTGTACCGGATCCTTAAACCTAAAATCAGCTCCATATGTAAGGTATTTGGGCCTGGACCTTTTTGTGGGGTTTTGAGGAAGAGGAGGCGCTAGTGGTTCAGTTGTTTCTGCCCCGGCAGGAGCAGGTTCGAGTTGCACGCGGAGATCAAACCATGCGGCCTGACCAGTCACTGGGTCAGTGTTAGGCCATTGGATTCCATCCTCTTTTGGCAGCAGTTCTGAAATAAGGTGATTAAGTAGAAAACCTTCATTGCTCTCTGGAGCATCTTCGGAAAGGCCCCAGGCACCTCTGCGCTTTCCAATTGCATTCCACGTCCAAACTGTTCTTGGGTTAACCCCTTCCATGGTCTTAATGCGAGCCTTAATTCGACCCGTTGGACTTTTGACGTAGGCCCATCCGCCATCTTTTAGGCCTAATTTTTCGGCTAACTCTCGGGCTACAAAAAGGCGGTTTGATGTATGTATTTGACGAAGCCAGGCATTTTGGGAACCCCAGGAGTGATACATTGCCATTGGCCGTTGGGTGATCGCGTGCAGCGGATAATTACCTTCGGGATCTTCTAACCCATTTAACGGTGGTCGCCAGCGAGGTATGGGGTCAAAGTTTTCTAGGATGCGTTTCCTGGTTTCACTGTTTGGCGGTTGAACTTCTCCATGCCCCTGTGCGGCACGACGGAATGCCTGTAGGGGCTCAGAGTAAATTCGAAGCACGATAGGGTCCGCTGATGGGATAAATCCAATTTCTTTCGCCCATTCTAGATAGCGTTTATTAGAATGCTTGAAGTATCGTTGATCTGGATCTAGATGGTGTTTCCAAAATGAGCCGTTTTTGATGTATCGATCAAGTTGATCAGGGTTTGGGGCTCCAATCCCGCTTGATTCACCATCTTCACCGCGCCAGCCAGCGAGGGGGCCAATTCCAGGATTGCGCTCATGATTAACGATATAGTCCGCATAGCCACCTGGGTATTTTGGTTCGCCACTATTGGTTGTGAATGCAGGAAGTCCAAGGCGGTAGCCGAGCTCAATAATCACGTCTTGAAACGCACGTACGTCCCGGTCTGGTTCTAAAATTGGTTGACGAATTGCGTCTGCCGGTCCCTCTGCATCAGAAATTGGGCGGTCAAGAAGTGAAATCGCATCCCACCTTTCTAAGTAGGTGGTGTCCGGGAAAATCAAGTCCGCATAGGCTACAGTTTCAGACCAGAAAGCATCGCTATATATGACGTGCTTAATGCGATACTCGCCAGAAGCTTCGTCTACAGCGGTTAAATTTTTAAGGGTGTTGGCGACGTTCATGGAAGAATTCCATCCCATGTTCGCCATGTACATAAAGAGTACATCTACCGGTGTGGGGTTTGCGTTTCCGGCATTCTCAATAACCATATGCATCAAGCCATGAGCAGAGAGGGGCGCTTCCCAGCTAAATGCATGGTCAATCCGAACAGGACCGCCGTTCTCATCCAGTAATAGATCTTCAGGACCACCAACAAAACCTAATGGCATTCCTGGAATTGGCTCGCCGGCTTTAATTTGAGAAAGCTTACCAGCAGGCTTAGGGCCAGGTGGTATAGGTCTAGGGAACGGCGCCTTGTAGCGGAAGGAGCCAGGAGCATCCACTGCTCCTATAAGCATCTGTAGTACGTGCAGTAACCTGCAGGTATCGAAGCCATTGGAATGGGCGGAAATACCGCGCATCGCGTGAATTGAAACTGGTCGAGCTGTCATCGTCTCGTGACGGACGCCACGCCAGTCAGTCCAGGGTTGCTGTATTTCCATTGGGTCGTCGAGGGCAGCAGAGGCAATCTCTCTTGCAATCTCTCGGATACGGTCAGCTGGTACATCTGTTATTGCGGCCACCGTCTCCGGCGAGTGCTCGGGAGCTAGGTATCGCTCAGCTAAAAGTTGGAAAACGCTCTTTGCCTTTTTACCCCCTGGAAGTTCACGTTCGCCAATAAGAGAAATCTTTGCTTCTGGTGTACGTGCAGGCATCAATTTTTTGTTGATACCATCCCACGCCATTGGCTGCCCGTCTTCATTTCGAAAGATCTGCCCATCATCTGATTTGCCTGGGTTTTGAATAACTAGCCAGCTGGCATCCGTTGTACGGGCAAGAAATTCAAGATCGATCCGATCTGTGCGAAGCAGCTCGTGGATAAGAGCACCAATTAAAGCGCCGTCTGTGCCAGGGCGAACTCCTATCCATTCGTCAGCCACGGCAGAATATCCCGTTCGAACAGGATTTACGGAAATGACTTTAGCCCCTCGAGCCTTCATTTTTCCGAGGCCAATTTTGATGGGGTTAGAATCATGATCTTCGGCAACCCCAAAAAGAAGCAATAATCGAGCGTGCTCCCAGTCGGGCTCGCCGAATTCCCAAAACGACCCGCCGATAGAATACAGGCCGCCTGCTGCCATGTTTACTGAGCAAAAACCGCCGTGGGCTGCGAAATTTGGTGTTCCGAATTGCGCAGCCCAATAACCTGTAAGTGCCTGAGACTGATCGCGTCCTGTAAAGAATGCGAGGCGACGAGGGTCAGTATTGCGAACTTCTGAAAGCCATCCAGTTGCTAGGCGAAGCGCATCTTCCCATTCAATTTCTTCAAATTTTCCTTCGCCCCGAGCTCCGACGCGTCTTAGAGGTTTGGAGAGTCGGGCGGGAGAATAGTGATGCATTATTCCTGCGGAACCTTTACCGCAGAGGACCCCCTTATTAACGGGATGATTGGGATTCCCGTCAATGTAACGGATTTTCCCGTCACGGAGGTGAACACGTATGCCACATCGACATGCACACATATAGCAGGTGGTTGTTTTGACGGTATCGCCTATGGGTTTTGATGTTTCTATCTTCTGCTGTTTCATGCGAATGACTGTACTTCCTCTTCGGACATATTGCCTGGAACAATAACAAGCGGGATGTGCAGGCGACCAATAGCTTTGCCGGTGATTTCGGTGATGAGAGGACCGGGACCCTCTTTGCCGGTGTTAGCCGCTAGAATTAGAAAAGCAATGTTGCTGTCCTCTTCAATCTGTTTGACTACTTCCTCACCACGCTGTCCTTCTCGGATGTAAAGAAGTGGCGTGAGGCCCGATAAACGCTTCACTCTGGCAGCGGCCTGAAGTAAGCGACGTTCTGCATCTGCGCGCGCTTCCTCCCGCATTAGGTCTCCAACTGAAGCCCAGTGTTGGAATGAGTCAGCTTGTCCCATAACAAAAAGTAATCCAACGCGCGCTCCGGTTCGCTTCGATCGAAGTGAAGCGTAATCAAGAGCGATATGTAATTCTTCGGTGTCATCTAGGACACACAGGAGGACACGGTCAGTGGGGCCTTTAGTTGAGTCGAATTGTTTGTTCATCGGATATCCTTGCCCGGCCTAGCCTACCCGCGCCTGAAGGCGAAACCACCTAACCATCCTGCACTGAGGGCAATGGTGATGGCAACTAGCCCATAGATGAAGGGTGTTCGATGGGCGAGGTCGAATACGTAAGCACTAAATCCAGCTTTTTGGATCCGAAGGGGTGTGGTTGCACCCACAATCGGCCACCCATCGACGATTTGGTAAACGATAACTGAATAATTTCCGACTGGCGTAGATGCTGGAAAAGGCACTGTCACTCGAAAAAGGCCATCAGGACGAATTTGAACTTCACCAGGCTCGGTTGAGTATAGTTTGCTGCTGCCTCTTAGTTCGATTAATGCCTTACGAAATGTTTCCACAAGCTGGGTTTCACCCAATGCTGTGAGACCGAGATACCGGGCCCCTAGACCAGTCTCAGTTAGAATGGTTTCAAGTCGACCATCAGCCTTTAGGCCGGGTGTTACAGCAACATAATAGAACCCTGGAGTTGCGCTGAATGTAACCTCGGTTTGGTTTACCCAAATGCCGGCAAAGCGCTCTTTTCTGCGAATTGTCACTGGCTGATCAGGGCCCCGTACAATAACCAATATGTCTTCAGCGTTGGCCTCGTGTCCAAACAACAGCAGTTCCGCGCCTTCAAATCCAGCCGTAATTTCGATGTGGTGGCTCGAGAGGTCAGTAGCTATTTGCCTTGCTTCAGCAGGTACTGCTGAAAGGATTACGCTAATTAAAACCACTGCAATTCGCATCACTTCAGCCCCGATTGGACGATGACGGAATACGGAAAGCTCGGAGTTGCTACTAATTCAAACAGAATTCCGAAGCAGGTTGTAAGCACCAGGATAGCTAGGAGAACACGAAAATGATCGCCGGGTAATTTCGAGCCCAGTCTTGTGCCAAGTTGGACTCCTACAATCGATCCAACAAGCATTAGTAGAGCAAGAATTACATCGACGGTCTGGTTCAGCCAAGCCTGCATGAGTGTCACGTTTATGACCACGAACAAAATTTGGAAAAGAGATGTGCCGGCTACGACCGAAGTTGGCATTCCAATAAGGTAAATCATGGCTGGAACCATGATAAAGCCCCCACCAACACCCATGATCGCTGCTAGAAGGCCGACAAAGGCTCCGGCTATTAGTGGCAATAAAGCAGAAACGTATAGACGAGATTTATGAAAGCGCATTTTGAATGGTAGGCCGTGGACCCAGGTGTGCTTATGCAGCTTTCCCCTCTGCGCAGTGCCACGGCGTCTTCGTGCGATAGAACGCACAGATTCAAAGAACATTAACCCGCCAATGGTTCCTAGGAAGATTACGTAGGAAAGTCCTATTACAACGTCAATATGACCTATCGACTGCAGTTTTTTGAAAAGAAAAACCCCGCCAGTTGAACCAATTATACCACCAACTAGCAAAACCCCTCCCATTTTGAAGTCAACGCTTTGTCTTCGCCAATGCGCTAAAACTCCAGTAATGGAAGTAGCTACGAGTAAATTTGCGCCGGATCCCACCGCGACTGCCGGAGGGATGCCTATAAATATTAACAGCGGTGTCATCAGAAAGCCGCCGCCAACTCCAAAAAGTCCTGACAACATCCCGACCGCTGCACCCAGCCCAATCAGCAACAGGATGTTCACTGAAATCTCTGCAATTGGTAGGTAGACGTGCATGCAACTCCCACTTATTTCAGGACTTCTGTCTAGGAGGTTGATCCTAACTCTGAGCTTTCAAGACTGTGATCGCAATAAGACAAGATGCAGCGGGTCTGGCGTTTTTAGTTTTCCGTTTTGCGCTATCCAATAAGCTGTTTGCTGGCAGTCTTGTTTTCAGGTTCTCAGTGATCTTCTGGGGTCAGCGGGTTCTGCAGGCTGTCGTCTAACACTTCCAGCACCCAGATATCTCTGTCTACCCGTATTTCATTTGCAATGCGCTCATCCGCTGATGCTTCCGTTCGAGAATTTTCCGAGAGAACATTACGCCATACCAATTTGCCATCGTCGGACAAGGATTGGCCAAACAGAGATGCAAGCCCATTTCTGCTGTAGACCTTAATAAAAATTGATCCCGCGTCGGCATCCCCTCGGTGCAAAACTGTGATGTGCCGACCAGCTGACTCTACCACGCGCATGCATGTTTCAACGAGAAGAATTGATCTTAAGCGCTGTG
>JAURGE010000061.1 GCA_030833925.1 Alphaproteobacteria bacterium
AGACCGCCAGTGATATCCCGAGTTTTGGTAGATTCACGAGGAATGCGAGCTAGCACGTCACCAGGTTTTACGTCCTGCCCGTTCGAAATATTGAGAATGGCATCAACAGATAGGAAGTATCGAGCCTCAATCCCTGCTGCTATCTCTATTGCCTCGCCCTTCTTATCCCGAAGAGCAATTAAAGGCTTCAAGTCTGCACCACGCGATTGTTGGCGCCAATCCACAACCACACGGCTAGCAATGCCGGTCTCTTCATCCATTACCTCGCGGATAGATACCCCTTCAACCAGGTCAACGAAGTGCGCCTTACCTTCGCGCTCTGCAATAATTGGTAGGGTGTACGGATCCCATTCTGCGATCTTGTCACCTCGCTCTACCTTGACACCTTCATCAGCAAGGATCCGAGCACCGTATGGGAGTCTATGACGGGCACGTTCCCGACCCGCTTCGTCGATTAGAACCATTTCGACGTTTCTGCCCATCACAACAGGAACTTTATTTACGTCAATAACAACGTTTCGGTTTAGAACCTTCACTACACCTGAGTTTGTTGCCTCGACACTTGACTGCTCTGCACCACGCTGAGCCGCTCCACCGATATGGAAGGTACGCATCGTAAGCTGGGTGCCTGGCTCTCCGATCGATTGGGCAGCAATAACACCAACCGCCTCGCCGATGTTTACATCGGTACCGCGAGCAAGATCTCGTCCGTAGCATTTGCCACAGATACCTACTTCGCTTTCGCACGTCAGAGCCGAACGGATTTTAACCATATCGACGCCGGCGGCTTCTATCTCGGTAGCTTTTGCCTCATCAATCAGCTCTCCACCTTTCAGCAGAACTTCCCCCGAGAGTGGGTCCACGATATCAACAGCGGATGTGCGACCAAGAATACGCTCAGAAAGCGGTTCAATCACGTCACCGCCCTCAACTACGGCCCGAATATCCAGGCCTTCTTGTGTCCCACAGTCTTCAATGACCACAATGCAGTCTTGAGCAACGTCAACCAGACGACGGGTCAAATAACCAGAATTTGCAGTCTTAAGCGCTGTATCAGCAAGACCCTTACGAGCACCGTGTGTCGAGTTGAAGTACTCAAGGACGGAAAGGCCCTCTTTGAAGTTTGAAATAATAGGAGTTTCGATAATTTCACCAGAGGGCTTAGCCATAAGCCCACGCATTCCGGCAAGCTGCTTAATCTGCGCTTCCGATCCGCGAGCACCTGAGTGAGCCATCATATAAACAGCGTTTATGGGCTCGCCAGGCTTGGCCGTTTCGATCCCCTTCATCATCGCTGCTGCCACCTTATCAGTGGTCGTGGACCAAGCATCAACTACCTTGTTGTATTTCTCACCCTGAGTAATCAGACCATCCATGTACTGGCGCTCATACTGCTCAACTTGAGTCTGAGCCTCCTCTACAAGCGCTGCTTTTTCTGGCGGGATTACCATGTCGTCTTTGCCGAAAGAAACACCCGCAAGAGTAGCTGTTGAGAACCCTAGGTTCATCATACGGTCTGCAAAAATCACAGTGTCTTTCTGACCACAGGTTCGGTAGACAGTGTCGATAAGATTGGTAATCGCTTTCTTGGTCATCACTTGGTTGACCTCATCAAAGCGCATTCCATTTCGGGAGGGGAGCAATTCGCCAATCACCATTCGGCCTGGCGTAGTGTCATAAACAGTTACTTGCTCTTCACCGTTAACATCTTTCCAACGCCAACGAGCCTTAACCTTACTGTTAAAGGTCACAATACCTTGGTCAATGGCTTGCTTTGCCTCTCCTACACCGCGGAAAACCATTCCCTCACCTTTCTCTCCAGATCGCTCCATGGAAAGGTGGTAGAGACCAAGAATAATATCTTGGGTTGGCACTATAATGGGCTTGCCATTCGCGGGGCTAAGGATGTTGTTTGTTGACATCATTAACACACGGGCTTCGAGCTGTGCCTCCAAAGACAAAGGCACATGGACGGCCATTTGATCCCCGTCAAAGTCTGCATTAAATGCGGTGCAGACGAGAGGATGCAGCTGAATCGCTTTACCTTCAACAAGCTTTGGCTCAAATGCCTGGATACCCAATCTGTGAAGGGTGGGTGCTCGGTTGAGGAGAACAGGGTGTTCCCGAATAACCTCTTCCAGAATGTCCCATACCTCTGGCCGCTCCCGCTCGACCATTCTTTTAGCGGCTTTGATGGTAGTAGCCATGCCGTACAGCTCAAGCTTCGAGTAGATCATGGGCTTGAAGAGCTCGAGCGCCATTTTCTTTGGGAGACCGCATTGGTGAAGCAGAAGTGTAGGGCCAACAACAATCACTGAACGGCCTGAATAGTCGACGCGCTTTCCGAGAAGGTTTTGACGGAAACGGCCCTGCTTGCCCTTCAGCATATCCGATAGCGACTTTAATGGCCGCTTGTTAGCCCCAGTTATAACTCGACCACGGCGACCATTATCAAACAGGGCATCAACAGATTCTTGCAGCATCCGTTTTTCATTACGAACGATGATATCAGGCGCACGCAGCTCAATGAGGCGTTTTAGGCGGTTGTTACGGTTGATAACACGGCGATATAGATCATTGAGATCAGACGTTGCAAACCGCCCACCATCTAATGGAACTAACGGCCGCAATTCCGGAGGGATCACCGGTATTACGTCCATAATCATCCATTCAGGTTTGGACCCAGATTCTAGGAACGCCTCGATTAGCTTTAAACGTTTGACTATTTTCTTACGCTTGGCTTCCGAATTTGTGTTTCGGAGCTCTTCTCTTAAGGTTTCTCTCTCTTGACCTAAATCGAGACCAACCAAAAGTTCCTTAATAGCTTCAGCACCTATCGAAGCAGAAAAGCTATCCGCCCCGTAATCGTCCTGAGCTTGATAGTACTCGTCTTCGCTTAGCAGCTGACGCTCGCCAAGATCGGTTAAGCCAGGGTCAGTAACTAAGAAGCTTTCGAAATATAAGACGCGCTCAAGCTCGCGCAGGGTCATATCCACCATCAGGCCAATGCGGCTTGGGAGGGACTTAAGAAACCAAATGTGAGCAACTGGCGCGGCGAGTTCGATGTGGCCCATCCTCTCTCGGCGAACCTTTGTTAACGTGACTTCCACGCCACATTTTTCGCAGATGATGCCGCGATACTTCATTCGCTTGTACTTACCGCACAAGCATTCATAGTCCTTGATCGGCCCGAATATACGAGCACAGAAAAGACCATCACGCTCTGGTTTAAAGGTCCGGTAATTGATGGTCTCAGGCTTTTTGATCTCTCCATACGACCAAGAACGAATACGCTCTGGGCTCGCAATGGAAATGCGGATCTTATCAAAGCTCTGGGCGCCCTGAACCTGTCCGAAGACTTTCATTAGTTCATTCATGGGGCTAGCTCCTTAAGCTGAGGGTTGGAGAGAATATAAATGCTTAGGTCATGCATCTTTAATTCTCTGTCTCCAAAAGTTCGACGTTGAGTCCAAGAGAACGCAGTTCCTTAACAAGAACGTTGAAGCTCTCAGGTATACCCGCCTCGAAAGTATCATCACCACGGACAATGGACTCATACACCTTAGTCCGCCCGGAAACATCATCAGACTTAACTGTGAGCATTTCCTGCAGGGTGTAAGCGGCTCCGTATGCCTCCAAAGCCCAGACTTCCATTTCACCAAAGCGCTGACCACCAAACTGCGCCTTACCACCCAGAGGCTGTTGGGTCACCAAGCTGTAAGGGCCAATGGAGCGTGCGTGAATTTTGTCGTCCACGAGGTGATGCAGCTTCAACATGTAAATGTATCCAACTGTAACCTTTCGGTGGAATTCCTCACCGGTGCGTCCATCAATCAGCGTTGACTGACCCGAAGTGGCGAGTTTTGCTTTCTCCAGCATCTCATTGATATCACTCTCACGAGCACCATCAAAAACTGGCGTAGCAATTGGCATACCATCACGAAGATTGTGGGCAAGCTCAATCACCTCATCGTCATTAAGATCGCTGATGTCTTGATCATACGTTTCCGAGCCGTAAACGTCTTTGAGCTTTGCGCGGAGATCCTTGAACGCCTTCTCACCCTGCTGCACACCCGCCAACATACTTTCGATCTGCTGACCAAGAGCTGCGCAAGCCCATCCCAGGTGGGTCTCAAGGATCTGGCCGACATTCATACGGCTAGGAACGCCGAGTGGATTAAGAACGATATCGACAGGAGTTCCATCCTCGAGATGAGGCATGTCTTCAATCGGAACAATCGTCGATACAACACCCTTGTTTCCATGGCGTCCCGCCATTTTGTCACCAGGTTGGAGCTTTCTCTTAACGGCAACAAAGACTTTCACCATCTTCATCACACCAGGAGGAAGCTCATCACCTCGCTCCAGCTTCTCAACTTTGTTCTCAAACCGGTCAGAAAGCTGTTTAACGCTCTCATCATAGCGCTTACCTAGCGCTTCCAGTTCCTTCATAACAGCATCATCAGAAACTACGATCTGACGCTGCTGCGTTGAATTTAGCTCGTCCAACAAAGGCCCATCTATTTTCGCACCCTTTTTCGTGGATTTAACACCCTTGGGGCCCGATACGATTTCTCGGCCGAGCAAAAGCTCGCGCAAACGCGCATTGAAACTACGGGTAATAATATGCCGTTCGTCGTCACGGTCTTTCGCGAGACGCTCGATTTCCTGCTGGTCAATTGCACGAGCACGCTCATCTTTCTCCACACCACGACGGGAGAAGACGCGGACATCTACCACTGTACCAGTAACACCAGGCGGCACTTTAAGAGAGGTGTCGCGTACATCAGCGGCCTTTTCGCCAAAAATGGCGCGCAAAAGCTTTTCTTCTGGGGTCATTGGTGACTCGCCTTTGGGCGTCACCTTTCCGACCATTAGATCACCAGGCTTCAACTCTGCGCCAACGTACACCATACCCGCTTCATCTAAGTTCCTAAGAGCTTCTTCTGAAACGTTTGGTATATCACGCGTAATCTCTTCTTGGCCCAGTTTGGTATCCCGCGCCATTACCTCAAATTCCTCAATATGAATTGAGGTAAATACGTCATCGCGAGCGATACGCTCGGAGATGACTATGGAGTCTTCGAAGTTGTAACCATTCCAGGGCATGAATGCACAAAGAACATTGCGACCAAGCGCCAAATCTCCCAGGTTGGTTGATGGACCATCAGCAATGATGTCTCCGGACTCAACCCGGTCACCTTTCTTAACGAGGGGACGCTGTGTAATGCAGGTCGATTGGTTTGATCGCTCAAACTTTTGCAACGTGTAGATATCTACACCCGTGTCGCCTTGTGCCTCATTCTCATTCACGCGGATAACGATACGCATTGCATCGATCTGGTCGACCACGCCGCCTCTCTTAGCTGTAATCGTAGCGCCAGAGTCTCTGGCAACGATCGCCTCCATACCGGTGCCCACTAGAGGCGCTTGGGTTTGGAGAAGTGGCACGGCCTGACGCTGCATGTTGGAACCCATGAGGGCCCTGTTAGCATCGTCATTTTCCAAAAATGGAATCAACGCAGCTGCAACAGAAACAAGCTGTTTTGGCGAAACGTCCATGAAGTCTATTTGGCTGCGCTGAGCAAGCAGGTAATCGCCATTAGCACGACAGTCTACCAGCTCATTTTGGAACCTATTCTTGGCGTCCAAGGGAGCATTGGCCTGCGCAACTGTATGGCGAGTTTCCTCCATAGCTGACATGTAGACCACTTCGTCAGTCACAAAGCCGTCTACCACTTTACGGTAAGGAGTCTCGATGAAGCCGTAGCGGTTTACCCTGGCGTATGATGCCAAGCTATTGATCAGCCCGATATTTGGACCTTCCGGGGTCTCAATTGGGCATATTCGGCCATAATGGGTAGGGTGCACGTCACGCACTTCAAACCCTGCCCGCTCGCGAGTCAGTCCGCCGGGGCCAAGCGCCGACAGGCGCCGCTTGTGAGTGATTTCTGACAGCGGATTGGTCTGATCCATAAACTGGGATAGCTGCGAAGAGCCAAAAAACTCCCTGACTGCCGCTGCCGCTGGTTTTGCATTAATGAGGTCCTGAGGCATTACTGCATCAATATCGACCGAACTCATGCGCTCTCGAATAGCTCGCTCCATGCGAAGCAATCCCACGCGATATTGGTTCTCCATCAACTCGCCGACAGAACGCACCCTGCGGTTACCAAGGTGGTCAATATCGTCGACGTCACCGCGCCCATCTTTTAGGTCAACAAGGGTCTTTACAATCGCCAGAATATCTTCCCGCCGAAGAACACGAACAGTATCTGGCGTATCAAGATCAAGGCGAGCATTCATTTTTACTCGCCCTACCGCTGACAGATCATAGCGCTCGCTGTCGAAGAAAAGGCTTTTAAACATAGCCTGAGCAGATTCCGGGGTAGGAGGCTCACCAGGACGCATTACGCGATAGATGTCCGTCAAGGCATCATCCTGATCTTCATTTTTGTCCGCAGCCAGAGTTCTAAGAATGTACGACCCAACCTCTACATCATCAATCGCGAGGACTGGGATTTCGTTAATGCCTGCTTCCTTGAGAGAATCCAGAAGTGCCTCATCAATCTCAGCTGCCACTTCGGCAAAAATCGCTCCTGTTGACATGTTAACTATGTCACGAGCCAAGAACTTGCCGATTAATTCTTCAGTGGTCGCAAGGCGCCGTTTGACACCCTGTTCGGATAGTTTGGATATAACGCGCGGGGTGATCCGTGATCCCTCTTTGACGACAACTTCGCCGCTCTCAGCATCTCGGACATCCATCATTGCTTTGCCCGGCTTTAAAGAAGCTGGATCAAATGGCGCTGTCCATCCATCACCCGCACGCTCGAACACGTCGGTTTCATAGAAGTAAGAGAGGATGTCCTCAGGACTCATCCCTTCGGATTCTTCCGCTGGGAAAGTCTGACCTTCAGCCGCAAGTTCTTCCTTGCGTTTAGCCGTGGCATCATTATCAAGCGCCAGCAGCATTGTCGTAACTGGAAGCTTACGCCGGCGATCGATTCTGACATAAACAAGGTCTTTTGAGTCAAACTCAAAATCCAGCCATGAGCCACGATATGGAATTACGCGTGCTGCGAAAAGCAGCTTACCGGACGAGTGTGTCTTTCCCTTGTCGTGATCAAAAAACACGCCAGGCGAGCGATGCATTTGGGATACGATCACTCGTTCTGTGCCATTAACGATGAATGTACCGTTTGAGGTCATGAGCGGCATATCGCCCATGTATACGTCTTGCTCTTTTATGTCCCTGATAGAACGCGCCCCGGTCTCCTCATCTACATCCCAGACAACCAGGCGCAAGGTGACTTTAAGAGGGGCTGAGAATGTCAAACCGCGCTGGCGACACTCTTCAACATCGTATTTAGGATCCTCAAATTCGTAATCCACGAATTCAAGCTGTGCTTTTCCAGCAAAGTCCTTAACCGGAAACACAGAGGAGAGAGCCTCATAAAGGCCTTGGGACCGGCGTTCCTCGGCAGATAAATTCGTCTGCAAAAAGGCGTCATAAGACTGTTTTTGAATTTCGATCAAATTCGGAATTGGGGCTACCTCTCGGATATGCCCAAACCTACGACGAATTCTCTTGCGACCGGTCATCGACATCGCCATTGGCGCGCCTCTCCTATCGTTTAAAGCCATGCAAGACACTAAAAGGTCTGTAACGGCTATTGCCTACTCGAGTTAAATACCCAAGTAGGCTGGGAAGCGGAGCGCCGAAAATCACCGGGGCGCTCCAATCCGGTAAATATGTCCAGTTAAGCAATACAGCTTAACTGGACATTAACAATAAACCTACTTTAGCTCGACGGTAGCGCCAGCTTCCTCAAGCTTCTTCTTGATTTCCTCAGCCTCGGCTTTGGATGCACCTTCCTTAACGGCTTTTGGCGCAGCTTCCACCAGATCCTTGGCTTCTTTGAGTCCGAGGCCAGTGATGCCACGCACTTCCTTAATAACGTTTATCTTCTTATCGCCCGCAGAAGCTAAGATGACGTCAAATTCGTCTTTTTCTTCTGCAGCTGGCGCGTCTGCCCCAGCACCACCAGCTGCTGCTGCTACGGCGACGGGAGCGGCGGCGGAAACGCCCCACTTCTCTTCTAGCATTTTTGAGAGCTCAGCAGCCTCAAGGACTGTGAGGGCGGAAAGTTCTTCAACGATCTTTGCGAGATCGGCCATTTTATGTGTACTCCTGTTGATCATTAAGTGTGGACGCTGTTTCAAGGAGCGCCCTGTGGTTGAAATTTAGGCTTGTTCCGATGATCCATATGCACCAAAGACGCGTGCGAGTTGCCCTGCCGGTGCAGCAGTGACCTGAGCAAGGCGAGTGGCCGGTGTGGCAATCATACCGACAATCTTCGCTCTTAGTTCATCAAGTCCTGGCAATGACGCAAGCGCCTTTACCTCGGCAACGCTGAGCGCCTTACCGTCTAGCCCGCCACCAACAACTTCGAATTTGTCATTGTCACTGGCAAACTTTACCGCAACTTTAGCTGCGGCTACCGGATCATTGGAGTAGGCAACCGTAGTGGGGCCGCTGAAAAGATCAGCAATACCTTCGTACGGGGTTCCATCGAGCGCCCGTTTGGCCAGCCGGTTCTTGGTTACCCTAAAACCAGCTCCAGCCTCCCGCATGCGCCCTCGAAGGTCCGTCATCTGCGCAACCGTCAAACCCTTCTGATGCGCAACAACAATGCTGCTGGCACTAGAAAAGGTCTCATGAAGCGCTTCGACCACCTGTTCCTTCTGCTGTCGATGCAAGTAGGTCTACTCCGTTGTTAGGCATGAGGCGTGATAACCACCTCACCCAGGTTAAGCCGCTCGAGAAGGAATACCCTGCCCCAACGGCTGGTTTTCGCCTCTCCGGAGGTGACCCAAGCGTGTCAAGGTTCACAGTCGAACCAACCACAAACACTTCGATCTCCTGTCTCATGAGGGCTAAAAATTTAAGCCACATTGACCGAACGAATTCGGTGGCTGCAGCGCCCACAATCTCGGACAGACGTTCTTTAACGACCCCTTAACCGTTATTACGGCTAGGAGACATTCGGCCAGGTTACCCAGGCCGAAATTCCTTAAATCAGGTACCTTGCCCCTCATTCATACTCGAAGGATCAATGCGTAAGCCAGGACCCATAGTTGAAGTTAGAGATACCTTCTTGATGTAGGTACCTTTTGCGCCAGATGGCTTCGCGCGAACAACAGCATCAAACAATGCCCTAATATTTCCGACAATCTGATCTTCAGAGAAGCTCATCTTGCCTACCCCGGCATGGATTATACCCGCTTTTTCAACACGGTATTGAACTTGGCCGCCCTTTGCACCCTCTACAGCTGCAGCAACGTCCTGGGTAACTGTTCCTAACTTAGGGTTAGGCATCATACCCCGGGGGCCCAAAACACGACCGAGCCGACCGACTACTGGCATCATATCAGGGGTTGCAATTGCCACATCGAAATCAATGTTTCCGGCCTGCACAGTCTCGGCTAAATCTTCAGCTCCAACTATGTCGGCCCCAGCTGCCAATGCTTCGTCTGCCTTGGCCCCCCGGGCGAAAACGGCAACGCGTGCCGACTTACCAGTCCCGTTGGGAAGAGCAACCATTCCACGAACTTGTTGATCGGCATGGCGCGGATCAACACCGAGATTAATTGCTATTTCGACCGTCTCATCAAATTTCGTTTTTGATTGGTCTTTTAAAAATTTTACGGCCTCACCAAGTCCATACAACTTTGATGCATCAACTGACTTGCGCGCATCGGTGACACGTTTTCCATTCTTAGCCATTGCTTAGTCCACCACCTGAATGCCCATTGACCGAGCTGACCCAGCCAGTGCTTTGGCCCCTGCTTCGACGTCGTTTGCACTCATATCTGCAAGCTTTGACTGCGCAATCTCGCGCAGCTGATCCCAAGTTATCTTTCCAGCAACCCCTGCAGCCTTACCAGGCGTTTGCGAGCCTTTTCCAACTCCGGCAGCCTTCTTAATGTAATAAGATGCGGGAGGAGTTTTGGTGATGAAACTGAAAGATCTGTCTGCATAGACAGTGATAACAGTTGGAATTGGCATCCCAGCTTCCATTTGCTGAGTTTGAGCGTTAAACGCCTTGCAGAATTCCATGATGTTTACGCCGCGTTGACCTAGTGCTGGGCCAATGGGTGGTGACGGATTTGCTTTCCCTGCCGGCACCTGCAGCTTTATATAACCACTAATTTTTTTAGCCATTATGGCTCCCCCAGATTAACCATCGACTGACTATTCAGACGATGTGTGCGGTAAACGGCCAGGGTTGGCCTCCCGCAAAACTATTTTTGACCCGTTCATTTCGAGAAATGAGCCAGGCCCCTTTAGCTTTTCGCCCCCTATTAAACCTTCTCAACCTGCCCGTATTCCAAATCGACCGGTGTTGACCGACCAAATATCGAGACTGAAACTTTCAAACGGGCACGAGTTTCGTCTACGTCCTCTACAACGCCATTGAAGCTTGCAAAAGGACCATCTGAAACACGTACGTTTTCTCCCACCTCGTACGTAACGGATGGCCTTACCCGCTCGCTCGCGTCCTGAGTTTGATCAACAATTCGGCGAGCTTCTGATTCCGAAATGGGTGAAGGTTTTTTGCCAGCGCCCAGGAAGCCCGTAACCTTTGTTGTGTTCTTAACGAGATGCCAAGCCCTGTCGGTCATTGACATCTTTACAAGGACGTAACCAGGAAAAAATTTCCGCTCCGCTTTGGTTTTAGATCCACGCTTTACTTCAACAACTTCCTCGGTGGGGACCAACACTTCCAAGATATCAGCGCCCAAGCCCTCTCGGTCAGTCTGCTCTCGGATAGACTGCGCAACTTTGCTTTCGAAGCCCGAATAGACGTGAACGACATACCAGCGCGGCTCCATAATTTTAGCCTCCGAGCCCGAGAACAAATCGAACAGCGATTGCCAAACCCTGATCGACAAAAAAGAAGAAAATAGCCGCTAAAAATACCATGGCGAACACCATGATGCTTGCAACGGTAGTTTCTTTGCGACTTGGCCAAGTAACCTTAGAAACTTCCTGACGAACCTGCCGAACAAAGGCGGCGGGCCCGGACTTGCCGGCGCCAGTTTTCGCTCCTGTAGTTGCTTTTGCCATCTCTTTTCCAACCGTTACGCCTGAAAAACAGGCGCCTTATTTACTCTAAAAATCAGCAAACTCAAGCCGCAGACGATTTAAAAGGCCCAATCAAGTGGCAGGAGCGGCAGGGATCGAACCCGCAACCCCCGGTTTTGGAGACCGGTGCTCTACCAATTGAGCTACGCTCCTACTTGAATTGTGAGCACTATCGCCCTTTGAGAGATAATCTCTTAAGCCCTCGCTTAAGCGACTATTTTAGCGACGACA
>JAURGE010000062.1 GCA_030833925.1 Alphaproteobacteria bacterium
GAATATTGACGAGACATCAATTCATGCGCGTCATTCTGATGGCCCAGGCTGTTATGGTCACAATGGCGCGGACGACGCTGCCCTTGATGCGGCCATAGTCGCTCTTGAAATTCCAAACACATGGATCCGAATGCAATGGCAACGTGAAGAGGAATTCGCATTTGAGCCAGTAGGCCCGGCCATGCAAGTGGATATTGAAGCCGTATTGAATTCTAACGGTGATCCCATTGACTGGAAAACTGATATCTGGAGCCCAGTTCATGTTCAGAGGCCAGGTGCTCCTGGCGTTGTTATGTTGGCAGCCAAGTCTCTGGGTGCTAATGCGCCAGAAGGTGATCCATCTGACCCACCGCCTGAACGAGGGTACGGCGGTCCCCGCAATGCATTCCCAGCCTATCAAGTAGGAAGCACACATATCCATCACCACCTTATCCGCGAACCAGCGGTGCGCACCTCAGCACTACGGGGGCTTGGAGCTCTTCCCAACGTCTGCGCCATTGAACACATGATGGATCTTGCAGCTAAGGAAGCCGAAAAAGATCCCGTAGAATATCGTTTATCACTACTCGATGACGATCGTGCGAGAGCGGTCTTAAAAAGAGTGTCCGAGATGTGCGGTTGGTCTAATCGTGGCCCTAGTGGAAACGGGAAGGGTCTGGGGATTGCCTATTCTCGCTACAAAAACATCGCTGCTATGGCGGCCGTTGCTGTCGCGGTTTCGGTAGAAGAGGAGGTCCGCCTTGAACACATTTGGGCCGTTGCGGATGCAGGATTAGCGGTGAACCCAGACGGTATACTTAACCAGCTTGAAGGTGGGTGTGTACAAGGGGCAAGTTGGGCACTGAAAGAAGAGGTTAAGATCGAAGGTGCCGGCATAATTTCCACGGATTGGGATAGTTATCCGATCCTTCGTTTCAGCGAGATTCCGGAAATAAATGCAGAGCTAATCTCACGGCCAGACGATATTGCCCTAGGTGTTGGGGAATGCACAGTTGGCCCAACAGCAGCCGCAATTATGAATGCAGTTGCTCATGCTCTTGGCGAACCAATTCTTGATATGCCTTTAACTCGTGACCGGGTCATGGCATCCATTTTGAAAACTTAAGAGGAAGTTTCAAATGAACCCAGTCATTGGCCTTGACCATTGCATCATTGCTGTCCGTGACTTGGAGAGAGCTCGCGAGGATTACGCGAAACTAGGTTTCACTGCAGCGCCAATGGGCGATCATCAAAATAGGGCAACAGCAAATTATTGTTTGATGTTTCAGGAGACCTATCTGGAACTCCTCGGGATCAACCAGCCAGAGTATCCTGATGGTGGATTGCAGGAAAAGTTAGAAGTCCGCGGGGAAGGCCTGCATCGGCTTGCGCTTGGCACAACAGATGCAGATGCGGTGAAAGCCCAGGTTGAGGCTTTGGGTGTACGAACTGAAGGCCCAAGTGACTTGGCCCGTCCATCCAAAGAGCCGGAGGGCATGGTTCGGTTCCGCAATCTTTTCCTAGAACCCGCCGATCTCGCAGGCATGCCAATATTCATATGTGGGCATAAAACACCCGAATTAATGCGCAATACTCGCCTGACCACCCATGCCAACGGAGCCAATAAATTTGCCGGCATTACAGGTCTCGTCATGGACCCAATAGAGACAGCACAAGCAATGGCCAAGCTGTTTGGCACTCGTTCCATTAGGGAAACAGAATTTGGAGCAGAGATTGATAGTGGCCGTGGGTTTATTCGCCTAGCAACCGATGAAAGCATTGGTAAAGCGCATCAAGACGCAAAAACTCATCCAGCGAATGAAAGACCAATCTGGCACATTCTTTCCATAGGCGTTAAAGACCTTGGAGAAACAGAGAAATATTTGAAGCAAGCTGACATCCCTCACCAAAATACCGGTTCAGCTCTTCAAATTGATCGCGATATGGCTCGGGGGCTCATATTGGAATTCATCGAATAACTGCATTGCTTTCTAATTTTCAGCAGAGACCCACATGGCCAACCCAGAAATCCTTAAACGCGAAATCCAGTATTTGGTCTTCGATCTTTACGGTACAGTCGTCGATATGCAGAAGGGCCTTACAGAGGCCGTTAGTCCTTTTCTAATATCGAAAGGATGGGAGGGAAAACCTCATAGCTTTGTAACGTGGTGGCGACGGACACATTTCGAAAATTCTATGATAGACGCCCTTTGCGATAGAGGTCATACGCCATACCGCCAAATTGGGCATCGAGCCGTGAGCCACGTGATGGATAGAGCAGGTATATCGTATACCCAAGAAGAGGTTTTCTGGCTTGTCTCACAAATCGAAAAATTAAAGCCATTTCCAGACGCGCAGTCTGCTCTGGGTCATCTGCGTGAGCGTTATAAACTAGCTATCCTCTCGAATGGTGATAGAGACATGCTGGAGGCTGCGCAACCTCATATTGGAATACCTTTTGACAATATTATCTCGGTGCAAGAGGCAGGATATTTCAAACCACATTGGAAAACCTACGCCACAGCTGAAGAGATTTTAAACATAGATCGCTCAAGCATACTTTTTGTAGCAAATCACGCTTTCGACTGCGTAGGTGCCAAGTCATACGGCATGCGGTCAGCATTTATCGACCGACGCAAGCGTCCATTTGGTGAGTGGCCTCAGCAGCCAGACTTAATAGTTTCTGATTTAAAAGAGTTGTCTGAATTACTGGTTTGAGTTTGACGTACAAGCCAACCTCGCAGTAGACAGCCAAAGCCCGCAATACCGTGGGCGGGAGCTTACATGCGCACCATTTTTAAAATATTTTTCCACGCACGTGATACCAAACCCTGGTTGGTCCTAACTTGCCTAATTGTTGGCGGTATAGCAGAGATTGCTAGCATCTCTACTTTACTGCCCGCTGTTATATCGATGTCCGGCGGCGACACCGATAATTCGTCTGGGCTGAATGGTGTTGTTAGGGAGTTCATATCGGCACTCGGCTTGAGTCCAACTCTGGGCATTATGCTCAGCTTGGTATGCATTTTTATGATCGTTAAGGGTTTACTCTCATTCTTTGCTCTTACTTATGCCGGTATTGCTGCAGCCAGAGTCGCTACTGATTTCAGAAGGCGCCTAATCGCTGCTCTGTTCAGCGCACGATGGACGTTTTACTCCGACCAAAGTCGTGGCCGCTTTGCAAATACCATCGCCAATGATGCAGGCCGAGCTGGTGATGCATATGTGCATGCGGCTAGAGTTGTTGCATACAGTGTCCAAGCCACTGGTTATATGCTTGTAGCACTAATGGTTGACTGGAAATTAGCGCTTGGTGGCGTTGCATGTGGTGCAATTGTGACAGGTGCTTTAAGTAGTCTGGTGGGTATGTCTCGCAAAGCAGGTGATCGTCAGACAGGTCGGACCGCAGATCTAACGATTCATGCTGTCGATATGCTCGGCAATATAAAACCTCTTAAAACTATGGATCGTTGGAGCGTTTCTCTTGACGCTATGACCCACGCTCTCACTCGATTGCAACGCTCTTTAGTTAAGAGAGAAATAGCCAAACAAGGCATGCTCCAAGGTGGCGACGCCCTAATTGTTATGGTCATCGCCTTGTCCATCTACATGGCTCACTATATCTGGGAAGTCCCTTTACCAGAGCTAATTGTCTCGGGGATTGTGTTTTTCCAGCTGATTTCTATCGTCCAAAAACTCCAGCGGTTCCTTCAAAATTCGGTGCAGCTAGAAAGTGCGTATTTGCGTTCAGAAGAACTGATCGCTGAAGCTGTTTCAAATAAGGAACGCTGGCCTGGCAAGGCCTTACCCCAAACTAATACTGGATTTGAATTCCAAAACGTAATCTTCAGCCACGGCGATCGTCTGGTGATCGACGACATGTCCCTAACCATACCTTCTGGAAAGATTACCGTCTTTATGGGGCCTTCCGGGGCCGGAAAAACAACAATCGTTGATTTACTGATTGGTCTGTATAAGGCGGATAGCGGACGCGTTCTGATTGGAAACACACCGATCGAAGAAGTAGATATTCGTGAGTGGCGGAGAAAAATTGGCTACGTCCCTCAGGAACTCACTCTGCTTCATAATAGTATTCGTGAAAATATCACCCTCGGAGACCCTGAAATATCAGACGAGGCGATATGGGCAGCGCTAGACCAGGTGAATGCTCGAAGCTTTGTTGAAGAGCATCCAGACGGGCTCGATTCAATCGTGGGCGAAACTGGCGGCAAACTCTCAGGCGGTCAAAGACAACGAATTTCTATTGCTCGCGCCCTCGCTACAAAACCGGAGGTGCTTGTACTGGATGAAGTAACCAGTGCTCTCGACCCAGAGACTGAAGCAACAATTGTTAAGAATATCCAGGCGCTGAGGGGGAAATATACGATTATAGCAATTACGCATCGGCCTGCTTGGACAGAGATAGCAGATACCCTATTCGAGGTAACTAAGGGCAAGGTGATTGAGAACAGCGCCAGTCAAACTACAAATTAATTTAACATCATTTAGACTGAAGTTTTTGTCGTAAGATAGTTATTAGTCCATCTAATCCACCCTGCTGGCGAATGATGCTTGAAAAGTCTGCTCTCTGACTGACAACTAGACTGACACCCTCAATAATTATGTCAGTTATAACTGACCTACCCTCGAACTCTTCAATTTGCCAAGCAACCAAAATATTCGGAGCGTTTGGCCGTACAACTTCAGTATCGACTAGGGTTCTGTTGCCTAAAGTCCGTTCCCCCTGGATAGCAAAACTTAACGAACCGTTTACTGAATCTAACCGGCTGACGTACGCGTCCAATAGGTAGGCTTCCAAAAGAATGGGTAACTCAGCTTTCTGACTAGCATCAGCGCGCCGCCAGTACCTTCCCATCATAGAAACTGCCATCTGATCGCGATCAACAAACCCCTGCATAATGGCTTGGAGCTGCTGAGCCCTAGCTGTTTTAGATAGATCTCGACTATTCAAAACTGGCGTTGATTTACTGGCAAGAACATTAATTACGTCATAGGCAGGGCCAGCACTGGCAAGTGTCGGCAGGATTTGGCCACACCATGCTATGATTAGCAAAAAAATGAATCTTCTCAGCATAACCACCCTACTGAACCGGTGGACGCGATGCTCCCGCGTCAGTTGGTTTTTGATCCTTATTACGGATTTCGTAATCCCGACGCTGACGGTAGGCCGACCGCAATGCAGCGTAATAATCAAGAGACGTGCGCTTTACTTCATCTAAAGGTCCCAGCAGTTGGTATCTCTGATCAACAATTGTCAATCCCCTGACTGCCATTTTAGCTTCGAAGGGAGCGCTTGCTGAGGCAAAAGAAACTGGGTCCAGAAGGAAGTCCAAAACACGTCCAAAGGTATGCCGAGTGGAGGAAGGACCAAGTATAGGAAGCACAAGGTATGGCCCCGGGACAACCTCGAGGGTAGCGAAGGTCTGACCGAAGTCTTCTTTGTGATGAGGCAGACCAATATCTGTCGCTATATCGAAAAGCCCACCTATACCCGCAACCGAATTAACTACGAAACGCCTTGTTGCTGTGTCCGCTCTATCCCACTCTCCCTGCAGAACATCGTTAACGATCGTCAATGGCAAAGACAGATTGCGGACAAAATTAAATACAGCCGTTTTTGCGGGACCTGGCACTAACTCCCTGTAGGCAATAGCGATTGGCCTCAGCAATATGGTATCAATCACTTCGTTCAACGCGAACACCGCCCGATTAGCGGGTTCAAACGGATCATTCACCGCTATGCTTTCCGCACGGTCAGCTTGATCTTGAGACAAAGAGGCACAGCCTGCGACCGCAAAGATTGCGAGGGCTGCAAAGCAGGCCCTAGTCACCCTTCCTATCGCTCTTACATTCATGCGGCTGTCGCACCTCACTACTTATCGCTAACGGTTTAGCGAAAGTCCTAAGTAAGGCCAATAGTATCAAGTGTTCTGAGCACGGCTGTCGAACGAAAAGGTGACGCACCTATCTTACGCAGATTGAATTGTAAGTATGGAATTATTATACATTTAACAATATGCGCATATCCGCATGTGCAATTTTATCCCCACGCGAGTTTTCTCTTGGATCAACTCATAACAATGTTGCGTGCAGCAGCAGAGGCCACCAGGCTTCGAATGCTTGCCTTGTGTGCCGAAGGCGAATTGACTGTGACTGAGATCACAGAAATTCTCGACATGACCCAACCAGCAGTTTCTCGTCACCTTAAAATTCTCACGGAAGCAGGCCTACTAATTCGATTTCGAGAAGGGGCCTGGGTATTCCATCGCCTAGCCGATTCAGGGGAAGCGAACCGTCTTGCGGTTTGGCTTTTGAACTCAACCGATACCAACGAGCATGTTCTCCGTCGTGATGCAGAACGTCTAGGAGAGGTTCGTGCGCACCGAGCGGCCGAAGCTGAGGCGTATTTTCGAGCTAACGCTAAAACGTGGGATGCCATTCGGTCTTTGCATGTCGATGAAGCAGAGCTTGAAGCCCGCCTGCTGCGCCTCGCACCCAAAACAACGGTTGGTGACTACCTTGATATCGGTGTTGGCGCCGGTCGGATCTTGGAATTATTTGCTCCCTTTGCATCCAGGGCCGCCGGGTTGGACATCAGTCGGGAAATGCTTGCTCTTGCACGTGACAGGATTGCTGCAGCTGGCCTTACACACTGTAGCGTTAGGCACGGCAACCTCTACGCTGCCCCCTTCGATGACTCGCAATTTGATTTGATAACCGCCCACCAAGTTCTGCACTTCTTGGACAATCCTGCGAAAGCAATTTTTGAAGTAGCGAGATTACTGAAACCAGGGGGCACAGCAATTCTTGTTGATTTCGCGCCACACAATCTCGACCAACTTCGTCATAACCATGCACATAGACGTCTAGGGTTTGCGTCCTCTGAAGTAGCCCGCTGGACACATGATGCTGGCCTGGTTCTTTTTGATGAGGATAGCCTACCCGGCAATCCTTTAACCGTCTCCATCTGGCGCACTCGGAAACCGATCAGCGCTGATCATACCCCTACCTAGGATCAAGAATGTCATCATCGGTTAGTTTTGAATTTTTTCCGCCCAAGACTGAAAAAATGGCGGAAACATTGTGGCGTTCAGTTGAGAGACTGACCCCCTTCAAACCAACCTTTGTTTCAGTGACTTACGGCGCCGGTGGAACAACCCGCGAGCGCACACACGCAACTGTGCGCCGAATTGCAGAGGAAACTACTCTTGAAGCAGCGGCTCATTTGACCTGTGTGGCGGCAACCACTGCTGAAATTAATGAAATAGCAAACGAATACTGGGCAATGGGTGTCCGACATATCGTTGCTCTAAGGGGAGACATGCCTGAGCCTGGACAACCATATAAACCGACCGCTCACGGTTATGCATACGCGTCAGACTTAGTCAGGGGGCTAAAGCAACTGCATGATTTTGAAATTTCGGTTGCGGCTTATCCAGAAACTCATCCCGAGGCCAAAGACTTAGCCGCTGAAATTGATAATCTAAAGCGTAAATTTGATGCTGGGGCGAACCGTGCCATTACTCAGTTCTTTTTCGAGACTGAGGATTTTCTCCGTTATCGAGACCGTATGGCAGCGGCTAAGATCGAGATGCCAATCATTCCGGGCATTCTTCCTGTTACAAATTTTAAGTCCATGGTTGCATTTGCAGGCCGTTGTGGCGCAACCGTTCCAAATTGGGTCGCTCAACGTTTTGATGGGTTAGATGACGATCTAGAAACACGCTCTGGTATCGCGGCTGCAATGGCTGTTGAACAATGCAAGCAGTTAGAACGAGAAGGCGTAAACGCTTTTCACTTCTACACACTTAACCGTGCCGAATTGACTACCGCCATATGCCGTATGCTTGGATTGGGACAAGACAAAAGCTCTTGATTTCAGTTATGGTTCATGAATGAGCATCAATGCCCGAATAGCACGCTTAAGTATCGTATTTATAGCTCTTTGCACGCTTGCATTTGTTGGCTTCCTAGCGATTGATTCCAAGGAAAATGTAGAAATCACTCATGCTTTAAACCCAGCTCTGACGTCTGCAGAGCGCGGTGAATTCCTTCTCGGCCTTGCAGGTTGTGTCAGCTGTCATACAGAGCCTACGAGAAAAGAAGCACAACTTGCGGGGGGACGGGAACTCAAAACTCCTTTTGGCGTCTTCTTTGCTCCAAACATCTCTAGCGACATTGAGCACGGTATTGGGGCTTGGTCATCAGAAGATTTTATCCGGGCACTTCGTCATGGTCGCAGCCCGAAGGGGGAGCATTACTTTCCTGCCTTCCCTTACGTAGCCTACACCCGCATGACTGACGGTGACATGCTGGCAATTCAAACAGCAATCATGGCTCGGCCTCCCCAGAATCAGCCCAGTAAACCACACGCCCTAAATTTTCCATTCAACCAGCGTTGGGGAGTAAAATTCTGGAAATTACTTCATTTCCGTGAAGGCGCATACACAGAGGACAGCAACCAAAGCGATACCTGGAACCGAGGTGCCTATATTGCCGAAGCCGTTGCACACTGTGGTGAATGCCATACGGAGCGGTATCCCACAGGCGGCTTAGTGCGATCTAGGTGGATGGCAGGAGTAAAAAACGGACTACAGGGGGAAACTGCCCCTAATCTGACGCAAGATCCAAAAACTGGCCTGGGAGGGTGGAGTGACGAAGATATATCTTTTCTTCTCACCAGCGGGCTCAAAATCAATGGCGATGTAGTTGGGTCAAAAATGTACGAAGTTGTCGAAAATGGAACATCTAAGTTGCAGAAAGACGATTTAGAAGCACTTCTTAAATACCTCAAAAATCTGCCCCCTATTCACAATCCAGAGGCACCGGCTGCTCAGGGCTTCTAAACGCCCTCCTCAAAAAGACATGAGCGCTGCTGAAGACGGAATAAATTCAAACGTTTATTCTTCGTTAAAAGCAGTAAGAAAGTGCACATCATGTTCAGCTATATCAAAGATAGATCAAAGGAAAATCCGCAGGTTCAACTGTTATTATCCCTTTCGTCTTTCAGTTTTTCGATTTTTGCAGACAAAGACGCAACCTACGTCAAAATTAAGGATGGGCTTCTTAGTCTTTTGGATACGCCACAATCGGAAAGGCCTGACTTTTCGATGATTGCAAGCGCGGAAGCGTGGGGAAACTTTCTTTCTGATGAGCCAAAACCAGGCTTTCAAACACTCTCTACTATGCGCCGCAGAAGACACATGACTGTTGAAGGCGACGTCGGTCTCTTTTTCCGGCAGATGCTGCTTCTCGAAATGCTCTTCTCACGCCTAGACGCAGGTGCACAAAACCCAGCATATTTGCCGCCAGGACTGGAGGCCGTGACAGGCCATTATCTTCGTTTGGACATCAAAGGTATCCCTCATCGCGTCTACTTCGAAGAAGCTGGCTCAGGCCCGCCTCTTATTTGCCTGCACACAGCCGGTAGTGACGGAAGACAATTCCGACACATTCTTAACGATGCAGAGATCACCAGTCGCTTTCGTGTGATCGCTTTTGATCTACCCTGGCATGGCAAATCTTCCCCACCAAACGGGTTTCAGCGTGAGGTCTATGAATTAACCACAGATCTCTATGTGGCCAGTATCATGGCCTTCGTCGACGCAATGGGCTTAGATAAGCCAATAGTAATGGGGTGCTCCATCGGAGGACGAGCAGTCCTCCATCTTGCCCTACGTCACGGCGAGCGTTTCAGGGCTGCAATAGGCCTTCAATCCGCATTATATGCTGAGGATATAAGCCTCGGCCCCCTTCCACCAGAACGTGCCCTTCATCGACCTGATATTCACGGAGGAATGTTATCAGGAGCTTCTATGGCAGGCATGATTGCCCCGCAGTCGCCCGCCTCAGAGAGATGGGAAACTATGTGGCACTACATGCAAGGTGGGCCCGGCATATTCCACGGCGACGTCCAATATTATTTTAAGGATGGGGACCTTCGAAATGGCCTTGCAGAGCCGCTGCGTAATTCACCCTGCCCAATCTATCTTCTTTCTGGTGAATACGACCCATCAGCCACGCCGGAAATGGGGAAGGAACTGGCGGAGCTTATCGAAGCGGCGCACTTTGAGGTAATGCGGGGAATGGGGCATTTCCCAATGTCCGAGAACCCGGACCTATTTCGTCAGTACTTGCTGCCAGTGCTAGAAAAAATTGAAGAAAATTAAAACATCAACTGACGCTGTATTTAATCTGCGGCCAATCCGATCGGGTCGATGACGAATTTCTATCTAATCCCGAAGATGTATCACTTGCGAGCCTGATTGCGTTTTGAGTGAAAATCTCTGGTTTTGGATTTCAGCTAAAGTCACTGGTATCCAGAGTTAGACTTCAAACCTCTAGCCGCCAAGCGTCACCATCTTTCTTGATGTAACCTGCTGTTGGCGTCGCAAAATGGGTTCCTATTATGAGAGTAGGCCCATCTGCAAAGCGGTTGTACATCGTCTTTCTGGTTTGAATAGCCTGTGGGCGATCAACATCAGGTGAACTAGACCATTCCGGATGAGCCATCTGGACAGGATGATGGAGAAAATCGCCTGTAATGAGTGCGCTTTGTCCAGCACTTTCAATTAGAACACTTGCATGACCTGGAGTATGACCGGGTGACGGGATCAGAGTGATGCCAGGACAAATCTCTGCATCCTGTTCCACCAAATCAACTAGGCCAGCGTCCCAAACCGGTAAGACACTGTCTTGCATAACTTGCGCTTGACCATCCTCAGCATTTTCTCGCCAAAAATTGAATTCTTTTGCACCATAAAGATAACGGGCATTCGGAAATGTTGGGACCCATTCAGACCCCGTCCACATGGTATTCCAGCCTACATGGTCAGTGTGCAAGTGGGTGCAAAGAACTCGGTCAATCTGCTCGCGACCTTTGCCGGCTGACTTCAGGTCGTTGAGAAAAGCCGTCTGAAGATGGTTCCAAGCTGGGACAGAACGCTCCTTGTCATTGCCAATACATGTATCAACGAGGATGCTCATATCCGGCGTTTCAACGAGCAGAGCGTGAATGGCGCCGCGCATTCGCCCCTCCTCATCCGCAAAGTGAGGATAAAGCCACCGGATACCCATAACTCTTTCACGGCTCGCATCAGGAATGATACGGGTCATGCCTCCCGTCGCTTCAATTTCCACGATCCGGCTAATTTTTACATCGCCAATGCGCCAAACTTCTCCGACCACTTTGCTACCCCCCTTATTCCCTATCCTGCGAGTTTTCGCCGACGGAAAAAACGGGCTAGAGCCACAGATACCACTGCAAGCACTGCCGCAATAATATTTAGGGTAGCGTGATCCACTCCAACGAGGTCCCCGCCTGGCATCATCAT
>JAURGE010000063.1 GCA_030833925.1 Alphaproteobacteria bacterium
AAGCTCAAATCCATGCTGGTGGGCGTGGAAAGGGTGGTGGTGTAAAGGTAGTAAAATCCCGAGCCGAGGTCGAAGCGGAAGCCAAACGCATGCTTGGTATGACGTTAGTGACGCATCAGACGGGCCCTGAAGGTAAAGAGGTTGGGCGCCTATATGTTGAGGATGGATGCGATATAGCCCGCGAGTTGTACCTCTCCATGTTGGTAGACCGGGGTCATGGCCGCGTAGTTGTTGTTGCCTCCACAGAAGGTGGCATGGACATTGAAGAAGTTGCCGCTGAAACCCCAGATAAGATCAAAACAATCGTAATCGATCCGGCTGTTGGAATGTCGGAGTTCCAGGCTCGCCGCATAGCATTCAAACTAGGGCTCGAGGGGAAGCAGGTTAGCTCTGCCGTCAAGTTGATCGTCGGGATGTATAAGGCGTTCCAGGATCTTGACGCTAATATGATAGAAATTAATCCTCTAGTTGTTACTGGATCTGGCGACATCATGGCTCTCGATGCCAAGATGAACTTTGATGATAATGCTCTATTCAGGCACCCTGACGTTGAGGGGATGCGGGATGTTTCAGAGGAAAATCCAGTAGAGCGTCAAGCTGAAGACTTACACCTGAACTATGTAGCTTTGGATGGCGAGATAGGGTGTATGGTCAATGGGGCCGGGTTAGCTATGGCCACCATGGATATCATCAAATTAAATGGAGCGGAGCCTGCAAATTTCCTTGATGTGGGCGGAGGAGCAGATAAAGAGCGAGTAATTGCTGCTTTTAAAATCATTTTATCTGATCCAAATGTTAAGGCAATTCTAGTCAATATATTCGGCGGGATTATGCGCTGTGACATCATCGCTGAAGGGGTAGTTGCTGCAGCGAAGGAAGTTGGCCTCTCTGTGCCTTTGGTCGTCCGTCTCGAGGGCACAAACGTCGAGAGGGGAAAGGAAATAATGGCAGCTTCAGGCATAGATATTGTGCCAGCTGATAATCTGAGGGATGCAGCTGAAAAAGTTGTCAAGGCGATGCGGGAGGCTGCCTAATGGCGGTACTAATTAATAAGGCAACAAAGGTTATCTGCCAGGGCTTTACTGGCAGTCAGGGTACTTTTCATTCTGAGACCGCAATTGCTTACGGAACAAACATGGTCGGTGGTGTTGCGCCTGGTAAGGGAGGCCAACAGCATCTCGGACTGCCTGTTTTCAACACGGTACATGAGGCTAAGGATACAGTCGGTGTCGACGCCAGTGTAATTTATGTTCCACCGCCGTTTGCTGCTGATGCAATTCTTGAGGCCATTGATGCCGAGGTAGAGCTTGTCATTTGCATCACTGAGGGAATCCCAGTTCTTGATATGGTGCGGGTCAAGCGAGCACTGGCAGGCTCTAAAAGCCGGCTGATCGGTCCAAACTGCCCCGGTGTAATTACGCCCGACGAGTGCAAGATCGGAATTATGCCTGGTCATATCCATAAACGGGGTATCATCGGTGTCGTATCACGATCAGGAACTCTGACTTACGAGGCTGTTGCGCAAACAACTGCGGTTGGACTTGGTCAGACGACATGTATCGGTATCGGTGGTGATCCCGTGAATGGGACCAACTTTATCGATTGTCTAGAAATGTTCTTGGCCGATAATGAGACGCAAGGGATCATCATGATAGGTGAAATAGGGGGGTCAGCTGAGGAGGACGCCGCCGAATTTTATCGCCAGTCCAAAACCAAAAAACCAATGGTAGGATTTATTGCTGGGGCAACAGCTCCTCCTGGTAAGCGAATGGGGCATGCAGGTGCCATCATCGCTGGCGGAAAAGGAACGGCCCAAGCAAAGTTCGAAGCATTTCGAAATGCTGGAATAATGGTGAGTGAAAGTCCGGCAGGGCTTGGGGACACCATGTTGAAAGCTATGGGTAAGTGACCCAAATAGCGTAGTTGTCTCTATGAGATGATTGGCTCAATAGTGAGAGGGGGCTGGGCCGGTGCAGCCGGTAGCAGTCTATAAAAAAATGGCAAGTGACCGAGCGTCCATGACCATCGAGCGGCTTATGGCGGACCGCACCAGTTATCTTTTTGGTGCTAATGCAGGTTACCTGGCTGAACTCTACGAGCAGTATTTGGCAGACCCAAGTAGTGTAGATGGAAGCTGGGTAGCTCTATTTGCAGATCTTCGTGGCGATGCAGATGCAATTCTAGATGAAATTGATGGGCCAGGGTGGGGGCTCCCCAGATCTAAGGCCATAGGTAATGGGCATTCAACAATAGCTGCGTCAACACCAGTTGACGCGAAACCCATCTCCTCAGGTTCTAGTGTGGATGTTAGAGCCGCCACGCTAGACTCTATTAGGGCCTTGATGCTCATCAGAGCATATAGGATCCGGGGCCACCTCTATGCCAAACTCGATCCCCTTGGGCTAACTGAGGTCGAATATCATCCCGAACTTGACTACAAGACTTATGGCTTTTCAGAGGCCGATCTTGACCGTGAAATTTTCATCGACAACGTACTTGGCATGGAGACTGCGACGCTTCGGAATATTTTGGAGGTCGTCGAGGACACTTATTGCGACAAAATAGGTGTCGAGTTTATGCATATTCAGGACCCCAATCAGAAGATTTGGATCCAGCGCCGTATAGAAGAGCCACGTAACCAAACGGATTTCACCGATCGTGGGAAAATCGCGATCTTAGAGCGTCTAACGGCAGCGGAAACATTTGAGCAGTTTTTGGATAGGAGGTTTGTCGGCGCAAAACGCTTTGGTCTCGAGGGAGGGGAGTCCCTGGTTCCTTTGATGGAGCAGATTATTAAGCGTGGTAGTCAGTTAGGCCTTGAAGAAATTGTTGTGGGGATGGCACATCGCGGCCGACTCAACGTCCTGGCCAATGTCCTAGATAAGCCATTTGTTAATATTTTCTCTGAATTCCAGGGAAATCCAGCTAATCCGGAGGATGTGCAGGGCTCTGGTGACGTCAAGTATCATTTGGGTACGTCAGCCGATCGGGAATTTGACGGTAAAACCGTTCATCTAACTCTTACACCGAACCCTTCGCATTTGGAGGTGGTGAATCCCGTCGTTCTTGGCCGTGTTCGAGCAAAACAGAGACAGCGTGGTGATAAAGCCCGTCAGAAAGTCATGGGCGTATTGCTGCATGGAGATGCCGCTTTCATCGGCCAAGGGCTTGTGGCTGAGACTTTTGAGCTATCGGAACTCAAGGGTTATCAGACTGGTGGAACAATTCACGTAGTAATTAACAATCAGATCGGCTTTACAACGTCTCCAACAGAGGCGCGCTCCGGTCCTTATTGTTCGGAGATGGCGAAGATTGTTCAGGCACCAGTATTTCATGTGAACGGAGATGACCCAGAAGCTGTTGTGCACGTTGCCCGCCTTGCAACCGAGTTTCGATATGAATTCAAGCAAGACATCGTAATTGATATGTATTGCTATCGTCGGCAAGGCCATAACGAAACCGATGAGCCGGCATTCACACAGCCATTGATGTACAAGGCGATTGGTAAACACCCGACAACTCGGCAATTATATGCAAGCCGATTAGTTGACGAAGGTCTTTTGACTACTGAAACGGCTCAACAATTTGTTGACAGTTTTCGTGCGACTTTAGAAAGGGATTTTGAGGCTGCAAGCTCGTTTAAGCCGAATAAGGCAGACTGGTTAGAGGGCAAATGGTCTGGTCTTGATATCGCTAAGGGAGAAGATCGCCGCGGGGATACAGCCGTTGATCAGGATCTTCTGTTAGAAATTGGTCGGAAAATCACCTCAATACCTTCGGGTTTTAAACTGAATAGTAAGATTGATCGGCAGCTGAAAGCCAAGTGGGAAGCTATCGAAACGGGGAAAGGCATAGATTGGGCGACGGCAGAGGCACTCGCTTTTGGCAGCTGTGCTGTTGAAGGGACAGCTGTCCGCCTCTCTGGGCAAGACTGCGGGCGTGGCACATTCTCACAGCGTCATGCCGTATTTACTGATCAAGAGACAGGCCAAGAGTATGTGCCGCTCCAGCATCTCCGGGATGAACAAGCTAAAGTTGATGTTCTAGATAGTCCTCTCGCAGAGATGTCGGTTTTAGGTTTTGAGTATGGATACTCTACGGCTGAGCCAAATATTCTCGTGATGTGGGAGGCGCAATTTGGCGATTTTGCCAACGGCGCTCAGGTGATCATCGACCAATTTATATCGTCAGGGGAGCATAAATGGCTCCGCATGTCCGGTATAACGATGCTGTTGCCTCATGGTTATGAGGGGCAAGGGCCAGAACATTCCTCTGCAAGACTTGAGCGTTACCTACAGATGTGCGCCGAGGACAACATGCAGGTATGTGTCCCATCTACACCAGCTAACTATTTTCATATGCTGCGCCGACAGGTGCGGCGAAATTTTCGCAAGCCATTAATTGTAATGACGCCCAAATCCCTGCTTCGACATAAACTTTGCGTTTCATCGTTGCAGGATTTTGTGGGCAATACGAGCTTCCATCGTGTCATCGCGGATAATGGTGAGTTAGTGACTAACTCGAAGGTAAAGAGATTGGTGCTCTGTTCGGGTAAAGTTTATTACGACCTTTTGGCTGCACGTGAAGAACGCAAGCTGAAAGATGTAGCAATTGTTCGATTGGAACAACTCTACCCGTTCCCAGTTAAGTCGTTGGGTGCAGAATTAAAAAAATACCCAAATGCTGAAGTTGTGTGGTGCCAAGAGGAGCCTGAAAACATGGGCGCTTGGCGGTTCTTGGATCGCCGACTTGAAGCGCTTTTGAACGAAATTCCAAAATTGAAGGCTACCCGCCCTATATATTGCGGTCGTGCCGAGTCGGCAGCTACAGCAACAGGTCTTCTAAAGCGGCATAATGCCGAGCAGTCTAAACTCGTTGATGAAGCACTTACGGTTTAATACCGTCAAAAATGCTTCACCGAATACAGCAAGGACACATCATGGCTGTTGAAATTCTGGTCCCCGCGTTAGGTGAATCCGTGACAGAGGCGACTATCGCTCGTTGGCTTAAGTCTGCTGGCGAAAGGGTTGAGGCTGACGAGCCTCTTGTTGAACTGGAAACCGATAAGGTCACTGTGGAAGTGCCAGCCCCTTCAGCAGGTGTTCTTACTTCTCTCGCTGTTGGTGAAGGCGAGAATGTGGAGGTTGGTGCACTGTTGGGAAGCATTGACCCAAGCGGAACAGCCTCCTCTTCCAGATCAGCGCCTCCCAAGGCCAATGAGGCTGCAACATTGAAGCAAGCCTCTGCTGCAGCAAAGGAAGAAGTAATTTCGAAGGTGGAAGAGCCAACTAAGCAGTTCCAAACAGCGGTGAAAGTTTCACCTGCTTCACTTGCCGCGGCGGCTGCACCGATGCCCCCGGCAGTAAAGAAGCTTGTGATGGAGCATGGACTCGATCCCAGCCAAATTCAGGCTTCAGGCCGCGGTGGCCGATTAACAAAAGCTGACGTCTTAGATTACCTTCGAACTGGAGGTATGGATGTTTTTGCTATTGCTGAACCTCCGGCTGATCGCTCTGAGGATCGCGTTAAGATGTCCCGCCTTCGGCGTCGGATTGCGGAGCGGCTTAAGGAAGCTCAAAATACAGCAGCCATGTTGACTACCTTTAACGAGGTAGACATGACGGAAATATTGGCAGTTCGATCAGAGTTCAAAGACCTTTTTGAAAAGCGTCATGGTGTTCGACTTGGTTTTATGTCTTTTTTTGTGAAGGCCGCTATTCAGGGCCTTAAAGATGTGCCTGCCGTTAATGCTCAAGTTGATGGCGAAGATATAGTCTATAAGAATTTTTACGATATCGGTGTTGCCGTTGGGACCGAACAGGGTCTGGTAGTTCCAGTCATTCGGAACGCAGAAACGCTCAGTCTAGCTGGTATAGAGAAGGCAATTGGAGAATACGCTCGGAAAGCTCGAGACGGTAAGCTAGCACTCTCTGATCTTTCCGGTGGGACTTTCACAATCTCTAACGGGGGTGTTTATGGGTCGCTTTTGTCGACTCCGATTTTAAATCCACCGCAGTCAGCTATTCTTGGGATGCATAAGACACAAGCTCGGCCAATGGTCATGCCTGATGGTTCCATTCAAGCTCGGCCAATGATGTACCTCGCGTTATCCTATGACCATCGCATAATTGACGGATCTGAAGCGGTAACTTGTCTTGTACGGATGAAGGAAACTCTCGAAGACCCGCGCCGTATGCTTCTGGATATGTAAGGGGCTGTTCTGATGGAACATGGTTACGATCTCGTAGTCATCGGTGGTGGCCCTGGTGGTTATGTTGCCGCTATCAGAGCATCTCAGCTCGGTATGAACGTAGCTTGTGTTGAAATGCGTGGCACTCTCGGTGGCACCTGTCTGAATGTTGGGTGCATTCCTTCCAAGCATTTGCTCCATGCTTCCCATGCATTTCACGAGGCAAAGCATGGCTTCGCGAAATTAGGTGTCGTCACGAAGGGTGTTGCCCTTGATCTCAATCAGATGATGTCCTCTAAAAATGAGGTCGTTTCTGGTCTTACCCAAGGTATCGAATTTCTCTTCAAGAAAAATAAAGTCGATTATGTGCAGGGTCGTGGTGAAATTCTCGGGCCTGGTAAGGTCAAGGTCGCTTTAGATAAAGGCGAAAGGATACTCGACACAAAGCATATCCTCATCGCCACTGGTTCGGAATCAACGCCTTTGCCAGGTGTCGAGGTTGACGAAAAAAAGATAGTTACCTCAACAGGGGCGTTGGAACTAAAAAAAGTCCCAAAAAAATTGGTGGTAATTGGTGGTGGCGTAATTGGACTAGAGATGGGGGTTGTTTGGCGTCGACTGGGCGCGGAGGTCGAGGTCATTGAGTTTCTAGATAAGATCCTGCCGACTATGGATGCTGAGCTCTCTAAGACCATGCAGCGTATCTTAAAGAAGCAAGGTTTTTCATTTCGATTAGGAACAAAAGTAACTGGAGCTGAAACAACGCGCTCCGGTGTCAATCTAACCGTTGAACCTGCAAAAGGTGGCAAAGCAGAGCAAGTAGAAGCTGACGTAGTTCTTGTGTCGATAGGGCGGCGTCCATACACCCGAGGTTTGGGTCTCGAAAAGGTTGGTGTCGAAACAGACCGCGGGAAGATTAAGATTAACAGTCATTACCAAACAAACGTTGCTGGTATTTGGGCGATTGGAGATGTCGTCGATGGCCCAATGTTGGCTCATAAGGCCGAAGATGAGGGTGTCGTAGCCGTTGAACTAATGTCAGGCCAGGCGAGTCATATTGATTACGACTGTATACCCAGTGTTGTGTATACTGATCCTGAGGTTGCATCCGTTGGGCGTACAGAGGAAGAACTTAAAGCTCAGGGGCTGGATTACAAGGTTGGTAAGTTTCCATTCCAGGCAAATTCCCGAGCTCGGGCTTCGGGTGGTGGAGATGGGTTCGTAAAGATTTTGGCGGATTCAGACACCGACCAAGTGTTGGGTGCTCATATAATCGGACCGGATGCGGGAACGCTTATTGCGGAAATAGCACTTGGTATGGAATTTGGAGCCTCTTCTGAAGATATAGCCAGAACGTGTCATGCCCATCCAACGTTAAATGAAGCTGTGAAAGAAGCGGCTCTGGCGGTTGAAGGTCGCCAGATTCACGCCTAAAAACTAGCGGGTGATATCCAGAGCTGCTTTGTCTTCTTCTGTATAGAACGCGTCCGCGTGAATTCGTGAGTTATCTAGTCCAGCCGCAGTAAAAATCTCTTGCGCTGCTTCTACCATTTTAGGGGGGCCGGCCAGATATGCTCTCGCTCCATCCAAAGCTTGTGTTCCAAGCTTTTCTAGATCTGACCTGATTGCTTCTGTAACTAGTCCGGTTCTCCGAAGTGAGTCATCTGTTGCTTCTGACAGAACAATATCCGCCTTAAAACTAGGACACGCAGACTGCAGTGCCTTAAGCTCTTCCTCTAGATAGATATCTGACTCGGTCCTGGCACCAAACCAGAGGTTTATAGGGCGTTGCGTCGTTTTCGAATGATTAAGTGCGGCTGTTAGAATTGCTCTAATTGGTGCAAGTCCAGACCCGCCTGCCACCGCGAATATTGGGCCTGTTTCTTGTTCTCTTAAGAAAGCAAAACCTTTAGGACCGTGAACCGCTACTAGTTCCCCAACTTCTAATTCGTCGAAGACAAAAGCTGATACACCCTGATCCCCCATGCGCCGAATATGAAATTCAATTTCGTTGTCCATGGGAGGTGTGGCGAATGAGTAGTCACGTGCAGGAAAGCCTGGGAAAGCGACACTTGCAAACTGACCTGCCGTATATTCTAGCGGTTCTGATAAACGTAATCGAATTGCAGCTATATCATGGGTCAGTTTTTGAACTGAAATCACCTCTCCTTGAAGCTGTTTAAGCGGGTGCGATAGTGCGTCGTCATAATTCATGACTGCTAGGGTGCAGTCACTTCTGGGCTCTGCGCGGCAGGCTAGGATGATGCCACGAGCTCTTTCGTCATCGGTCAAGGCAAAACTGGAATGTGAACGCATCTCCACATTCCCCAAAATAAGCCGTGACTTGCAGGCGCCACAATTTCCGGATGCGCAGCCATAAGGATATGAAATATTTTCTTCTAGTGCGATTTCGAGGATGGTTTCGTCAGGGCCCACTTCAATTTTTTCATCGAACGTTACGAGATTAACTATATGAGACATGGGCAAATCCTGATCTTGGGTGCTGTATTAAATTTATATAGTGGAGAAAGTGCGATCGGCGAGATTTGTTTTTTATCCGATTTGGTCTTTTGCAATCGTTAAGCGCTAGACCAAGTGCACTAGCTGCCGTATCCATACGCTGAAAATTTTTTAATGTTTGGCTATCTGTCTACTTTTTATCGATATAAGGAAAGACGTTTATGGAACTTCGCAATCTAGGTCGATCAGGCCTCCGCGTTTCACTTGTAGGGCTTGGCTGCAACAATTTTGGCATGCGCTTAGATGCTAGCCAGACAGCGGGTGTTGTTCATGCCGCGCTCGATGCTGGAATAACTCTGTTTGACACAGCTGATATGTACGGAGGGCGGGGTAATTCGGAGCGTTTCCTTGGCCAGGCTTTGGGGGCGAAGCGATCAGAGATAGTGCTGGCTTCTAAGTTCGGCATGGCAATGGATGATGAAGGTATAAAAATTGGCGCAGCTCGCCGATATATTATGCAGGCAGTTGAGGATAGCCTGACTAGGCTTGGTACGGACTGGATTGATCTTTATCAGCTTCACCAGTTCGACCCTAGAACCCCAATTGATGAAACTTTGCGAGCTCTCGATGACCTAATCCGGGATGGAAAAGTTAGGTATGTTGGCTCGTCCAACCTACCAGCTTGGCGATCTGCTGAAGCAGAATTTATAGCCCGTGAACTAGGCACTAACAGATTTGTCTCTTGCCAGGAGGAGTGGAATGTTCTCAATCGGGCAATTGAAAAGGACGTTGTGCCAATGATGGAAGCCTACGGACTTGGAATGCTGCCGTATTTCCCACTAGCTTCGGGTTTATTGACTGGTAAGTATAAGAAGGATGCGATGCCAGAGGGAGCCCGACTCACAGACATGCCTCGTTTTGCCAATCGTGGCTACGTTACCGAAGAGAATTTTGCGAAGGTTGAGAAACTGAAAGCCTTTGCTGAGGAGAGGGGCCATTCAGTCTTGGAACTGGCCTTTAGCTGGTTGGCTGCACAAAAAGTAACGGGGTCAGTTATTGCAGGTGCTACCAAGCCAGATCAGATTAAAAGCAATGTTGCTGCCGCTGGTTGGAAGATGACGGCCGATGACCTCGCCAAGATCGATGAGATAGTTAGCTAGGAAGAGCTCAGAGCCGCCGTCCGATTAATTGTGGCGGCGGCTTTAAATTAGTAATCCATTGGTTATTAGAGTTCTTCGAGTAACCCTTTTGAGCTCCTCGACGAATTTGACTTAACTCCATCTTTAACCGGGATTGCTCCATTTTAAAAAGTGAGCTGTGTCTAGCAGTGAGTGTCTAACCTGCAGATTGGGTAAGGAATAGTTTGACTATGTCAGGGGCTACAAACCACATTTCGTTCGACGATTTTTTAAAAGTCGATATACGGGTTGGTCGTATTGCGCGAGCAGAACCTTATCCGGAAGCTAAGCGTCCTGCTTATAAAGTATGGGTGGACTTTGGAGGGGACATTGGAGTCCTCAAGTCCTCAGCACAAATAACCGTTCATTATGCTATTGATGATCTGCCAGGAATGCTGGTCGCCGGGGTCGTAAATTTTCCGCCAAAGCAGATTGGTAAATTCATGAGTGAATTTCTGCTTCTAGGATTTCCAGATGAAAACGGAGCTGTTGTTTTAATGCAACCCAACAAAGATGTACCGCTTGGTGGTAGACTTTTCTGAGGCTGCACCATCCTATCGGCAATGATGTTTGTTTTTTTGTTTATGATCTTAGCGGCGATCTATTTAACCCGAATGTTCCTGATCCGAGCACGCCAAAAGCAGAAGCCTGCCAGAATTTGCAGGCTTCATTGAGGTTCACGGAAGTGAAATTCGTAGATATTGAACTGGTTGATAGAGATTAAATGGTACCACAATCAATTCATCTCTGCACAGTAAAATAAGAAAAGCCAAGTCACCACCATCTTCTATCACGAATCGAGTTTAGAGATTTGTTCGTCAGGAGATGACAGTTAGATTGACTGGAATTCCGGAGCTGATCTGCTTTCTTTGCTCAATCAATCCAGCTGAGAGAGCAAACAATGCCTTTTCTAGCTTTATCAAGCGTTGCTCTACAGCAGCACCTTTCGCTGGAGCAGTATTGAGAGCAGTGATTGCATCACGAAAGTACTTTTCTGCTTTGTTGCCATGACTTTTAGATTTACCTGAGAAGGCAATGAGCACCCCAACCACCATTATAGAATACGCAATA
>JAURGE010000064.1 GCA_030833925.1 Alphaproteobacteria bacterium
TGATTGCTTTCCAGGCAGAGATTTCTTTATCTCTTATCTCAATCCGTGCAAAAGCCTCTTCAAGCGCTCTTACGGCCGTCATCCGACCGGCTACAATCTCTCGCCCTAAGGCTAAAGCATCTCTAAGATTAGTCATTTAGAAAGAACCCCTGAAAGCCAAAGGGCATGAGACAGCGTTGCAGCCCCGCGCCCAGATGGGCCTATGACCTGAACACCAATCGGCAGATTTTCTGGCCCCATCAGGCCTGGCACGCCGACCACGGGGGCGCCTGTCATGGTCCAAATGGCATTTGCAACTGGGGAGCCAGTATCAGAGGGATTTCCTGGCGCCTCTCCCGGTGCTGCAGGCGTTAAAAGAGCACCAAAATCTGCTAATAGAGGCCAAAGAGCTGCACGGCACCCAGCTTGAATGTTGCGAGCTTCGTCATAAGATGAACGCTGCATTTCCAAACCAGCCACAATATAATCCTTAAGTCCTTTACTCACTTGATCAGGACGCATGCGCAGTTCGAAAGCTAGTGACCGAGTAGCCTCATAGGTCTGTATACGCGTTTGCGCTTCCAAGGCGTCTCTAAAAGCTGGCGGCAGATCAATCTCAACCACACTAGCGCCCGCAGCCCGAGCCTTTTCTATCGCATCACGTCCAGCCTTGTGCGCAGCAGGAGAGAGGGCATCCCAGGCTGGCGTTTTAGCAAAAGCAAAACGTGGGCGAACCTGAGCATTAGAAAGTTCTAAGATGGGCACGCCCTCTAAAATAGAGGCGAAGGCTGCGGCATCGCTAACATTCCTTGCCATTACTCCAACGGTATCCAACGATTCAGAGACACTTTTCACACCTGCACGAGGGATGCGACCAAAGGTTGGCTTGAATCCTACAACTCCGCAGTACGATGATGGGCGGATAACTGATCCGCCGGTCTGTGTGCCTATAGCAAGGGGCACCTGGAAATCTGCGACGGCCGCAGCTGACCCCGATGATGAACCACCAGGTGAATGGCTCAGGCGGTGGGGGTTCCGCGTCTTACCGGCAGTTCGCAGAGCAAACTCGGTTGTCACTGTCTTCCCCAAAACAACCATTCCAGCATCTTTGGCAAGAGCAACTGAAGCAGCGTCATTCAACATCGGCGTCGCGTTTTCGTATATCGGAGAGCCCATCGCAGTGCGATAACCCTCGGCATCAATAATGTCTTTGACACCAAATGGAATGCCATGAAGTAGGCTGCGCGGCGATTCAGAATCACGAGCCCTGGCCTCTGCAATTGCCCTATCAGGGTCTAAAGCTGCCCACGCCCCCACATCGTTATCACGAGCTTCAATACGGGCGAGGCAACTTCTTACCAGTACTTCTGAAGTTAACTCACCCGCTTTAATCAGACGGGCGGCTTCAAGGGCACCAAGTTGGCTTGGATTATCCATTTTCGTTTAAGCTTCCTGGGTTCTAAATTTATGCCTCGAAACTAAGGTTTCTTAGAGCCTGAAGAGTTTTAAAAAAACCAAAGATCCGAGAAGTTAAAAATATGTTTTTGGTTTTGCCTATTAAAAAAATCTACTCGTCCCCATCAGGCACATAGGCGATGGCATCAATCTCGAGGCCACAATCAAACGGCGTACCTCCGGCCTGCATCCGTGTGCGTGTTGGCAAAACTTCATTTGACTTAAAATAAGAGCGATAAACCTTATCGAATGCTGCTTGCTCCTTCTGATCTCGCAACCACACGACAACCTTCAACATATGATCAAGGGAGGAACCAGCTTCCTCAAGAAGCCACTTAAGATGATTCATAACAATACGAGCCTCATCCTCAATTGACTTCCGCTCATACTTGGGGAGAGGAGAACCAGTTTCCCTGGCCAAACGAAGTCCTTTGCAAAAATCCTCTTGGAAAGGGGGAAGGCCGGAAACATAAACCATGTTGCCGTGACGAATACATAAATTAAATGGCCCACCAGTTTCAGGCACTCTAGGACTGAGAATAACTTCCTTCTTCATCAAATTTTTCCCTTAGCTAATCGCTTTGCCAACAGTTCTTTAACAACATGGCCTGTCATACGCTTTGGTTCGTCGTCGTCGAAGGCGTCTGCAAGAGCATCAATACCTGCACGGGCAGCATCTACCGGGCTCATTGCCTCCCAACTCCGCATCAGCTGTTTTTGCGCGCGGATAGCCCGAGGGCCAGCCTTCACAATAGGTATCACAAAACGTTCGACCGCTGTCTCAAGAGCCGCCTTAGGTGCGACTGCCTCTAAAAACCCCCAACGTTCAGCCGTCTGCGCATCAATATTCTCGCCCGTTAACATCATCTGGCGTGTACGTCCCCAGCCAATCAAACCAGGAAAGAGGCTCGCCTCAACTACTGATGGCAAGCCGACGGCAACTTCAGGCATGCCAAATACTGAAGTTTCGCTGGCTACCCTTAAATCTGCAGCGGCCGCGAGCTCCATGCCAGCACCGATGCAAAAACCATCAATCTTCGCAATGGTCGGCACTGGACAACGACGAAGCCCGTCGCAGCATCTATGTACCAGTGTTAATAAGGAACGGGCTGTCGCTTTGGTGAGATCACCAAGCTCAAAGATATTGGCGCCGCCCACAAAAGCACGGCCACCGGCTCCTTCTACGACAACGCAACGGCAGTCGTCGTCTAAGGTAATTTCATCCATCGTCTCAATGAAATCGAGCATCAGGGCTCGGCTCATGGCATTTAAGCGCCCCGGGTCATTAATTATGACGCGTGCGACCTTGCCGCCCTCTGGCCGATCAATCCATGATGTTTTTACAAGATCGCCCATCGGCAAAAGTCTCCTAAAACAGTGAGTAGGCACCATCAATCACGAAGGTATCGCCAGAGTGGTAGCGGCTAGCATCAGATACTAGGTAGACAGCAATTCCGCCAAAATCTTCCTTTTCTCCCCACCGGCCAGCTGGAACACGTGGCAGAACAGCCTGCTGGAAACGATCCCACGCCAGCGTATTGTGGGTCATTGGACTTTCTATCCAACCTGGGAGAATAGCGTTTGAACGAATGCCATTTTTTCCATACTCGACTGCCAGGGCCCTACTCATTGCGATGACAGCACCTTTCGTTGCACCGTAATGTTCGCCTCTGGCCTGTCCCATGATTGCTGCTAACGAAGACGTCACAGCGAGGGAGCCGCCGTTTCCGCGTTCAACCATATGTTTAGCTGCGGCTCTAAGAGTAAAAAAAACCCCGTCCAAATTTACGTCTAGAACCCTTCGCCATTCCTCATAAGACATAGCAGCGAAACCATCCTTGGTCGCCCGTCGGTTTGAGGAAACACCCGCGTTCGCAAAGCAAGCGTCTACATGCCCAAGAAAATCAACCGTTTGGGCAAACTTAGCAGCCGTGTCTTCTTCACTTGCAACATCTACTTGAAGGCCAAGTGCCCGTATATCCTTAGCCCTGAGTTTGGCCTCTGCAGCTTTGATTTTATCTTGGTTTGTACCCCAGACAACTACATCGGCACCGGCCTCCGCAACAGCCTCAGCCATCCCAAGACCTATTCCACTATTTCCACCAGTAATCAGTACCTTCTTGCCAGTAAGATTAAAGGGTGCATAAGCCATTGCGTGATCCTCTATTTTTTAAACCGTGGGGGTACACCAAGGCGGTCATATGGTTTTCCAAGAACACGCTGCACTGCCAGCAATAAACCGACGGCAAAGACATCGGCCCCTCCCCTGGCCATCAGCATCAAACCTACTGGAAGATTAAGCGCATCCTTACCGCAGGGAATGGTGAAGCCTGATAACTTTAAAAAATTACCCACAACCGTGTTACGTAGCGCCAGCATATTTCTATTTACGTAGCGATCCCCCTCAGCAACTTCTTGCTGAGTTGGAGGCGAAATAGGTACGGCGGGACTCGCAATAACATCAATTTCAGCGGCAGCCATTCGACGTGCTGCCCCTTGCTGCATTGCCGTAAGCGCATTTAAACGACGAAGATATTCGATTGCGGTCGCTTGCTCTATTGATTTGAAACGCTGTTGCACATTGGGATCTAGGGTTTCCCGCCAATCTGGAAACTGATTTGCTATTAAACCTGCAAACTCTATTCCAGCCACTCCCCCAACTTTGAATAACTCCAACGCGTCAGCAGCCTCTGGAAGTTCAATATCCTGCAAGACTGCGCCCGCGGCCTCAAGTTCTTTAAGGGCACGTTCCGTAGCTTCAGCGATACCGGCTTCCGTATCATCAAAACCCGAGCGAAGCACACCTATCCGAACACCATCGATCACCCCTGGCCAAGCTCGATGACTGATAGAAGTGTCACTGTTAACTTCAGGATCAATTACTTTGAACGCTTCAGCAATAATTTCGGCATCAAGAGCTAAGATACCAGCCGTATCCAAACTGGGTGACAGGGGGGCTATACCATCCAAGGCCCATCGACCATGAGTTGTCTTAAGTCCTATGCAGCCATTTAAGCTGGCAGGTACGCGAACCGATCCCGCTGTATCCGAACCAAGAGCCAGCGCGGCGGTGCCAGACCAAAGACTTACCCCAGCGCCAGAACTGGATCCTCCGGGGACGCGCGCTTGGGCTAAATCCCAGGGGTTAATTGGTGTGGGGTAGTGAGGATTAGTACCAATACCTCCAAATGCAAATTCGACCGTATGCGTTTTTCCCGTAACAACGACGTTAACATTGCGAAGCGACCTAACAACTGTTCCCTCGCCCCCAAGATGCTTGTCTAGAGGCTTTGGCGTACCCGCCATTGTATCGTAGCCCTCAACTACGAAAAGATCCTTAACCGAAACAGGCAACCCCAAAAGAGGAGAGGCACTACTATCAACTTTACGTCTTGCATCAGCAGCAGCTGCTTCTGCCCTAACCCGATCTGGATCAACACGGCGATAAGCATTTGAATCTCGTGTTTCTTGAATTGCAGCCAAAACCTGTTCCGCCATTGCTTGAGAGCCATTCGGCTGCTGCAAGGCATGATAAATATCTCGCCAATTGAGAGAAAAAAGAGGGGCTGTAATCATGATCCAGATTGCGCCTTCAAAGTATCAGGAGTTGAAATCCCGTTCAGCATAGCTGTGCATCAAGCGATGATGGAAGAGCATATCTTCATCCAGCTCCCGCCTGTTTTTTGGACAGGGCCTGTTCATAACCCAAATCCAAATCTATGTTTCTAGCGAATTATTGATAGGTGCTCAGATTATGGGAGCAGAAAGCTCACCTGACCTGCAGGAAAAATCGGCGCCGCGCCGTGGCGTGGCAAGAAAATTAGCGATTTGGCGTGCCTTATTTAACGCACGCGTTCGCAACTATTTTCTGGCCGGGGTACTCGTAACAACACCACTGACAGTTACCATTTGGATCTCCTGGCAAATCTTACAGTTCTTTGAAGGGGCGGCACGCCACTTAATGCCAGACTCGTGGTATCCAAAAATCGCGGTCCCAGGGGTTGGCCTGATCATTGTATTTCTTGGCCTCATCATCATTGGAGCTCTGACTGCAGGGCTTCTAGGTCGTATTTTTGTCCGGACGAGTGAGCGGATCCTTAATAGGATGCCCATCGTCCGAAGTGTCTATAGCGCTATTAAACAAGTCCTCGAAACCGTTTTGTCTCAAAGGGCTGCCGCATTTCGCCAGGTGGTCCTTGTGGAATATCCAAGGAAGGGAATTTGGGCGATAGGATTTGTTTCTGGAGAAACCAAAGGCGGGGTTGCTGAGAAACTCAATCAACCTTCGGTCAATGTATTTTTACCTACAACACCTAACCCCACATCTGGCTTTCTCCTTTTCGTCCCTAGAGATGATATCCAGGTCCTCGACATGACAATCGAGGAGGGCATCAAACTTGTTGTTTCAGGTGGGATTGTTTCGCCAGAAGACAAACGGAAATAGCCCAAAGTCTCTTTGTTTGAAGTTCCGCTGCACCTAATAAATTAGGGCCTCACCAACAAGTCCGATATGACTGCGCTGGCTACATAGACATGTCAGAATATTTAATTGAGATGTCCAACTTTGGTTTCAAAACTTAACTGATACATACCGCCCGCAAGAAATCAGATAATTCTTCGGCAATATGATGAATATGTCTCTGATTGTTACTATCCGGGATAGCTCCAGGACGAGTATTTTTCATCCAGACGGTAGTCATGCCAAGATCGTGTGCTGGCTTCAGATTTTTAGCCGTGTCCTCAAACATGACGGCTCTCGTTGGATTCACTTCGTGCTTTTTTAAAAAAACCTCGTAAGAGGATAGATGGGGTTTTGGGAGATAATTCGCATCCGCGATATCAAAAATATCCTCAAAGTGACCAGATATGCCTAGGCACCCCATAACTGCCGTTGCATGGGCCTTTGTAGCATTGGTGTAGACAATTTTCCTGCCTGGCAGGCCCGATAAAGCATCGTCTAATGACCGGTCATACTTAATTTCAGACAAGTCGAGTTGATGGCAGTAGGGCAAAAATTTTTCTGGATCGAGCCCATGGTGCTCCATGAGACCACGAAGTGTAGTTCCGTATTTTTCGTAATAGAACTGACGACGGCGATCGGCTTCGGCAAGATCAACGCTGAACTCAGCCATGATAAATTCCTGCATTCGCTCATGCATTTGAGGCATAAGATCTGAGCGGAGCGGGCTGTAAAGTGTGTTGTCTAGATCGAAAACCCAGACATCAATGTTTTGCATCTCAATAGGCATACAGGCGGTATATCTGCACCTCGCCTTAGTTGCCAGCCCTTAACGCCCCTCCTAAGCTAATCACATTAAAAAAGGATGGAAACTAATGCTGGTTGTGCAGAGTGACTCACATCTTGCCCATCAGCCATCGGAAATTATAAGCCGTGGTAGAGCTATACCTCATTGGGAGATTGCATCCAGAGCGGATGCCCTACTCTCAGCGGTGAAAGCTGGGGGGCATGACATAAAGCCCCCAGTTACCCACGGCCTTGGACCTATTGAAGCCATTCACGAGGCGGGATACTTAAACTTTTTGAAGACTGCCTGGGAACGTTGGCAGCAATTGCCAGACCCAACTCCCTACGTTCACCCCTATGCTCAGCCCAATCGACGTATGACAGGCCTGCCAACTGGGATTCAGGGACAGGCAGGATACTATATGGCTACAAACTCGGCTCCAATTGCCGAAGGAACCTGGAGAGCTTCTCTCGCTTCAGCAGATATAGCGTTAACGGCTGCAGACGCATTATTAACCGGAGAAACAGCTGCCTATGCGCTTTGTAGGCCCCCAGGCCACCATGCCTTTTCAGATCTTGCCGGAGGCTTCTGTTATCTCAATAACATTGCAATCGCGGCGCATTATTTAACACAGCGCTGGCAGCGACTAGCCATCCTCGACATAGATGTACACCACGGTAACGGAACCCAGAGTATTTTCTACGAACGAAACGACGTTCTTTTTGTGTCACTTCACGGTGATCCAACCGATTACTTCCCATTTTTCGCAGGTTATGCCGAAGAAACCGGAAGTGGTTTAGGGGCGAATGCCAATCTCAATCTGCCCCTACCTCAGGGTACTGGCGATATCGACTTCCTTGCCGCGCTGGAAATAGCCTTCCAAAAAATAAAAGGCCATGCGCCTGGCGCCTTGCTAATATCACTGGGCTTTGATGGCTTTGAGGCAGATCCTATTGGCTGTCTTAAGATATCTACAGGCTGTTTTGGTGAAATTGCCCATCGAATAGCAGGACTTGGACTTCCAACACTGCTAGTGCAGGAAGGAGGCTACGACGTCCCAAGCCTCACGCCAAATCTTTCATCTTTTTTAGAAGGGTTTGAAGGAAGGGTTAAAAAGTTTCGTCCTTGATAGTCTCCTAGCTAACGCAAGGAAATCCAAAGCGTGATTGAAATGCCTCAACCTAAATTGCCTCGAGTGCCTGCTCTAGGTCCCGAACCAAGTCTTCTACAGTCTCTAAGCCAACAGAGAGTCGAATGACATCCGGCCCAGCACCTGCTGCTTCGGCTTGTTCAGGAGTGAGTTGGCGATGGGTGGTGGACGCAGGATGAAGTATGAGGCTTCTTGTATCGCCAATGTTTGCTAGATGACTAAAAAGCTCGCAAGCCTCCACCAGTTTAATGCCAGCCTCATAGCCTCCCTTTACTCCAAAGGTAAAAACACTACCTGCCTTACCACCCAAATACTTATCGGCCAGTCGCCTATACTTGTTACCCTCCAACCCAGCATAAGAAACCCATAAAACGTTGGGATGAGAATCAAGGTAGCGAGCGATCTTATCTGCGTTCTCTGAGTGACGCTGCATTCTCAAGGGCAATGTCTCAGCGCCGGTGATTGCAAGAAACGCATTCATTGGGGCCATCGTTGGCCCAAGATCACGCAAACCGACGGCATGGCCGTGCACCGTCAGCGCCAAATCTCCAAAGGTCTCGTAAAAAACAAGTCCGTGATACGCCGGCTCAGGTTTAGTAAGGCTTGGAAACTTGTCATTCTGTGCCCAGTCGAATTTACCACTATCGACCACCATCCCACCCATCGCATTACCATGGCCTGATATAAATTTGGTTGTCGAATGGATTACAATATCCGCGCCAAAGTCAAACGGTCGACATAAAGCTGGGCTAGCCATCGTATTATCGACGATTAACGGCACACCCGCTTCGTGGGCTAAACCAGCCAATGTTTCGAGATCGGATATTACACCCCCTGGGTTTGCCAGACTTTCACAAAAAAGCGCCTTACAGGTGGGCTTTGCTAGAGCTAATTTGACTGCTGCAAGGTCTTCCACGTCTACCATGTCGCAATGCCAGCCAAACTTCTTGAAGGTTCGTGTGAACTGAGTCACTGATCCTCCATAAAGCTTGTTAGCTGCTACAAAACTGGCGCCCGGTTCCATTAACGTAAATAGCGCAAGTTGCTGGGCAGCATGGCCCGAGGCGGTCGCAATTGCTCCGCGGCCACCTTCTAAGGCCGCGACACGCTCCTCAAGAACTGAAACCGTAGGATTTCCAAGGCGTGAATATATGTAACCATAGGTCTGTAGGTTAAATAGAGAAGCAGCAGCGTCAGCATCATCAAAAACATAGGAAGTTGTCTGATAGATGGGCGTTGAACGGGCACCAGTAGCGGGATCTGGAGCCGCACCAGCATGTATTGCGAGGGTCTCAAACCCATAAAAACTGTTATCGCTCATGTTTTTCTCACAAGGGTAACTTGCGGCGCTTAGCAGAAATAACGCCAGAGTTTACTCCGGACCAACCTATCTCTCCATTTAGTCGAGCAAACTCAATCTTGGGGCAGCGATTCATAACTACCTTCAGCCCAGCCGCCTCTGCACGACTCGCTGCAGCATCATTACGGACCGTCAACTGCATCCATATGGCTTTGGCATTAATTTGAATGGCTTCATCCGTAATAGGACCAGCTGCCTCTGAATTTCGAAAGATATCCACTAAGTCAATTTTATCTGGCAGCTGGCGCAAGGAGGCATAAACTTTCTCGCCCAGAATTTCTTGACCCTCCGCACCTGGATTAACAGGAAGCACGCGAAAACCCTTTGCCTGAAGATATTTCATTACAAAGAAGCTTGGCCGATTCCAATTTGGGCTAGCCCCCACCATCGCAATAACCTTAGTGTCATCCAGGATCCCACGGATATACTGGTTAGGATAAATGTCATGGTTCATGTCAGATCACAGGCTCCAGTTAACTACCTAAGTCTACAGGAAGGCAAAGTTTGGAGAAAGAAACCCATGCCCAACCTTGGATCAGCGCGTGATGCCTTTGCAAGCAAGGTCATCTACTCATTACATAAGAGAGACGAGACTGCCCGAAGCCTTGGGATAATAATAGAGGCCGCAGGAATGGGCTGGTGCAAAATAAAAATGCTGGTACGAGACGACATGGTAAACGGACATGCCTTAGCTCACGGAGGTGTTATTTTCACTCTTGCTGATACTGCAATGGCTTACGCAAGTAATGGGGAGAATAATCAGACATTCGCGCAGCACTGTCAGATTACCTTTATCTCACCAGGCAAGCGTGGAGAAGAACTAACAGCTAATGCAAGTGAGATATCTAAAACAGGCCGAAATGGCCTATACGATATTCAAATTACAGGTCAGGACGGCAGACTTGTTGCTGCTTTTCGAGGAGCAACTCGCACAGTGAAAGGCCAAACTGACCCATCGCTAGGCGAGGCCCCCAAATCATAATCTATTACCGAAACAGAGACGCTTGCCGCCCATACCCACAATCTTGTATCTACTCCTCATACTTTTGATACATCAGTGCGGGCGTGGCGGAATCGGTAGACGCGGCAGACTCAAAATCTGTTTTCTTCGGAAGTGGGAGTTCGAGTCTCCCCGCCCGCACCAGCTTCAGAGAAAACAAATCAATCAACAGTCCAATCAAACCGGCAAGGTTTTGGGATTTTGGACTATAGCTTGCGATTTTTCACGGTTATTAAATGATGTCTGACAATATTCAGACATCCGAGAAATCCAGAAACTATAGATTTTTATACTTATAAAACCAAAAAATACGAAGTTAATATCGAAGCAAGCAGGCTGCCGACATGGACACATACAAAACTGCACCAGTAGCCAAAACGAACCTACACCTTCCCCAACTAGGATTCGGTGGTGCAAGCCTAGGTGATATGCGAGAGACTATCACCGAAGCACAAGCCTCAGACACAA
>JAURGE010000065.1 GCA_030833925.1 Alphaproteobacteria bacterium
TTGTCTATTCTTCAGCAGATGATTGATCGAGCAGAAATGGCAAAGTTATTGTCAGAAAAGAAAACCAGTCTGCTTACTGGCTTCGTTTCAAACCGCACCAAACGAAAGTTCAAGGCATTTCTAACTCTTGGGCCAGAGGGCAAAGTGGGGTTTGAGTTCGCTGCTAAAAAAGCAAAAGCCAGTTAGGTGGATCAACTAGGTTGTTTCGATGTTGGGCTCGTTGGTAATACCGGAACGCACATGACCGGTGGGGCTTACAGACAAGGCGTCTTGGCAATTGCGAGTCTGATCGTCGAAGAAAAAGTCGGGCGAAAACGCTGCTAAGAAGTCCGTCTTTTTCAAGCCGCCAAGAAACATAGCCTCATCGATTTCAATATTCCAACTCTTTAAAGTTCGGATGGCTCTTTCATGGGCAGGGGCGGACCTTGCTGTAACCAAGGCTGTGCGAATTGTAAGGTCGGTCTGAGTGACCTTTTCGCGCAGCCTGACCAGCGCTTCTAAAAAGGGTTTGAAAGGTCCCGGGCTTAATGGCGTGGCTGCATGCTTTTTCTCATGGTCAACAAACGCAACCAGGCCTTCTTTCTGATAGATGCGCTCGGCCTCGTCAGAGAATAGAACCGCATCGCCATCAAAGGCGATTCGCAGCTCGTTACTCTGTTGCGACTCGGTCTCAGGAAGTGCAACAGGATAGACATGCGCGGCCGGACAGCCCAGCCGAAGCGCCTGCTCAACATCATCGGTGTTGGCAGACAAAAACAGGGAGGCCTTTAAGGGATGCAGGTATTTGTATGGGGACCGACCACGTGTAAAAACGGCGCGCTCAATTTTCAACTGATGATGTGCAATGGAGTGATAAATACGAAGGCCGGAGACAGGGTCATTGCGTGACAGGACCACAACCTCAGTTAGGCTTTGGCCCTCTTGATTAAAACTTAAGAGTTTTCTTACTAGGTTAAATGCAACACCCGGTTTTGCTGGTTGGTTAAGTCGCGCCCATTGCAGGCTCATGTAATGCCTGTCGTTCTGTTCCTCAAAAACCGTGTTCTCTTCCTCAAAGTTAAAGAGTGCTCGGGATGAAATCGCGACAGTTAAAGGTGTTTGACTAGGCGTTAGCTCCACTGCGACAGGTTACGACGTTAACGTGAGTAGTGCTAGATATCGAGATTTGAGACACGCAGGGCATTGTTTTCAATAAACTGTCGACGGGGTTCAACCTCTTCTCCCATAAGTGTCGTAAAGATTGCATCAGCTGCAATGGCGTCTTCAATATTGACCTGCAACAGGGTGCGTGTCTCGATATTCATTGTGGTTTCCCAGAGCTGCTCGGGGTTCATCTCACCGAGACCCTTGTAGCGCTGTTTTGAAATTGAGCGCTCGGCGGCATCACAGAGCTGCTTAATGAGGTTGTGATAGGTTTGAATAGGTGTAGCGCCTTGGTTTGACTTCAACAAAACCGGCTGAGGCAGCTGCCGGCTGAGTTGTTGGGATTTTTCCCTTAGCGCCAGAACATCAGGATGATTCAAGGCAAGTTGGTCGATGGTGAAGTGATGGTGGTTGCCAGAGCGCAGACGCTCGACAGTCAGCGACTGTGCTGAGGCATCCTCGTAATTAATTAAGATTTTCGTGACCTGATCACCCTCGGGGTGAAGCAGAAGGTGATTGTTAATTGCCGCCTTCAATGTCTCAATATCGATGTCACCGAGTGCCTTGGACTCAATAAGCCGAAGAATTTCCACAATGAAGGGATCAAAAACCCGTTTAAGACGTCCGATTAAGTACTCATACTCAAGGTAGGTGGCTTTGAGGGTTTTTAGCTCCTCAACGATTGGCCTGGTCTGGTCTTCTGCCGGCAAGACAGGTGTAAGTTGCGGGTCTTTAAGGGCGTAGTTTAAAACATGCTCGTGCAATTGAGCGTCATCTTTGACATAAATGTCCTCTTTGCCCAGTTTAATTTTATAAAGCGGTGGCTGCGCGATAAAGACATGGCCTCGCTCAATGAGATCGGGTAATTGCCTGTAGAAAAAAGTTAAAAGTAGCGTACGGATATGGGAGCCATCTACATCGGCATCTGTCATGAGGATGATGCGGTGGTATCGAAGGTTTTCAATCTTGTAGTCCTCTTTCCCAATTCCAGTGCCAAGGGTCTGAATGAGTGAGATGATTTCTTGAGAACCTAAAAGTTTTTCGTACCGTGCTTTCTCGACGTTGAGAATTTTGCCTTTCAGGGGCAGGATTGCTTGAAATTTACGGTCTCTGCCCTGTTTGGCCGAACCCCCTGCAGAGTCTCCCTCCACAAGGTAAAGCTCGGCTTTCTTCGGGTCTCTTTCTTGGCAATCGGCCAACTTGCCAGACAGACCGAAGCTATCAAGAACACCTTTGCGTCGAGTCATGTCGCGAGCTCGCCGGGCCGCTTCCCGCGCACGGGCGGCATCAACAATCTTGGTACAGATCTGCTTTGCATCCGCTGGATTCTCAAGCAGATAAGCTTCTAGCGAGTTTGCAATGAGGTCTTCCACAGGTTGTCGTACTTCGCTTGAAACGAGCTTCTCTTTTGTCTGGGACGAAAACTTCGGCTCAGGAACTTTGACTGAAAGCACGCAGGTAAGGCCTTCGCGCATGTCATCACCCGTGGTCTCAACCTTATTCTTCTTTGCAAGCTCGTGATCAGCAATGTATTTGTTGATTACCCGAGTCATTGCAGCGCGCAGCCCAGTTAAATGCGTACCACCGTCTTTTTGTGGAATATTGTTAGTAAAGCAGAGCACCTGCTCGGTAAAGCCATCGTTCCATTGAATGGCAGCTTCCACGGTAATGTTGTCTTTTTCGCTTTCTGTGTAAAACACTTGTTGATTAAGAACATGCTTAGACTTATTAATGTATTCAACAAAGCCCTTCACGCCACCCTGAAAGTTAAACTCTTCAACACGTCGCTCAAGACGCTCATCGGTGAGGCAAATGTAGACACCGTTGTTAAGAAAACTAAGCTCCCTCAGTCGTTTAACGAGTATTTCAAAATGGTAATCGATGAGCGTAAAAACTTCCTGACTTGGCAGAAAATGGACTTTGGTTCCTCGTTGGGTAGTCTCGCCGGCAACAGTCATGGGGCTGGTAACTGCACCAGCCTCAAAACCAAGGGTGTAAATCTTATTTTCTTTGTAGACGGTGAGCCGCAGCCAATCCGATAGCGCGTTAACAACTGACACGCCGACACCATGAAGGCCACCGGACACCTTATAACTGTCCCGATCAAACTTTCCTCCTGCATGCAGCTCTGTCATAACAATTTCAGCCGCTGTACGCTTTAGTTCGTCATCTTCATGAATGTCTATAGGAATGCCTCGTCCGTTATCAAGAACAGAGATAGAGTTATCAGCGTGGATCGTAAGTTCAATACGGTCGCAATGCCCTGCTAAAGCCTCATCAATCGAATTATCCAGGACCTCAAAGATCATATGATGCAAACCCGTTCCATCGCTTGTATCACCGATGTACATCCCCGGCCTTTTTCGCACTGCCTCGAGACCTTTGAGCATTTTTATTGATGAGGCGCCGTAGGTATTACTCATAGTTGATTCCATTAATTTAGTGAGAATTTTTTAAATGCGCATGGGCATGACAACATACCGATAATTCTCTATGGCATCTGCAGAAACAAGTGCACTGGAATTCTGGTCCTCAAGAGATAACTTAATGTCGGTTACTTTGATGTTAGTAAGAACATCAATTAGGTATTGCACGTTAAAACCAATGTCAAGCGGTTCACCACTGTAGGTTACTGCTAGATCCTCTTGGGCTTCCTCTTGTTCCGCATTGGTTGATGAGATGCGTAGTTGGTCGGTAGAAAGAATAACCCGAACCCCTTTAAATTTGTCTGTCGTTAAAATAGCAGCCCGTTGCAAAGCACCAGCTAAAAGTTCACGGTCAATTATGAAATGCTTAGAGTGCTTCGTTGGAACAACCCGCTGATAATCGGGAAATTTTCCTTCTATCAGCTTCGAAATTATATTTATATTTCTAAAACTAAAACTTACCTGATTAGTACCAACATAAATATCAATTTCATTGTCGGTATCATCAAGTATTTTCTGCAGTTCATTTATGGCCTTTCGAGGGATTATGACCTCATTTGTTTCGCTCGTTTGCTCTTTCTGGGACGCCAGCACACATTGGGCGTATGCGAGCCGATGCCCATCGGTAGTGACGCTACGCATCAGGCCAGGTTCAAATACAAACAACATGCCATTTAAATAATAACGAATATCCTGTTGAGCCATCGCAAAAGCCGTGAGATTAATCACGCTTTTCAGCTGCTGTTCTGTGATTTTAAGATGCTTCTTTATCTCTGCTTGAGCCAAGATCGTTGGAAACTCGTCAGCACTTAGTGTTTGTAAAGAGAACTTAGTTCGCCCTTGTTGTATGACAAGCCGATTAGTTGCCTGGATGCTTAAAGTTAATTCATCATTAGTTGGTAAAGCGCGCAAAATATCTAGAAACTTTCGGGCAGAGACAGTTAAGGATGTTTCGTCGGTAGTAGTTTCATTGGTTAATGCAGCACTGATTTGTATTTCAATATCAGTTGCGATGAAGGAAATCTGAGTTCCCTTTTTTTGTATCAAGATATTTGAGAGTATGGGTAAGGTATGCCGTCTCTCTACAATGCCTGCGATCTGTTGTATTGGTTTCAGGAGAACATCTCTGTTTGCTTTTAAAAGGATCATATAAGGTCCTTAGTAAGGATAAGGAAAGGTGTTAAGGGGGATATGTGGTTTATGTCACTGATTTTCAATGCTTTTCGGCGACTGTTGTTCGGGTTAGCTTGTGGATAACTCGTTCGTTGATTTGCTTTCTTTCGTGATGTTGCATTCTTATCCACAGGGTTACGACCGTATTTGTTGTTCGAGCAAGTGGAGATCACGGTTTAGGTCAGCATTTTTGATTCGGCTCTCAGTAATCTTTCTGACGGCGTGGAGTACCGTTGTATGGTCGCGGCCGCCAAAGAGTTCCCCAATTTCAGGCAGGCTTTTTTGGGTTAGTTCTTTGGATAAATACATCGCGATTTGACGTGGCAAGGCGATTGAAGCTGGTCGCTTTTTGCTATACATATCGGCAATTTTTAGTTTGTAAAAATCCGCTACATATTTTTGTATGGTTTCAACCGAGACCGAGGTTTTTTGTAGTAGTAAAATATCTTTTAGGGCTTCTTTTACGCTTGCAAGGCTCGGTTTTGTTTGGTGGAAGTCACAAAAAGCAATAATCTTGCGAAGTGCACCTTCGAGTTCCCTGACATTGGATTTTAAATGCTTGGCCACGAAAAAGGCTTCTTCCTCTTGTAGGGGGTAGCCAACATCGGTGGATTTCTTTATGAGGATAGCAACACGCATTTCAATTTCTGGTGGTTCTATGGCTACAGTAAGGCCAGAACTAAATCGGCTTACCAGTCGCATGTCGATTCCGTTGAGTTCAGTGGGATAGGTGTCTGATGTAATTATCAGTTGCTTTTGGTCGGCGATGAACTTTTCAAAGGCGTAGAAGAACTCCTCTTGGGTGCGGCTTTTCCCAGCGAAAAACTGTATGTCGTCTACCAGTAAGAGGTCGAGGGAGTAGTAGTATTTTTTAAAATCGTCGAAGGATTTTCGCTGATAGGCTTTAACCACATCCGAAACATAGGTCTCGGCATGGATATAACGAATCTGAGCATTGGGGTTGCGTTGAATAATGCTGTTGCCAATTGAGTGGATGAGATGACTTTTACCTAGTCCCACGCCTCCGTAAAGGAAAAGAGGGTTGTATCCCCGGCCGGGATTCTCAGCGACTTGCAGAGCAGCAGCTCTCGCAAGTTGGTTGGCCTTTCCAGGTACAAAGGCATCAAAAGTCCATGCGGGGTTGAGTCGTGTATCAACAATTGCCCGCGTAGGCGCTGCAATATCCAGGGTTGCAGGCTTCTGCGTGGGTTCGTTGGGGTAGTTTGTTTGAGGTTGCTGGTGCGTCACGGTAGCCGTTACGCTTGCCTGGGCTGCTTGCTCGTGTGACGGTAGGCTAATTTCAATTGTGGCAGCAATGGGTGTATTGGTAGCCCACCAGTCCTCAAGTGAGGGTAGTAGATTCTCAATGGCCCAGGACAATTTAAACCGGTTTGGCGCCTCAATTATTAGTTTGTATTTACTTACTTCCAGTTTTTCGAGGGACCGAAATTGAAGGGGCTGAATCCAGGTTGCAAACTGGAGTGGGGCGGTTGTGGCCTTTGATTCCTCTTTGAAAGCCTCCCAGTATTGGCTTGCCATAAGGTTTTGAGCGTTCGTGTCACTAGGACTGCTCGGAGACGGGAGGATTGTAAGAGGCATCGGTAAAGTGTACCTCTTAAGAGAAAGTTATCCACATGTTTGTGCTCACTTACGTCCCGCTCGTTTTTGATCAAAATGGTTTGCGGTGCTAAGATAGAGAGCTTTTCTCATCAAAATAGGAGTGTGTCTCATGAAGCGAACGTATCAGCCTTCGGTGGTTCGTCGGAAACGTACCCACGGGTTTTTAGTTCGTATGAAAACACGTGGTGGTCGGGCAGTGATTCGAGCGCGCCGAGCCAAGGGGCGGCATCGCTTAGCCGTCTAAGGTTTTTGGGTCTGTTACCGCTTTCCAAGGGTCCAGGCTTTAAGGGGCTGTTGCAGTCTAGGCCAGTTCGAAGGGGAGCCTGGGCTCATCTCCACTTTAAAGAAACGGGTCCTGGTCCAGTCTTTGTGGGTTTTATTATTCCCAAACGGCTAGTTAGGCGAGCTGTGGACAGGAATCTCATCCGACGTTGGTTGAATGAAATGGTGCGTCAAGTAAGTCATCAGGATAAAAACGCCGGCGGGGCTTACCTTTTTCGTGTTACGCAAAAGTGTGCACGCATAGCCTTTGAAACGAAAAGGCAGGCTTATATGGATTTGAAAGCGTTAGTTTTTTGTGAGAAGGCTGTTCATTAGCCACATGAATCGATTTATCTGCTTACTTATTCGAGGCTATCAGTTATCAGTCCGGCTTGTTATTGGGCCTCGCTGTCGTTTTTTTCCGTCCTGCTCGGATTACGCGATGGAATCCTATCAAATGCATGGTCTATTTACAGCGACTCGTCTAACGGCTTCTCGTTTGTGTCGATGTCGTCCAGGCGGGGGCTTTGGTTACGACCCAGTCCCCTCGGCGTTTCCTGCACAAGTTATCAAGGGTTAATCTGGCTATGGATACGCGTCGATCGATTTTGCTAGTTGTTTTTATGGTCTCTTTGTTTCTGCTCTGGGATGCCTGGATGCGGCAGTCGGCCACTGGTGGGCCGATTGTTTCTACGGATGCGTCATCCACTGCACAACCCGCGGCAGGGCTGCCGCTCTCCGCTGGCGCGGTGACGGCGCCATCAGTTTCGGCAACTGATGCCACTATTCCGCAACCGTCTCTAAGGCCCGAGCAGGGGCCTGGGCTTGCCTCAACAGACGAGTCGATAGCGTCCAGCGCTGCGGTCACCGCAGGTGATCGCATTGTTATTAAGAACCGTGATCTTGAACTCGTCATCGACTCCTCCGGCGCTCGTATTGTTAAGGCCACGCTGCTCTCGCAGCAGTCCAATGACTACTCAGGTGGGTTTGTTCGCCTTTTCGATGACAGTATGGACTCGCGTTATGAGGCGCAGACAGGCTTGGTTTTTGCGACTCCGGGGGGTGTCAGCCCGCCCAATCATACGATTGGATTTGAGCGACTTCCTCTTCAGGGGGGTCAAAACCCAGAACGGGAGCTTCGGCTGGTTGCGGAGTCGGGTGGTGTCAAGCTGCTTAAGTCCATTTCATTAAGTGAAACGGGTCATCAGGTTAAGGTTGTGCACACTATTGTTAATACGGGTGCCGATGCTATTACACCGTCTATTTATTATCAGCTTCTTCGGAATGATCGTGCACCTCCAGGGGAAAGTTCGCTTTATATGACCTTCACTGGGCCGGCCCTCTATACCGATCAGGGGAAGTTTCAAAAGGTCACATTTTCTGAGATTGAGAAGACCAACCAGTCCCATGTAAAGACGGCGTCCGATGGTTGGGTTGGTTTTATTCAGCACTACTTTGTTTCGGCATGGGTATTGGGCAATGATCGCGTGCGGGAGTTTTTCTCTCGAAAAGTTGGTGAGGGTTTCTTTGCCGTCGGTATGATCCAGCCCATTCAAACCATTGCCCCAGGTGCGCAACAGACCCATGAGGCGGTTTTGTATGTGGGGCCCCAAGAGCAACGAGTGCTTGAGGCGCTTGCACCGGGCCTTGACTTGGTGGTGGATTATGGCTGGCTTACGTTTTTGGCCAAGCCCATTTATTGGCTGTTGGAGCAGTTGCATAAACTTGTGAACAACTGGGGCTGGGCGATTGTCCTGCTAACCCTCATCATTAAGCTAATTTTCTACCCGCTGTCAGCTGCAAGCTACAAGTCAATGGCCAAAATGAAGGCGGTGTCCCCGCGGCTTGTTCAGATTCGTGAGCGTTACATCAATGACAAGGCCAAGATGAACCAGGCCATGATGGAGCTCTACAAAAATGAAAAGATCAACCCCTTAGGTGGCTGCCTACCTATTCTTATTCAGATCCCCGTGTTTATTGCGCTCTACTGGGTGTTGCTTGCTAGCGTGGAAATGCGCAATGCGCCGTGGATTCTATGGATTAATGACTTATCGCATCCGGATCCTTTTTATATCTTGCCTGTCGTTATGGCCATAACCATGTTCATCCAGACCAAGCTCAATCCGCCACCTCCCGATCCGGTGCAGGCCAAGGTAATGATGTTTATGCCGCTTATTTTTTCTGTGTTCTTTTTCTTCTTTCCCGCCGGCCTTGTGCTTTACTGGCTTGTGAACAACCTGGTGTCGATTGCGCAACAGTGGGTTATCACCAAGAGGTTTAATGCCACCTAAGGACACCATCGTTGCAATAGCAACGGGAGAGGGTCAGGGGGCAATTGGTATCGTAAGAGTTTCGGGTCCTTCGTCGTTTTGGCTTGGGCAGAAACTTACTGGTAAGCATTTGGCCGAACGTCGTGCAGTCTTTTCAGTCTTTCTGTCAGACAAGGGCGAGCCGCTTGATGAGGGGCTTGCCCTTTTTTTTCGTGGGCCACGTTCGTTTACGGGCGAAGACAGTCTGGAGCTTCAAGGCCATGGCGGTCGTGCCGCGCCGCGTGCTTTGCTTCAAGCCTGTCTGAGTTTTTCCTGCTCGACCAATCCAATACGGCTTGCCGAGCCGGGCGAGTTCACACAACGGGCCTTTTTTAATGACCGGCTTGATCTGGTGCAGGCCGAGGCCGTGGCCGACATTATTGAGGCGCAATCGTCAAGGAGCCTGAGGGCGGCGGTACGGTCCTTATCGGGCTTTTTCAGTAAAACCATTCAGCAATTGCAGGCCCAGCTTATCGATTTTCGCGTACTCGTGGAGGCCCACTTGGATTTTTCGGATGAGGAGATTGACGGCCTTGAACTGGGTCAAAGCCTTAACCAGCGTATGGTCGCGATCCGACTGGCTGTCGACAAGGTTCTCGAGTCGGTGGGCTCAGGGCTTCGATTAAGGGAAGGTTGTCGAGTTGTTCTTTTGGGAAGCCCCAATGCTGGCAAGTCCTCACTCATGAATGCCTTGAGTCATGACGAGGTGGCAATAGTGTCGGATCAACCTGGAACGACTCGGGACCGATTGACTGAAGAGTTGGTAGTGCAGGGCGTGCACTTTCTTCTCACCGATACCGCCGGGCTTCGAGATGCGCAGGAGCCCGTGGAGCGGTTAGGCATTGAGCGAACCTGGCAGTCGCTAAAGGCGGCAGAACTTGTTCTTTTTGTGGAAGACGTTCAGGCAAGGGGGGGTGAGAATGAGGCGTTGTTTCGTCAATGTCTTCAAAATGCACCTGTTGGAGCTAAGGTCTGGAGAATTGTAAATAAGGTGGATCTGATGCCTGAGGCCTGCACGAGCCCCGCGGCCATAGAGCTGCCAACGTTTTTTGTTTCCGCCCGGACGGGCGAGGGGCTTGATGTTTTAGGACAGGCGATTGTCTCGTTTGTTTCTAAAGACCAGGCTGAAGGTGCAAGTCTTTTTGCGGCCCGACAGAGGCATCTTGATGCCCTAAATCGCGTGAAGGCTCAGCTTATTGAGGCGCAGTTGCATATTCGGCTGGACTCTTTAGAGCTCTTGGCCGAGCATCTCCGACTTGCCCAGGATTTGTTGGGTGAAATTCTGGGTCGTCGGACTAGCGACGATTTGTTGGGGGA
>JAURGE010000066.1 GCA_030833925.1 Alphaproteobacteria bacterium
AATACACCCTTCGGTGTCCAGCCCACCAAGCTTACCCTTAAATCGGCGCTGGCCATTTAAAGGCTCTGATAATTCTAATCGAGCATCGAACCCTGCATACCGCTCAAAGTCTTCCAATCGAACCAAAGGCCGATCTACCCCGGGTGATGACACTTCCAACGTATAGGCACCACCAATTGGGTCTTCCACATCAAGAACAGCCGAAATTGCCCTACTGAGATCGGTGCAATGCTGGACGGTCATTGCTCCACCTTCAGTAGGTTCCGCCATAATCTGCAACACCGGCCGCACAGTGCCCGTGAACTGGACACGCACTAACCTGAAGCCCATACCTTCTATGGTTGGCTCAATAGCAGACGTAATACGGCAATCTGCGACCATACGCTTCCTTACTCGAAACCAGACCCTGATAACAAAAACGGCGGGCTCAAGAGCCCACCGCCATCAAAATCGATGTCGATTTGCATGTCGTAAAGACACTAGAAAGTGGTATATACAGAAGAGTTGTCACTGGCAAGCAACACTGCAACCTTAATAATCGAGCAAAATACGATAAACGCGAATGAGCCTATCGAAGTCAGTCAGCATCGCCGAGTTAAACGCGCGTTCCAGAGATATCTTTCGCACCATTGTGGATGCGTTTTTGGAACAAGGTGAACCGATTGGCTCGCGCACCATTTCCCGAAGGCTCGAAACCCCACTTTCGCCCGCAACAATCCGTAACGTTATGGCTGACCTGCAGGAGCTAGGCCTGCTGCATGCACCTCATAATTCCGCCGGACGTCTGCCTACTGATGCAGGTCTGCGTCTATTCGTCGATGGGCTTATGCAGGTTGGTGACATTAGTGAACAGGAAAGATCTGAGATAGAGGGGCATATAGGTGGATCCGGATTAACAATGAACCAAGCACTCGAGCAGGCAAGTACTGCACTTGCCGGACTTTCGAGTCACGTCGGTTTAGTTCTTGCTCCGAAAACAACCTCTGCTGTTACCCATCTAGAATTTGTTGCCCTCGGCGATGGACGAGCGCTAGTTGTGATGGTGGACGCTACAGGCCAAGTAGAAAATAGGGTAATTAATATCCCAGTTGGATTGCCCGCATCTGCCTTGACAGAAGCTTCCAATTATCTTCGGGCACGATTGGCTGGGAAGACCTTAGATAATGCGCGCAAAGACATAATCCAAGAATTAGCAGACCATCGTGCTCAACTAGATGAATTAACTAGTAGTGTAGTGGCGGGGGGATTAGCTGTTTGGTCCGGGGATGAAAAAGGGTCATTAATAGTTAAAGGTCAGGCAAGGCTTCTCGATGATGTTGCGGCAGTTCAAGACTTGGACCGCATTAAAAGTCTTTTTGACGCGTTAGAGCGAAAAGAAACCATGCTTCGCCTGATGGATGCTGCGGATGACGGAGACGGAGTCCAAATATTCATAGGGGCTGAAAATTCTCTTTTTAATCACTCTGGCTGGTCGATGGTACTTGCGCCTTATGGTGGACCTAATGCAAAAGTTCTTGGCGCTATCGGCGTTGTTGGTCCAACAAGATTGAATTATGCCCGCATAATTCCCATGGTGGATTACACCGCTCGTGTTATTGGGCGCATGTTGAACGGAAAATCGGAGCAAGGAAGTTGAGTGAAGCCGGCAAATCCGGAAAATCGCCAGAACCTGAAGAAGAATCTGACGCAATTGACGCTGAAGTCGAGATCGAAGCGCCCGCACCTGATGCACAAGCCGCAGCGATAGCGTTAGCGGAACGCGTAAATGAGCTTGAGAGTGAACTCGCACAAGCAAAAGATGAACGGCTTCGCGCCCTCGCTGAAGCTGAAAATGCACGCCGACGGGCTCAGAAAGACCGAGAAGAAGCAAATCGCTATGGCGCCACTGGATTAGCGCGTGACGTTGTTAGCGTGGCAGACAATCTTGGACGCGCCCTTGCAGCCATGCCTGAATCCGATTCTGAAGCAATAAAAAATTTAGCTGCTGGCGTCGAAATGGTAGAGAAAGAGCTGTCACAGGCCCTTGCCAAACATGGCGTTAAGACCGTTGGTGAGGTGGGTGATCAATTCGACCCAAATACTTGCCAGGCTGTGTTTGAGATGGAGTCAGCAGAGATACCCGCAGGACACATCGCTCAGGTAATGCAAAAGGGATATATGCTTTACGATCGCCTTATAAGGCCTGCTATGGTTGGGGTCGCAAAGGCAAAAAATGAAATTCCTGAGGCAGCAGACAAAGAAAGTGATAATCAGGTCGAAGGTGCTGCCTGACCCTTAAGGATAAACCATGGCTTTAGGCAGCCAGCGCTCGCGGCTTCTGAGGCTGGCGTGGCCAATAATGATATCAAACGTCACGGTGCCGCTTGTCGGCGCTACTGACGTGTTTGTCATGGGGCATCAGCCTGACGCAGCACTGCTTGCCGGCCTTGGTCTTGGAACAGCTGCTTTTAGCCTTTCATTATTTTCGTTCAATTTTTTACGCATGGGCACTACGGGCCCTGTATCTCAAGCCGCAGGCGCTGGAAATATGGCTGAGGCGCGCGCCATACTCTACCGCGCGTCTATTCTTGCAGTCTTGATCGGCATATTGCTGATCTTGATTCGGCCACTGATTATATTAGCTCTGCATGTTGCGGCTCCGGCAGACCCAGCAGTCGAGCAGGCCGCTGCCGCCTACCTACATATCCGTCTTTTGGGTGCGCCGATGGCACTCATTGAGATGGTTCTTGTAGGATGGCTTTGGGCCCTACAAGACAGCCGTTCAGCTTTATACATCCAGCTGGCTACTAACCTCGTTAACATCTGCCTGGATCTTTGGTTTGTCCTTGGCCTTAACTGGGGCGTCGAAGGAGCGGCAATTGCTAGTGTTCTTGCGCACGGGTGTGGCGCACTTTTGGGATGTCTAATTGTCTGGCGCCGGCTTGGAGTAGATCGCTGGATTGTGCCTACAGGCATGTTTGCCTGGGAACGAATTCGTGGGATGCTTCTTGTTAACAGAGACATCTTTATCCGAACAGTTTGCGTCGTAATTGGGCTTTTGATGTTTCGCTTAGAGGCAAACCGGTTCGGCGCGGTTGCCGCAGCGAGCATTGAACCCCTTTATCAATTCCTCACAGTCACAGCTTACGCACTCGATGGCATTAGCCATGCAGTAGAGCCCATGACTGGAGATGCAATTGGACGGAAGAACCGCAATGCCCTGCGTGAGGCAGCAATCGCAGCCCTTCAAGCTGGCGGAATCATGGCATTTGTAATGACAACAGCTCTGTTCATTTTTGGCCCAAACATTATCTCAATTTTCACCACCATTCCTGAAGTGGTCATTCTTGCAGAAGCCTACTACCACTATGCTGCCATTTTGCCATTAATCGCCGTCTGGTGTTACCTCTTCGACGGAATGTTCTTAGGGGCTGCGCTGGCATCCGTTTGCAGAAACGCCATGCTCCAAACAATGGCAGTATATCTTATTTGCCTTTTCACCTTGCCAAGGTGGTTAGGACTAGATGGCCTGTGGCTTGCTATAATAATCTTCATGGCACTTCGAGGAGTAACGCTAGCCATAAAGTGGGAGCGCTTGCTAGGATCTGCTGACGCCAAGCTGCCTTAAGGACGTAAATATGTCTGAATTTGAATTTCTAACACTGCAACGTGAAGGTCCAATTACGATCGTCACTATCAATCGCCCAGAAGTTTATAATGCCCTTCACCCACCAGCTCACTGGGAATTTGACAAGGTATTTAGCGACTTTCGTGACGATCCAAGCCAATGGATTGCCATTATCACCGGAGCTGGCGACAAAGCATTCTCCGCTGGCAACGATCTTAAATACCAAGCCGAAGCAAAGGGTCCTCGCAACCGACCAGCAACTGGTTTCGCGGGTCTGACCTTTCGATACGACTTAGATAAGCCAGTAATTGCAGCCGTTAACGGATTTGCTATGGGTGGTGGGTTCGAAATAGCACTTGCCACAGACATAATCGTGGCTTCAGAAAACGCTATCTTTGCGCTACCCGAGCCTAGGGTAGGATTAGCCGCACTTGCTGGTGGGGTACACCGCCTGCCGCGCGCTATACCCATTAAACGCGCGATGGGGATGATGTTGACAGGAGGCCGTGTTTCAGCAGCCGAGGGTCACATGCTTGGCTTTGTAAATGAAGTGACGCCGGTCGGCGATGCGCTGGACGGAGCAAAGCGCTGGGCTGCTAAAATTATGGAGTGCAGTCCCATGTCAATTAGAGCTACCAAGCAGGCCTCAATGCGAGGCCTTTCTATGCCTACACTCCAAGACGCAATAGAGGCGACTTACCCAGCTGTGCGAGCCATGATGGGTTCGGAAGACTACATCGAAGGCCCACGGGCTTTTGCAGAAAAAAGACCACCAAACTGGAAGGGCCGATAGCGCGCATTGGAATACGCTGATAACGAGAAGATAAAGGCGCTATATCCTAGGGCCAAATGTGAGTTCCAGCGTATTGCGTTTCTATTAGCTTTTTAATTCTTAGATCAGGCAAGGGATGCCAAACAATGAGTGCTAAAGACACTGTCACCAAACGCCTCAGATCACAGGAGTGGTTCAACGATACCACCGATCCTGGAATGACGGCACTCTACATCGAACGATACATGAACTGGGGCGTAACGAGGGAAGAGCTGCAATCAGGCAAACCAATAATCGGTATTGCGATGACTGGCTCAGATCTCTCCCCCTGCAATCGAAGTCATGTTGAATTGGCTGACCGTTATAAAGCCGGAATCAGAGATTCAGGGGGCATTCCGTTCGTCTTTCCTACCCATCCAATCCAGGAAACGGGCAAGCGACCGACAGCTGCACTTGACCGCAATTTAGCCTATCTAAGTCTGGTCGAGGTACTTCAGGGCTATCCGTTGGACGGCGTCGTACTGACGGGTGGATGCGATAAAACTACCCCCTTCTTAGTTATGGCGGCAGCAACCGTCGATATCCCGGCAATTTTACTTAACTCCGGCCCAATGCTGGACGGATGGTATAAGGGCCAACGTGCCGGCTCTGGCACGATCGTGTGGAAAGCACGAGAGATGCTGGCCGCGGGTGATATAGAGTGGGAAGAGTTCATTGAAATGGTGGCTGCTTCTGCTCGTTCACCGGGACACTGCAATACAATGGGCACGGCTCTATCAACTAATTCGTTAATAGAGGCCCTGGGTATGACACTCCCGGGGACTGCAGCAATTCCGGCACCCTATAAAGAACGCGGCCAAGCGGCCTATTTGACCGGACGGCGTATCGTCGAAATGGTTTGGGAAGACCTTAGGCCTTCACAAATACTGACGCGAGAAGCATTTCTTAATGCTATCGCTGTAAATACGCTCATTGGCGGGTCTACTAATTGCCCAATTCACTTGAATGCTATTGCACGTCACGCGGGGGTGGATCTGACAATCCAAGACTGGGAAGAACATGGATACAACCTCCCCCTAATTGTTAACTGCCAACCCGCTGGTGAGTTTCTAGGCGAGGGCTACTTTGCTGCTGGCGGCGTGCCTGTTGTAGTTAACGAGTTAATGAAAATTGGGCGCATCCATGAAGGCGCCATGACAGTCAATGGCAAAACCATAGGGGACAATTGTCGGGGGTCTGAAATTCAAGACCCAAATGTAATCAGACCGATAGATAAACCAATGAAACCACAGTCTGGTTTCTTGGTCATGCGCGGCAATCTTTTCGACAGCGCAATAATGAAAACATCGGTCATCTCTGAAAGCTTCAGAGAACGTTTTCTTTCCCGTCCAGGCCATGAAAACGTGTTCGAAGGCCGCGCGATCGTATTTGACGGCCCTGAGGACTATCACAAAAACATCAATAATCCAGACTTAAACATCGATGAGCACTGTATACTCGTTATCCGAGGAACAGGCCCAATTGGCTATCCCGGCTCAGCAGAAGTAGTAAATATGCAGCCACCCGACGCCCTTATTAGAGCAGGTGTTAAGGAACTTCCTTGCATCGGTGACGGCAGACAAAGCGGGACTTCCGGCAGTCCTTCCATTTTAAATGCAAGCCCAGAAAGCGCTGCAGGTGGTGGTCTCTCTTTGTTAAAAATGCACGACACCTTGCGCGTAGATCTCAATGCCCGCACCGTCGATATGCTGATTGACGAGGCTGAACTAGCTCGCAGGAAAGCTGAGGCACCTCCTCCAATTCCTGAAAACCAAACCCCGTGGCAGGAAATCTATCGCAACGGAGTAGGGAACCTAAGCGAGGGTGGTGTCCTAGAAGCGGCAGTGAAATATCACCAAACTGCAAAATCTTCGCCTAGACATTCCCACTAATGGCGAAAATCGTAGCGGCCGACTGTTATCTCTACGAATTACCGCTTCCCGAAAAGATGGGGGATGCCAAGCACGGAGTGCATGAGCATTTTGAGTTGCCCATCATCCGATTGACCAATGAAGATGGTTTGGAAGCTGTTGGTTATAGCTACACGGGGGGTGTGGGAGGACGCGCAGTCCTAGCACATCTCAAGTACGATCTGACGCCTGTGCTTATAGGGAAGGAAGCCAACGATATACAGGACCTTTTTGAGGCCATGTATTGGAAGACGCATTACATAGGTCGGGGAGGCGCAGCTGGGTTTGCAATATCTGCTGTGGACATTGCGCTGTGGGATCTAAAGGGTAAGGAACAAGGGCATTCTCTGCTCAAAATGGCTGGCGGTAAAAATCAGACAACGCGCGCATATGCAGGTGGAATAGATTTGAATTTCACCCGTGAAAAGTTGATCGATAATGTTGAAGGTTATCTCGAGAAGGGCTTCCAAGCCGTTAAAATTAAAGTGGGACGGCCGGACCTTGTAGACGATGTCGCTCGCGTAAAAGCGATAAGAAATTTGATCGGTCCTGATCGGATCTTAATGGTGGATGCCAATTACGGTTTTTCAAGAGATCAAGCGAAAGCTGCCGCTGATGCCTTTGCCCCCTATGACATTTTTTGGTTTGAGGAACCAATCGATCCCGAGGATATCGATGGCTATGCCTGGCTTGCAGAAAGAACATCTATACCTCTTGCCCAAGGCGAAAACCTTCACTCACCTAGGGAATTTCGCGATGTTATAAGAAACGCAAAAGTCACTTATATACAGCCTGATGCAAGCAATTGCGGAGGTATAAGCGGCTGGCTTGAAGTGGCAAAAATGGCAAAAACCGCCGGCCTGACTGTTTGCAGCCACGGGATGCAAGAACTACACGTAAGTCTTATGTCCTCGCAGCCGCACGCTGGCTGGATGGAAGTACATAGCTTCCCGATTGACGCCTACACAAATCGCCAGATTGAGCTCCATGAGGGCCTTGCTGTGGCTCCAGACTTGCCAGGAATTGGTGTGGATTTCATATGGGACAAGCTAGCACCATTTGAAATTAAATTATGATAGAAACACCACCGCAAGGGTGGAAGATGCGAGATCACTTGGGTCGCTGTTGTGGCCCATAAGTTCCGAACTTTGCCACCACACGCTCTATTTCATCATCGGGCAGGATGGACGGTTTTCCTAACAACATCGATAGATGAAACTGCTTAGCTAAGGTTTCCACTTCACCTGCAAGCCAAAGAGCCCGGGATAGATTTTTGCCACAAGCGATCACGCCATGGTGTCTCAGGATACATGCGTGACGACCTTCGAGAGCTTCGACCGCATGCTTTGAGAGCTCAGCTGTACCGAAGGTTGCGTAAGGCGCACATCGAATTGTAGGGCCACCAGCAGCAGCAATCATGTAATGGACAGCCGGAATATCCAATCCCTTGATAGCTATGGTCGTCGCATACATTGAGTGTGTGTGAACGATTGCGCCCACATCGGGTCGCTCTGCCATAATGTCCACATGGAAACGCCATTCACTGGATGGTTTGAGGCCTTCTTTGGCCTCAAACGAACCATCAAGCCTCATTAGCACGATGTCTTCTGGCGATAGCTCCTTGTATGGTATTCCCGATGGCGTAACCAGCAGGCCATCTTTCCATCTGACGGAAACATTGCCAGACGTCCCCTGGTTAATCCGCAGAGAATTCATTTCCATACACGTGTCGATTACGCCCTGGCGCAACTCGCGCTCGGCTTTAGATATGCGTTGAGGCATAAACAAAACTCGCCCATTGAGTTGAATCGATGCATAAGAAACACGGAACTATCGCGTAGTCTAGATAAGCACTTTCTGATCTGGCCTCACAATGTTACGAGATCCTTGTTTTGAGAATGGAGCTCAGCCATGTCGCAAATGAAAGACTGCCGTGGCCTCAATGTCACCATGAGCGGGCCAGAAGCATTAGCGGCACATGAAAAACTCACAAACGCCTATTTAGGATTTCGCATCGAAACGGGCGAATGTCTTAAAGCAGCGCTACAAGCTGACCCAGAAGCCCCAATGCACCAAGCAATGGCAGGGTATATTTTCCACTTGATGGCACTCAAGCCCATGGTTTCACGGGCCAATGCTGCTTCGGAGAAAGCAACTTCCCTAGCGGAGAAGCGCGGTAACGCTCGCGAAAAACTGCATGCTGCTGCCCTTGCTAGGTGGTGCTTGGGAGATATTACTGGAGCGGCAGATAGGCTCGAGGCCTTACTTTTAAAATGGCCTCAGGACGTACTCGCGATCAAACTAGCCCACTACTTGCACTTCTATAAAGGGGACGTCGCAGAGCATCGAGATTCGGTGGCGCGTGTAATGCCAGCGTGGAATTGTAGTATGCCAGGCTATTCGGCCGTTCTTGGCATGCGTGCGTTTGGGCTTGAAGAAGCTGGACACTATGAGGAAGCTGAGCGCATTGGGCGTCAGGCAGTTGAATTAGATCCCGAAGATACATGGGCCATTCATGCTGTAGCTCATGTTTTGGAGATGCAAGGACGGCACAAAGAAGGCATTGCCTGGATTGAACGGAACGTGGATGCATGGGATGGGAAAATCCACAACTTCGCAGGCCATGTCTGGTGGCACAAAGCACTTTATCATCTTGAGCTTGGCCAATATGACGCTGTGTTAGCGCTCTATGATAATCGCTTTTACTCAGATTTGTCTGATGATGGATTAGATATTGCGAACGCCAGCTCAATGCTCACCCGACTTAGGATCCGCGGAATTGATATAGGTAATCGCCTCGAAGAACTGGCAGGGGTGATCATAAAAAGTAAGTTAGACGAAGGACTTTTGCCCTTTAATGACCTTCACTACAATCTAGCACTGGCCAGCGCCGGCAAATTGGAAGCTAAAAGCCTATCAGATCGGATGGTTAGAGACGACCACCAAACCCACTGGGGATCTGTTTACCGGGAGATAGCGGGGCCTATTAGTCAAGGGCTTGTCGCTTACGGCACAGGTGACTTCAAGAGTGCCAGCCAAGCACTAAACCGTGTCCGTTATGCTTGGTCTCGGATCGGTGGCAGTCATGCCCAAAGGGATGTCTTCCAGCAGGTCCTGATCGACGCTGCCATGAAAGCTGACGACTGGAACCTGGCGAATTCGCTGTTGGCAGAACGAGCTGCACTCAAACCAAATAGCCTCGAAACACGTCGACAAGCAACAAAAGCTGCGACAGCACTTGCGGGCAAAGAACAATGCGCCTCTTCATAGCGATTGAGCTTCCCACTCTGCAACGAAAAGCTCTATCGCGTATTCAAAAGGGTATTCCCAGCGCCAGATGGATCCCAGAGACTAATATGCACATTACCCTTCGTTTTTTAGGGAATGTGGATGGAGGCCAGGCTGAAGATATAGCGTATGAATTACAGCGCATTGACATGTCCTCTTTCGAGGTTATGGCCACAGGTGCTGGACAGTTTTCGGGCGGCTCAGGCATTCGCACTTTGTGGGTGGGTCTAGCACCGCAGGAATCGTTACTAGATCTCCAGAGCAAAGTTGAAGGGGCTTGTCGCAGAGCTGGTTTAAAACCAGAGCGGCAGACCTATCGCCCGCACATAACCATAGCCCGCTTCAATAATCCGCCAGACCCAGAGATCGTGCGCCGCTTCCTTGAGGGCTATGCTGAGTTCAAGTGTGAGCCCTTTAGGGTTTCTGGCTTTTCTCTGTTTTCGTCTGAATTACGCCGGTCTGCGG
>JAURGE010000067.1 GCA_030833925.1 Alphaproteobacteria bacterium
GAGCATGAGGACATAATAATAAAGCCACTGTTTGGGAACGGTGGCGCAGGTGTCTTCCATTTAAAGCCTGGCGATGAAAACCTATCATCGTTGTTAGAGCTTTTCAGTCAGTTTTACCGGGAACCTGTTATCGCCCAACGCTATCTGCCGGAAGTTCGAGATGGCGACAAAAGAATAATTTTGATCGATGGCGAGCCAGCCGGTGCTATTGATCGTGTGCCTGCTGCGGGTGAAGCACGAGCCAACATGCATGTGGGTGGGAAAGCCATAAAAGCGACGCTAACAGACCGGGATCTTGAGATTTGTAAAACAATTGGTCCTGCTCTCCGCGAGCGTGGATTGTTATTTGTTGGCATTGATGTGATTGGTGATTACCTAACAGAAATCAATGTTACTTCGCCAACGGGGCTACAGGAAATCAATGCGTTCGACGGTGCAAAGCTAGAAGCTCAGATTTGGGATGCAATTGAGTCGAAAATAGGTTTCTAAGTCCATTGCAGGATTTTTTAGAATCACTTTCATCCATTCAATTACGTAGCTAGTATCCTTTAAACAAAGTTCCATAGAGGTTTTCAAAATGTCCCAAGGTGTAAATCGACAAGAAGCAATACCAGCCTTGTTAGCTGATCACGGTGACATGTTGATCGTCACGGGTCTCGCTGGTTCTGCAAAGGACATAGGTGCGCTTACCAAGGACGGTGATCACACTTTTACGATGGCTGGCGCAATGGGCGGTGCCACCGCGATGGGACTTGGTCTAGCTTTGGCACAACCGGATAAGAAGGTGGTTGTCGTGACGGGCGACGGTGAGCTGCTGATGAATATGTCATCATTGGCTACCGTGTCGGTGGCCAAGGCCCCAAATTTGCACATTGTTTGCGTAGATAATGGCCATTATCAGGAGACTGGCAACCAAGAGAGCCATACTTCCAAGGGCGTTGATCTTGCAGCTGTTGCTTCAGGATCGGGGATTAAGACTTGCCGAACCGTTTCGACAATGGAAGAGGTGGAAGACGCTAGGCGCCTTTTAGCAGGTGCCAACGACACCTGCTTTATTCACCTGAAAATCGATGGAACGCCTCCACCAGTATTCAAGCGTGATTTGGACGCCGCTAACGTTAAGACGCGTTTCCGTCGACTGGTGTTGGGTCACGCCTAGAATAATGCCCTCTTTTTCAGTTGAGCCGCTTCACGAGGATTTTGGGGCCAGTATTTCTGGTATAGACATGGCTGTTACTTTGAGTGACGAAATAGTCGCTCAAGTCTGGGGCTTAATCGACGAGTATTCATTTCTTGTTTTTCCTCATCAATTTAGTTTCAACGATGAAAGGCAGCTTGCTTTCACTCGTTGCCTTGGGTCGCCGGAGCCGAGCCATGTGGCCAAAGGGGAAGAGAGCAAAATTGAGTATTTTGGAACTATTGGCAATGTTCAGGAAGACGGCACAACAATCGGCAATGATCATCGTAAGACAAGGTTTTTGACAGGTAATAATCTCTGGCACTCGGATGCGTCATTTAAACCTGTGCCGGCTGCACTATCGATAATGTGCGCTTATGAAACTCCATCGGAGGGCGGAGAAACCCTTTACGCGTCCACACGAACTGCTTACGCGCGTCTTGATGCGGATTTGCAGGACATGCTCGACCCCCAAATTGGCATTCATGATTATACCTTCTCACGATCTAAAGTGTCCCCCGATGCGGTGTCTCCTTCGCTTTCAGCTTCGCTTCCTCCGGTAAGACAGAAGCTTGTTCGTAAAAATCCTTCCAACCATCGGAAAAACCTTTTCATTGGATCTCACGTTCGCGAGATTGAGGGCATGGGGTTTGAAAAGAGCCGTGAATTGCTCGATCAGCTTGTTGAGCATTCAACGGATCCAGAAAATATCATAACTCATGCGTGGCAGCCTGGTGACCTTGTGATTTGGGACAATCGTTGCTTAATCCATCGTGGAGTGGGTTATGACGCTGATAAGCATCGACGTCTAATGAGGCAAACCCGCGTCTCTGGACGCGTATCAAGCCTGGAAGAATAGCTCGGAAATTTTCCGGCATATTAAGAGCAGTTTTGCTCTTTGAAATGATTGATGATCACTCACAAATAATCACAGCATGCCCTCTGGATCGGTGAACCGCCTCAATCTTGCTGCGGCGGTTCGTCCAAATCGCGTCAGTATTGCTTTTCGTCTTGCAGGTTTTACCGGTGAAGGCGTGGGTGCTCTAATTATCACGCCTGTAAATTCGTCTACCTTCATCAATCCCTGATCCTCTGGCAACAACGTATCAGGAAACATCTCGGGTACTGCGAAGTAGAATTGGTCACAATAATCTAGGTATTCTGGCCATTTTTGATCTGACAAAAAATCTTCGCGAGTACTTTTGACCTCTACAGCAATGAGTGAGCCATTTTTGGCTATCCCAAAAACGTCCACGCGTCGTCCTGTTTCCAGGGAAAATTCAGTTATAGGGATGTATCCAAGACTTGAGAGAAGTCGCGCTGTGCCGCGCGCTAAAGCTACCGCTGTCTGCTTCTTAAAGGGTTTATTTGACAATTTTGAAACCGGTATTTCAAAGAAAGTTTTGAACCGTTTACTCTCCAGGGGCTTTAAGTTCTAACGAAAGGGCATGAACTGGCCCAGCCAGTTCATCAGCAAGAGCCGCATAGACCAATCTCTGACGCTGCACCCTATTAAGGCCATCAAATTTTGATGAGATTAGCCGAACGTAGAAATGAGTCTCCCCACCTTCACGGTGTCCGATATGGCCACGGTGACTTTCCGACTGATCTTCTATCTCGAGTTGTTCGGGTAGAAATTGATCATTCAATTTTAATTTAATGTTGCTTGCGACCGGGCCCATGGCAGCTCCTGATACTTATCCAACACGAGCATACCGTGCAGCAGCATCTCGTTCAAAGAGATATAGAAGAATGCGAAGAGCATTTGCTCGAGACGAATTAAGTTCTGGGTCGCGCGCCAAAATTAAATCTACATCTCTCCGTGCTATGGCAACCAAATTGGATTGAACATCCAGATTGGCTATTCGGAACTTCGGTAAGCCACTTTGTCTAGTCCCAAGGACTTCACCAGCTCCCCTAAGTCGAAGATCTTCCTCAGCAATCTTGAATCCATCGTCTGTAGTGGAGACAGCAAGCAGTCGTTGTTTTGCTGTTTCTGAAACTCCATCTGCTCTGAGTAACAGGCAAAAGGATTTCTTTTCACCGCGCCCAACTCGACCTCGAAGTTGGTGTAATTGCGCAAGCCCAAACCGCTCGGCGTGTTCGATTACAATGATTGTGGCTTCGGGTACATCGACGCCTACTTCCACTACCGTTGTGGCAACTAAAAGCTTTGCTTCACCTGAAGCGAAACGTGCCATTGCGGCGTCGCGATCCTGAGCTTTCATCTGGCCGTGAGCAAGTACTACCGTTTCGCCAAAATAGGCGCGAAGGCTTTCAGCTCGATCTTCTGCTGCCGCTAAATCAGAAAGTTCAGATTCTTCGACAAGAGGACAAATCCAATAAACTCTTTCTCCGCGCGCCATAGCTCGACCAATGCCATCAATAACTTCTTGAATTCGTCCCAGGGGGGTCACGCTCGTTTGTATAGGTTGACGCCCAGGGGGCTTTTCGGGGATCGCTATATGATCCATGTCTCCATAGGCAGTGAGCATTAAAGTGCGCGGGATCGGGGTTGCGGTCATTGAAAGCATATGTGGCGCGAGGCCCTTCGAGGCTAAGGCCATTCGTTGATCGACACCAAATCGGTGCTGTTCATCGACAATAATCAAAGCGAGATCTTTGAAGGTAACGCTATTTTGGAATAGGGCGTGGGTGCCAATGAGGAGGTCAATTTCGCCAGCACAAAGTCTGGTAAGTATTGCCTCGCGAGCCTTACCCTTGTCACGCCCAGTTAATACCGCAACCCGAATGCCAACCCGTTCGCCAAGTGCCTGAAGTGTACGTCCATGTTGACGGGCTAGAACATCAGTTGGAGCCATCAATGTTGCCTGCGCTCCTGCTTCAATGGCTGCAAGGGATGCGAGGAAAGCAACGACCGTTTTGCCGCTACCAACATCACCCTGAAGCAAGCGTTGCATCCTTTTTCCTGATTTCATGTCGCCCAGAATTTCTGAAAGTGCCTGGGTCTGGCCGCTTGTTAGCCTGAATGGTAAAGCATCTAGGGCTTTGGTGAGTCTTATGTCGGATAGTGGTAGTGGGCGGCCTTCTAGGCTTGTTCGCCTTTGCCGAATAAGAGCTAAAGCTAGCTGATTTGCGAGTATCTCATCGTAGGCCAAACGCTCGCGGGACGAGGCAGAGAGCTCTAGATCTGCCTGTTTTTCTGGAGAATGGGCTGCGATAAGTGCTGCTTTCCAGCTCGGCCATCCTTGCTTTTCAATCAGTGACGGATCTAGCCATTCTGGAAGGTCTGGGGCTTCGGTAAGGGCAGCTAAGATAGCTTTTCTGAGTGTTTTTGGCGCTAGTCCTGCTGTCATTGGATAGACTGGCTCGTGAAGTGGGAGGCCCTCTTCACTACCGTGTGCCATCATGTAGTCTGGATGTGGCATTTGGAGCCGGTCTTTGAATTGTTCCAGTTGTCCAGAGATGAGCCGGTGTTCACCTTTCGGTAGCTGCTTGATTAACCAGTCTTGGCGAGCGTGGAAGAAGACAAGGTCGACCTTACCAGTCCCATCTCCTACAACTACTCGAGTTGGTCGTCGGCCGTGGCCAAAGTTATGTTCCAATATCTCTACGTCTAATGTAGCGACCCGACCAGGCTCAGCCATCCCTATTTTAGGTCGATAACTGCGATCAACTACGCCTGACGGAAGGTGAAGGCATAGATCCACTATATGTTTGCCTGCGGCCTTCGCGATGAGTTCCGCCACGCGCAGCCCAACCCCTTTCAGGGTTGTGACTGACTTAAAAAGTGGAAACAGGACTTCTGGCCGCACTCGCATTGCTCCCTTGCCAACGATATATCCTAATACTTAGTAGCAACAGGAACGACCCCATGGCTGAAAATGCTCGTCGCAAGCGCTTGAGCTATCGAGCTTGGCACCGCGGTACAAAGGAAAGCGATATAATTCTTGGCACTTTTGCAGATGCAAAATTGCCAATGCTAGATGAATTGGGCTTGGATGCCTTCGAGGCTTTGTTGGATGTGCCAGATCCAGTTATTTACGATTGGGTAACTGGGCGTGTTCCCGTCCCAGATGAAATGGATACACCGCTTATTCGAGAACTTCTGGCATTTAAGATCACACTTTGATGTCGGATGACCTCATCCAACTTCTGCCGGGGCGGAAACCTTTCGCTGGCTCGCCGGATGGGGCTGAGGCATTCGCTTTACGAGAAATTGTTCGCCGCACAGGGATAACTCGTATTGTTTTTGTGGCCAGAGACGCGGAGCGTCGTGCCAGGCTCGAAAATGATATAAAAGTCTTTCTTCCAGCAGCTAACGTCATAAGTTTGCCTGCGTGGGACTGTCTCCCTTATGATCGCTCCTCGCCTAATCGAGAGATTATATCTGCTCGAATGAGAGCTTTCCGAGAAATGGGAGAACTCTCTGAGATTGGCCCAGCGCTGATAACTACCACCATCAACGCGCTTCTTCAGCGTGTTCCGCCTGCTTTCGCGTTCAATTCTGTAATAGATGTTTGCGTTGGAGGTAAATTTGACGAACGCGCTTTTCAGTCCTTTGTCTCCGTTAACGGATACGTTCGTTCCGACACTGTAATGGAACCAGGCGAATTTGCTCTGAGAGGTTCCATTGTCGACGTCTTTCCTTCAGGGACATCGGTGCCGGCGAGAATTGACCTTTTTGGTGATGAGGTAGAGGCAATTCGCAGTTTTGACCCACTCTCTCAGCGCAGTGAAGGAAATTTGGATAGATTACTGTTGGCCCCTGCTTCCGAGGCGCCCCTCGATGAGAAAGCAATAGAACGTTTTCGTGCGGGGTATGGAGCTACTTTTGGGGGTGAGGCCATCAATGATCCGTTATACATATCAATATCTGCTGGCCGAAGGCACCCAGGAATGGAGCACTGGCTTCCTTTGTTCCACTCCGAAATGTCCACAGTTTTTGAAATGCTTCCTCGGGATGCAGTTATTGTTCTAGATCATTCTATTGATGAGGCTATCAAATCCAGGTTTGAGGCAATTGCGGATTATTTTTCTGCACGCGCTGAGACCTTGTCTGAGTTGCCCGATGAGCAACCCTACCGGCCTTTGCCGCCCCCTCGTTTATATCTTACGCCAGATGAATGGGCTCAACGATTGGCGGAATGGCCTTCACTTGCTCTTGAACAATTTTTGGGTGAAGGCCCGGTACTGTCTGCTAAAGCTCTTCCAATTATTGATTTTGCAGAAGCTCGTGCTCGCTCAGATGCAGATCTTTATCTAGCTGTAGGCACCAGGCTGAGAAAAGCAATTTCTGAGCAAAAAACAGCTATTCTCTCTGGTTCCGGTCCAGGGGCTTTAGATCGTCTGAAGCGTTTAGTCGCCCAGGATGGTGAGTTTGATGCAATTCAGTCGGTTGACACGTTTGAAGACGCATTAAGTTTGCCGCCAGGTGTGGCTGCTGCCGTAATTGCGGAGATTGATAGGGGGTTTGAGACCGATACTCTTGTTTTGATCACAGAGGCGGACATAGTTGGCGAGCGGATCAATCGCCGTAATCGCCGTCGCCGCCGCGCTGATGCATTTTTGACCGAAGTTAGCGATATCGCCGAGGGTGATTTGGTGGTCCACCTTGAGCATGGTATCGGACGTTATGAAGGGCTGGAGACAGTAACTGCTGGAGGGGCGCCTCATGATTGCCTCCGTGTAATTTATGAAGGCGGCGACCGTCTCTTTGTGCCCGTTGAAAATATCGACATTCTTTCCCGTTTTGGCTCGGATAGCGAGGGGGCATCGCTCGACCGACTAGGTGGTGCGGCTTGGCAAGCGCGCAGGGCAAAAGCGAAGGAGAGAATTCGCGAGATGGCAGCGCAACTGATTGCCGTAGCTGCCCAGCGCCTAACAAAGCCTGCTGAAAAGTTAGAGGCGCCAGAAGGCGTTTATGAAGAATTTGCCGCTAAGTTCCCCTTTGATGAAACTGAAGATCAGTTAAATGCCATAGCCGAAGTATTCGAAGATATGTCGTCCGGTCGCCCAATGGATAGGCTTATCTGCGGAGATGTTGGATTCGGTAAGACAGAGGTTGCGCTAAGAGCAGCATTAGTTGCCGCCATGTCAGGTAGACAGGTAGCTCTTGTTGCTCCCACAACGTTGCTTGCAAGGCAGCACTTTGCAACTTTTTCGAAACGCTTCCATGGGCTGCCAGTTCAAGTGCGTCAGCTTTCGCGTTTGGTCACGGGGAAGCAAGCTGCTGCAACACGACAGGGTATGAAGGATGGGACAGTAGATATCGTCATTGGCACCCATGCTTTGCTAGCTGGGTCTGTGGAAATACCGAACTTAGGTCTTTTGATAGTTGACGAAGAACAGCGCTTTGGTGTTGCGCACAAGGAGCGCTTAAAACAACTCAGAAATGACGTACACGTTTTAACTTTGACTGCAACGCCTATTCCACGAACCCTTCAGATGGCACTTGCGGGTGTGCGTGAAATGAGTGTCATTGCTACCCCTCCGGTTGATCGGTTAGCCGTACGGACATTTGTTGGCCCATATGATTCTCTCCAAATAAAGGAGGCTATCCAAAGAGAGCGGTTCCGCGGCGGCCAGACGTTCTTCGTTGCCCCAAGAATTCGCGATCTCGCAACATTAGTTGAGCGGGTAGAGCACCTTGTTCCTGACGCAAAGACTGTTGTTGCGCATGGACAGTTACCACCAAGTCAGCTTGAAGACGTAATGTCCGCCTTTTATGAAGGTCGGTACGATGTTCTCATCTCAACAAATATTGTTGAATCGGGTCTTGATATCCCAACAGCTAACACTTTGCTCGTTCATAGGGCGGATCGTTTTGGGCTATCGCAGCTATACCAATTAAGAGGGAGAATTGGACGCGGTAAGGAGCGTGGATACTGTTATCTGACTATTCCAACCGATCAGATAGTTAGTAAAACAGCACTCCGCCGACTTGAAGTCATGCAGACGCTGGATTCCTTGGGCGCGGGCTTCAATCTTGCCAGCCACGATTTAGATATTCGCGGTGGTGGCAACCTTCTAGGTGATGAGCAATCAGGCCATATTCGTGAGGTGGGTGTTGAACTTTATCAGCAGATGTTGGAGGAGGCCGTAGTCGCAGCTCGGGCCCAAAGCGATGCACAACCTCTAGAGGAGGCCTGGTCACCTCAAATTAATTTAGGCTCGGCTGTATTGATCCCAGAAACTTATGTCCGCGAATTAAATATCCGTCTAGGTCTCTACCGCCGGCTTGGGGCGTTGGAGACAGAGCAGGAGTTGGAAGGTTTTGCTGCGGAACTCGTAGACAGGTTCGGTCCTTTGCCTGATGAAGTAGAAAACCTATTGGAAGTCATGAGTGTTAAGCAGCTATGTCGGCGTGCGCATGTGGCAAAGTTGGATGTTGGGCCAAAAGGTGCGCTAGCCAGTTTTCATAATGACGACTTTCCAAATCCTGCAGGGCTTATTGAATATCTCACGCAACAGATGGGGACGGCAAAGCTCCGTCCTGACAACAAGCTAGTTGTAACCCGAGCCTGGGAAGATCGTAAGGTTCGTGCCAAGGGGGTAAGGCGTTTGCTTATGGGCCTAGCCAAACTAGCCGCATAAAAACACCCTTGTTTAATAACTTTAGATAATCCCCATTACCTTAAAAACTATCTTTGGTGTCAGTCTAATATTCGGCACGACAGAGTCCACGCCACCTGTTTTTTGGTTTTGAGAGCATCATAATTCAATCGTTGTTTTTTAGCAGATTTTTGAGCGACGAGTTCTAGAGCCTTCTGTGTCTCAGCATCCAGGTCATCAAAATTTATAGTTAAAGTTGTGGGGAGTTTTGAGGTCCGTGCCTTAACAATCCTTGTCTTTTTAGTTTTTTGTCCGCCAAAGATTTTTTCCCATCCTGACCTATATTCATCAGTAGAAACACTAGAAAAATAGCTAATGGGTCGGCTGCTGCTCCCCGATTTTTTGCTGCTTGATGAGGTCGTTTCAGACGAAGAGGGGGCCTCGGTTGCACTCGGCGAAGAAGACTCCGACGATGCTGCAGTGGGCTTGGTTTCGGTGTTCTTAACCGCTTTTGCTTCTTTTGCCATAAGTTTCACCCATTAACGTAGCGATTATTCGGGCGCTACATACTCTCAGCAAAGTTCCAAGAAAAGAGGGTTATACCAATATTGCAGGTTAGTTTCTCGATTAAGGTTTAGAT
>JAURGE010000068.1 GCA_030833925.1 Alphaproteobacteria bacterium
GCTTTAGCTAAAACGTTATCATTGACCAGAGGGCACCTGTTGCGGATAGATAACAAAAGTAAAAGGAGAGCCTGAAATGCAAGATTATGCGCACATTTCAGTTCAGCCGGCATCCCGGAACTGTGGTGCCTTTATTTCGGGTATCGATCTAAAGGCTGGAATCAATGATTCCGAAGCCCGGGAAATTCATGCGGCCTTAATGCGACACCAAGTTGTGTTTTTCCGGGACCAAGATGTATCCCCAATTGAGCAAGCTGCTTTTGCAAAACACTTTGGACCACTCCGTCAGGCCCGTCGAGCCGCATTCGAAACACGCGACGACAGCCCAGAAGTTTCAGTGATCATTAACGATCGAGAGCGCCCACCCTACATAGACCACTTTCATGCCGATGGAATGTTTAGAGGCAAACCGGAATTCGGCTCTGTTTTAAAAGCAGAGCAACCGCCAGAAATAGGTGGTGATACGATCTTTGTCTCCCTAACGGCTGCTTGGAGAGGTCTCTCTGAATCCATGAGAGCTCTTCTCGAGGATAAAATCGGCTTATACGACTTTATGCGTCTGCATTCTTCTCCCGAAAAAGCCAGGAACTGGGAAGGTCCAGGCCGAGAAGGCATGATCCAAACGAGGGACGAAAACCCTCCCGTAAAACATCCATTGGTCCCCCGACATCCCGTTACAGGTGAGCATTGCCTTTATTTTTCTGAGAGCTTTACAGCGGCAATATTAGGTGTAACGAAGTATGAAAGTGAAGGTCTCCATGCGATGCTGACACGCCACTGTGCAAAGCCGGAATTTCAATACCGACTGCAATGGCGGAAAGGCACAATTGCTTTTTGGGATAATCGTTCAAGCTTGCACTACGCAGTCGCAGATTATTGGCCAGACACTCGCATCATGCACCGTCTTACAATCGAAGACGATGCCTTAGGAGCAAGCATGTTAAAGGCAGCAGAGTAGTTACCAATTTGGTCATCGACTCAGCTAAAATTGCGGCTGCCATTAAGTCGCGCAAAAACATCCACGAAGCGCCAAATTTGAAAAGGACTAAAATGTCGAGACAGCCCGTTATTGTCGGCGTTTCAGATGCGCCAACTGAAAACCGCGGCCGGGCTTTGCCTGGCACTCATGTTTTAAATATGCAGCGTGATTGTGCGCTAGAAGCCCTGGCAGAAGCGGGGCTGACAATGGCAGATGTTGACGGGGTAGCTGTCGCTGGAATGTGGGGGATGCCTGGACCAGGTGCTATGCAGCCCAACCTATTAACAGAATACCTGGGCATCCGAATGCCTAAATACCTTGATGGCTCAAATGTTGGTGGGTCAGCCTTTGTACTGCACGCAGGTCATGCATATGAAATGATCAAGGCAGGAGTGTGTGATACCGTCTTAATTCTTTATGGCTCCATGCAAAAAAGCCAGGCCGCCCGCAGCCTAGGCGGTCGACCCGCACTTTTTTCCAATCAATTCGATATGACAGCTGGATTACCATCCCCAGCTGGCGCATACGCCATGGCAGCCAATCGCCATTTTCATGACTACGGATCTAACCGCGAGACCTTGGCAGAAATTGCTGTTGCGACGAGAAGCTGGGCATCACTTAATCCAGCTGCTGCTTTCCGTGACCCGTTGACCATCGACGAAGTATTAAGCTCACCACCAATTGTGGACCCGCTAGGCCGCCAAGATTGCTGTCTTGTTACTGATGGCGGTGGAGCTGTAGTCATGACCACGGAAGAGCGAGCGAAAGATCTAAAAGCCAAACCTATTTACGTGCTTGGGCATGGAGAAAGTGCAAGCCACTCAAATATAAACTACATGCCAGATATGTCCCGCCTCGAGGTAGCAGAACATTCGTCATCGCGCGCTTATTCCATGGCAGGATTAAAGGCCTCTGATATGGATATGGCTATGATTTACGATAGCTTTACAATCACAGTGCTTCTAACAATGGAAGCACTTGGTCTGTGCCCACGAGGCGAGGGTAAGGACTTTGTTAAGGGGCAAAGAACGGCACCTGGTGGCGAATTTCCGATGAATACCAATGGAGGGGGCTTATCTTACTGCCATCCTGGAATGTATGGAATTTTCCTTCTTATCGAAGCGACTAGACAGCTTCGGGGAGGCCTTGGTGAGCGACAAGCTCCCAATCTAACAACTGCGGTATGCCACGGCACCGGCGGTGTTTTATCTTCTGGTGCAACAGTCGTTCTTTCCAATGAGAAGCCATAAATCATGACTGAATATAAAAAGATCGTTCCATCAATTGATCCAGACTCTGCGCCTTACTGGGAAGGCGCAAAAAATCAAAAATTAATGATTCAAAGATGCCGAAAAACAGGCCAAACATTTCTTTACAGCCGTCAGTTGGTACCGGGAGTAGATGACAGACAGGTGGAATGGATCGAGGCTTCCGGAGCAGGAGTGGTATATAGTTATACCGTAGCACGGCGACCTGCTGGCGCAGCATTCGAACAAGATTGTCCTTACGTCATTGCAAGTATCACGCTTGCCGAAGGCGCACGTATTATGACCAACATCGTCACTGACGACGTCGATGCTGTAAAAATAGGGATGCCGGTTACAGTCTTCTTTGATAAGGTATCTGAGGACCTCACCATTCCCAAATTTAGGCCAGCTTAAATTGTAATTAAGACGGTCTCTGGTGCCTTAAAAATAAGACTTAAATGAATGCACTAGCCACCATTAGACATCCAACGAGGCCAATAGCAAACATCAAAGTTCTCAAAATTGGGACGCCGATGGCGTAAACGATAGTATATATCACGCGTGACCAGAAAAAGATCATAGCCCCCAGAGCAGTCATATCATTTGTCAGACCAGAAATTTCAGCTGCTATAACCAGGCCCGCAAATGGAACTAAGTTTTCGGTCAGGTTTCTGTGAGCCTTCTGCAAGCGCAATGCCCACTCTGGCTGTGGTAATTCCTTTGCCGGATACCCCATCGCCTCAATCAAACCCCAAGCAGAAATTCGGGCGAGAATATAAGGAAGCCACATTATTAGGCTCAGAATGCAACACGCTACTAGATAGCCAAGTTCAGCCTTCATAATCCATCTCCCTACTCAGGTAGCAAACAACAAATACTTTGACAGTTTATCAATCACACCGCCATGCTAAAAGCCGTCATGAATGTGGAAATAAAATAAAATGGACCCTGAGCTTCTTCGTCTTGCTAATATCGCTGCAGAACATCTTCGAAACCGCGACGAAACCGTCGCTGTCGCCGAGAGCTCGGCTGGAGGATTGATTGCCTCTGCCCTTTTGGCTGTCCCAGGCGCATCGCGCTACTTCCTGGGCGGCGCCGTTGTTTACACCTTACAGGCACGGCAAGGTCTTGTTGGAATTACCCAAAAAGAAATGGATGAGGCGGGCATCCGGTCGTCATCTGAGCCTTATGCCACCCGGCTGGCCAACCGCATACGTGACATTCATGGTTCCTCTTGGGGATTAGCAGAAACAGGTGCGGCTGGTCCGACAGGAAATCGATACGGGGACCTTGCTGGTCACTCATGCATCGCCGTTTGTGGCCCCATTAATAAGGCTATGACCCTAGAAACCGGAGATAACAATAGAGCAGATAATATGCTTCGCTTTGCTGGCAACGCGCTGGCTCAACTAGTAGATGCTCTGCAAACCGCTAGTGGTAGTTAAATCAATGACCGCAGACCGTCCTACTGCTACCCCTGGTATCAAAACCTATGCTTTAATCCAGAGAAAGACGACAACTTCAAAGGATGAACTAGTTGCTCATTGGTTTGCCAATCACATGCCAAACGTTATAGCGAGAAATGAGAAGGCAAAGGCATCGGGAGAACCAAACGCTTGGCGATACGAAGCTAGTATCTTTGAGGCCAATGACGACAGCCGCCAAAGGTGGGATGGAATGGCTGCACTTTGGTATTCAGATCCCCCACAAATTCCAAATGAACTTCGCGGACTAGAACCTGTCGACACATTCCAGGAAAAAGTAGAGCCCTACCGCATATTTGCAACAGAAGAGTTCGTATTTGTAGACGGCGAATTGCCTGTAGAACCCCTCAAATTAAACAATCCATTCCCGACAACGCGATCGGGTTTTCTGAAACAAATTTCTTTCGTTCAACCCAAGCCAGGCATTGATTTGACAACTTTTCGGGATCACTGGCTGGATATTCATGGACCAAACGTCAGGGACACAATGAAGTTAGCTGGGGGCTACCGCTATTCTGTGAGCCTAGCCCTAGATCCAGAAGGTGCTCCATGTTTTGGAATCCCAGAACTTTATTTTCCGGATCGTTCTGCACAGAAACACTTCTGGGAAATTCTTAAAACTGATGGTTTTCACGAAATGTCGGACCAAACAAATACAGTCCGCTATCGCTGCACGACTGAAATGGTTGGAATTGCCGGTTAAATAACTGCTCCAAGATCCAGGATGAACGGCTCGTCGCCTATGCTTTTCACTACAGGGTATCGTTCTTTTATAAGGGGATCATGCCCAGGCAGTAGTCGGGTGAGGTCACCTCTCACCATCTGGTTCATTTTACGATAGCCTTTTAGCATCTGCCTAAGATCATGAAAAATCAGGAAGGCCCGCTCTTTTTCAACCTCTTCCCAAAGGTGAATTGCATCAGTTGCCAGAACAACCGGGCCGCGCTCTGTTTGAACTGTAAGGGCCATTTGTCCCGCTGAGTGTCCTCCAATTAGGGTATAGTCTACACCGTCAGCAAATTGACCATCACCAGTCAAAAAAGTAAGCCGATCTTCGTAGGTTAATCCGACTAACTGCTGTGCTTCCTCTGCGTGATACGCTTCTCGCATCACTTCAAAGCTCATATCCTCCCCAGTTATACTCTCCATCTCGAGATCATTCATGTAAAAATGAGCTTTAGGAAAGGCAGCAAGCGCCCCTACATGATCCCAGTGCGCATGAGATACAATCACATGTTCCACATTACTCGGATCAACACCAAGTTGCTTGAGGCCGTCTAACGGAGACGCAATCCATTGACGACCAAGACCCTTTATCTTGTGCTCAGCCCCCCCTGTATCCACCACTATCGCCCGATCATCCGAGACTAGAACCCATGAGTAATAGTCTAGGCCAGCTAGCTCCTCATCCGGCGAACCCCAGAGAAAAGTGTGGCTAGCAAGACGTCCATTTTGCTTTGCGTAGCGGATCCCATAAATTTTCCAAATCTTGGACATCTTACTAAAGCTCCAAAGGCTTCATGGCAGGCAAATCAACCCGGAGTGCTACCGGGTCACCATTATCAAGTCGAGTTTCAGCAGGATATCGCCAGGTGATTTGTGGATCATGGCCAGGGATCATCCGATCCCAGTTTCCACCTACCAATGCCTTACACTTCCGGAGACCTGCGAGCATTTCTTTTGCATCATTAAACGCTAGAAAACATAACTCTTCCGCGACTTCTCGATAATAGTGCACTGCATCCGAGGCCAACAATAAAGGCCCTGAGGCCGTTTCTATTTGGAGCGCTGTCTGCCCGGCGCTATGACCTGGCATAAACAAATAATCAACACCATCCGCGAAACTGCCATCGCCATCTAAAAAGGTTAAACGGTCCTCATAAACGAGGCCCACCAACCGCTGAACCTCATCTGATTGATATGCGCCTCGTATTTTAGCGAAAGTCATATCCGAACCAGTAATTGAGGCCATCTCAGCTTGTTGCATCCAAAAATGTGCTTTTGGGAAGCTATCTAAGTTGCCGACGTGATCCCAGTGAGCATGGGTCAGGAATACCTTGTCGACATCAGCAGCGTTAACACCAACTCCGGCCAATGCTGCTTCGATTGAAATCAAAGGCGTACGACCCTTAGCTGGCATTTTTGCAGAATTAGCGCCCGTATCGACAACAATTACCTCTTCTCCTGACCGAAGCATCCAGAAAAAATAATCCATGCCCCAGTTAGCGTCAGTTCGACCGCCAATGAAAAGCTCTGCTTCGTAGCGCTCCGGCATCGCCGCATACCGGAAGGCATAAACTTCCCACTTTTTTGTCAATTAAGAGTCTCCAAGGCTTCGATGAGAATAGTGTAATATCGATCCCCAAATTCCATGGACTCCGCTCTTTTCAGAAGATCCATAGTTGTCTCAGCTCCGGTCATTTTAACGCCACATGATTTAGCTAAATCAATGGCGTATCCAAGATCTTTCATAATGTACTTTACTGGAAATGTTTGGGGCGGATGTGTGCCGGGAAGCATACTTTTCAAACCATGATTACGAAGGACAAAACTATCGGCTGAGCCTGTGGTCAAGGTCTCAAAAAGGACCTTTCCATCAACAGCACCTGACTCTTGCGCGACCTTTAGTGCTTCCGCTATTGCGCGAACGGTCTGAACGACGATCATATTGTTCATTAATTTGACCGCTTGTCCTGCGCCAGGCCCTCCGCAGAGGATAATATCAACTCCCATTGTTTCGATGAAGGGTTTGGCGGCGTTAAAACTAGCCTCATCGCCTCCCACCATAAAATTGAGAGTTCCATTTTCAGCAGCTGTTGTGCCGCGAGAAACGGGTGCATCTAAGAAATTAACTCCCTTAGATTTTGCTTTTTCAGCAATTTCTTGAGCAAGATGAACTGGGCAAGTAGAGCAATCGACAATGGTTTGCCCAGCTTTTGCACTCTCTAACAAACCACCCGGCCCAAGGACTACCTCTCGCACTTGTGGCTCGCCAGGAAGCGATAGAAACACCATATCAGAACGCAACATAACATCAGACAGGCCAGTGGCGCTCTCAACACCAAATTCTGACAATCGCTGCAACGGCGCTTTATTCTGGTCGAAAGCCAGTACAGGTTTTCCAGACTTCTGTGCCATATTTCGGCACATCTTCTCGCCCATAACACCCACACCGACAAAACCAAGCATCTTAGGTTCCTGCATAATCTCAATATGTCCGTTAGGCATTCACAGAACGCGCATGCTCTGCAGCAAACTCACCGGCACGCCGACCAAACACTGAACCTGACATTAGACCGGTTCCACCGGGATAATTCTCATAGAAGAGGCCCCCTACTAATTCACCGGCTGCAAAAAGCCCTGGAATTCCTCGGTCTGCCTTATCTTGTACACAATTCTTGTCGTCAATTTTGAGACCACCAAATGTGAACGTAACACCAGTAGTTGTCACCCAGGCTTCGTAAGGCGGCTTATCGATAGGCAATGCCCAATTAGATTTTGCCGGTGAAATCCCAGTTGTGCCAACATTATCCAGGATTGCTGGATTGTAGTTAGCGTCTATGAAAGCCTGATCAGGACAAGCTGCATTGTATTCCTGAATGGTCTTTTTCAAGCCTTCGACAGATATTTCCAGTTGTTCTGCTAACCCCTCAATCGTGTCCGATTTTACGTGTGTCACCTCCTTGATTCGATATTCATCTCGAAGACGGTGAGTGGTTTTCTGATCAAAAATTTGAACACAAGTGTAATGAGGCTGTCCCATGATCGCTTTTCCAAAGCGGACATAAGTAAGATTCCGATAATCTTCACCTTCATCCACAAATCGCTCGCCATGAATATTCACCATTATTCCAAGCGGGTATGAATGCTTTTGAAAATTATCGAGGACCCAACGATCTCCGAAAGGCGGCGCGGAGATATCCCAGCCTACAGAATGACAACCCGACCAGTTGCCATAGGGTACAGCTCCAATATCAAGGGCCATTTGTATCCCATCGCCAGTATTATGACGGGTGCCTCGCACTCGAGCGAGATCCCAACCTTGGCCTAGATAGCGAACGCGCATCTCGGGATTACTCTCAAAACCACCACAAGCCAGAACAACGGCTTTACAGGTAATATCTTCGTAGCCTCCCGGCGCTCTCACCTGCAGCCCTGTTATCCGGTAATTCTCATCTTGATAGAGTTTTGTCGCACCCGTGCCATAGCGTATATCGATGCCAACCTTCCGACAGCGCTCCAATAAAAATTCAACGAGACCCGCGCCGCCACCTACAGCTTCAATATTAACGCCACCATAAAAATGTTGTTTACCTTCAACCTCGTACGACTGCCGTCCGTACATTGGAATGAAACGAACCCCATTTTCGCGCAACCAAGCCATTGCTGGACGCGAACCATTAATAAGTGTCCAAGCCAAATCCTCGTTCGACTGCCCTCGCGTGACCTTCATCAGGGTATCATAAAAGAATTGTTTATCATGCGAAGGCAGTATCATTTTCTCTGCCTCCTCGTCCGACATGTCTACAAGGACGTCTTCTCGAACATCCTCCAAGCCTGTATGGACAAAACGAAAACCACCCGCTGTAAAGTAGGAATTACCCCCCTTTTCGTCCTCTGGTGCTTTTTCTAAGACAAGTACTTTAGCACCATGCTCTTTTGCTGAGATGGCTGCACAAAGCGCTGCATTGCCTGCACCAACTACGACGACATCATATGAGCTGTCTTGCATCTATTTTTCTTTCCGAATTAAAGGCGAGTGTTGGCGGTAGGCTAGCCCCTCCCAACCGGTCATCGCAAGACACAAGGGTTAGAAATAGAGCCAAATTTTTATGAAAACTCCGCATGGGAGAAAAGGCTGTTTCTTTAATGGTTAGAATGAAAATTCTGCCAATTCATTCATCTCGGCGCTGAATTTAAACCCTTGCCAATTAATAGTCTGCCTTATCGTCAACAGCATGGCCACGCTTTGGCATGAGCATCACACGCTCATAACTCATGAATACAGTGCCGCACTGTTTCTTAGCGGTCGTCTTAATCTTAACCACTCCCTGTGTCGGGCGCGATTTTGATTCCCGCTTATCAAGGACCTCAGACTCAGCATAGATGGTGTCGCCCACAAACACAGGTGCAGTTAATTTTATGTCCGTCCAACCCAAATTTGCGATGGCTTTTTGACTGGTATCCGAGACACTCATTCCTGCAACAACCGCTAAAGTGAATGCACTGTTCACCAGTGGTTTGCCAAATTCACTATGCTTTGCGTACTCAAAATCAAAATGCAGAGGGTGG
>JAURGE010000069.1 GCA_030833925.1 Alphaproteobacteria bacterium
ATATGGCACGGCGGCTCGCTACGACCGGATATGCGGTACTACTTCCCAACTTATATTATCGAGCGGGCAAAGATACTAAGTACGGCAAAGAAGTTCTGGAGCATGGAAGTGCTGAACACGCTCGGATGAGATCCGTGCGCACAAAAATGACCATACCTCCTGTAATGGAAGATTTAGCATCGATGCTTGCTTACGTTGACGCCGTGGACGAAATATCTAACGGGCCAGTTGGCGTGCATGGCTATTGTATGGCAGGACCATATGCCTTAGCCGCTGCTGCACGCTACCCTGATCGAGTTGCCGCAGCAGCAAGCTTTTATGGCACCTGGCTAGTCAACGATGATGCAGAGGAAAGTCCTCACCGTACCTTTGGTCAGGTTAAGGGTGAACTATACATATCCTGTGCCGAAGTTGATGAGCTAGCACCAATGGAAATGGTCGAAAAGCTTAAGAAACTTTTTGAGCTTTCAGGAGCAAAGGGCGAAATAGAAATTCAACCTGGTGTTGTACACGGTTTCGCTTTTCCAAATCGGTGGTGTTACGATAAGCCCGCCGCTGAACGCCATTGGGAACGACTCATTAGTCTCTATCGGCGAAACCTTTCATAGCCCCTGGCCCTGCTTCTAACTTAGCCAAAAACCAATCAAGCAGGCGTTCCCACAACTGGTCCTTAAGCACGGCCCCTTCAATGGCGGTGTCCATGTTTGGATTGTCATTCACCTCAATTACAAAAACACCACGGTCGTTTTGCTTAAGGTCCACACCGTAAAGACCCTCGCCCATCATTGAGGCAGCTCGGACGGCAATATTTATAACTTCACTTGGTGCATCCTCCACTGCGAATGTTTTGAAACCACCCTCTAGTGCTCGTCCATCTTTTGTATGCCGAACAATTTGCCAATGTTTATGAGCCATCATGTACTGACAAGCGAATAGAGGCTGACCACCGAGGACACCTACACGCCAGTCATACTCTGTTGGCATAAATTCTTGTGCGAGGAGTAAATCTGTTTCCTTAAAGAGATGGCGGGCTAGCTTTGCTAGAGCTAAACCGTCTCCGATTTTGTGCACACCGCGACTGAATGAGCCATCAGGTATTTTTACAACAAGAGGAAATCCAAGTTCGTCCGCCGCGCGTTCCAAGCCACTTGTTTCGGAAAACACAACGCTTTTGGGCATTGGCAGGTTAGCAGCTTCTAATTTCTCCTTTAGGTATACCTTATTGGTGCAACGGATCATTGACACTGTATCGTCGATGACCGGCATACCCTCTTGTTCTGCGCGTCTAGCAAACCGGAAAGTATGATCACTAACGGATGTTGTTTCCCGAATGAATAGAGCATCGAATTCTGCGAGGCGCCTGAGATCCCTCGCTTGAATAGGCTCAACATCCACACCTTTTCTTATCCCAACACGAGCTAATCGCTCAATTGATGAAAGGCGTGTTGGGGGCATTTGTTCTCGAGGATTATGCAAAACCGCTAAAGACCAACGAAGCGGGGTTTTAGAACGAGGCTTTGCCCAAGTACGCTTACAATAGGCCGCCAGTGAGGCGGAAAAAAATGTTCTGTCTGCGTCTTCTAGATTATTAGGAGACGCTACCTTGAGGCGAGTAATAGATAGAACACCGCCGGCCTTTATTGAAACTTCAATAAGAGGACAGCGAAACCAGTCAAAAAGTATTCGTCCAAATTTCTCAAAGCCGATATGACTAGACAGCCCGAACGCAATGAGCATTCTAAAGTCTTTCGCAGGCCTCTCGATAAGTTTTGCAGCATCCTTATTAAGGGATGATTCTAAATCCGGAATCGCCTCCGCGTAGAGCGATTTTCGCGACAGTTCCAACATTGTTGCCACGGTTGGAATCACACGATGACCACGAGCTTCCGCAAGCAATGAAGCGTAGTAACCTGCGCTTTGATAAGCATAACTGCGTGACAGGTTAATTATTACCGGCCTTAGTCCATCAAATAAATCTGGTCGAGCCAGATAATCACGCACAGCCAATACCTTGTGTGGTGTTTCTGACTGCGCAAAATCAATCGAGCGTTCAGTAAGTATAAGCCAGTCTGTCATGACAACTCTTTCGTAACAAAAATTGCTGCCCTCAGACGTGCGCGCCCCCATCGAGCCATGCGGTCAAAAGCTGGCCAAGGAACAGGTAATGCTGCCGCAGAAACAAAAGTCTCCAGGTCGTCAGGCTCGATCCACGGATCATGAATAAGAAGTCTATTCCCACTAAAACCGTATACCATAACCCAATGAGGTGTTCGGCTATTCACCATTTGATATTGGCTAATTAGAACAAGGACCTTAGCACCAAGTTTTAGCGCATTCGTAATGCCCTCAAACGTGAAAGCTTCTAACCGCGTTACCACGCCCAATGCCTCCGCTTCATTGGCATAATCCTGCTGGATTAATTGAATTGCGTCCCGGCGACTGCGGTCACGAACGCTTTCAACAAAATATGGGGCTAGACGATTAACAGAAACCTCAACGCGAAATCCACGCCTAGCAAGGGCAACCGCCATCCCAATTGGCTCGCACCCCCCGTGCCCAGCCTGCATGAAAACCGTCGTCGACTCCCTCCAGAGGCGAAATTCCAGAGTGCGATCAAAAAGAGCTTCAGGGTCAAGGGCCCTCATTGCCATCATCATCGCTGCCGGTCCACAGCTGAATTCTGATGTTTGGGCGTAGTAAGGTGGTGCGTTTTCGGAAGGTTGCGATGCAACTAGGTTCTTTTGAAGTCGAAGAGCCTCGCTATGGTCGTCATAGTAATCTAGGTATCTTCCAAATTGTCGGTACCCAAGAGCTTTATAGAGATTTATAGCCGATGAGTTGTCCGGATGAACTTCCAGCCTTAGGCCAATACAATCTTTTTCTCTGGCATTATCTTCAGCGGCTTCTAATAACAGGCGACCTATTCCAGATTGGCGCACCGACGGATCAACAGCAATTGAGTAAACTCTTGCGATAGAAGTTCCATGCCGGAAGATCGTTAATACATAGCCCAAAATAGCATTGTTGGTTTCGGCCAAAAGCAACAACGTTCCAGTGCGTCTGATGAAGTATCGAAAACTACGACGTGAAAGACGATCCGTCTGAAAACATTTATTCTCCAACAAGATGAGTGCATTCACATCATCCAAGGTTGCAGAACGTAATTTAATGTCAGTTTTATGCTGGACTTCTTCAGAAGCGACATCTCGGGACAATCTGACAATCCACCAAATAGAGGATCAAAAACGAGGGCTCGATAGAACCAAACTGTTTTTAACGCAATCAAATTTATCAAACTGGTCCGTACCCACCACCTCCGGGTGTTTCTATGACAAACACATCTCCAGATCTCATCTCGGCCTTATCCGCTCCTTGAAGGTGCTCTATCTCACCCCCAACACGCTCAACGCGATTTTTGCCAAGCTTGCCAGGACTTCCGCCGGCCATTCCATAAGGTGGTATCTTTCGACGATTTGAAAGGATGGCTGCAGTCATTTCCCTTTGGAAACGTATTCGGCGAATTATTCCATCTCCGCCACGGTTTTTCCCCGCACCACCACTATCAGGGCGGACACCGAAGCTCTCGAGAACAACTGGATATCGAAGTTCCAAGATTTCGGGGTCAGTTAATCGGGTATTCGTCATGTGAGTGTGGATAGCGCTCGTGCCTTCCCAAGTTGGACCAGCTCCAGCACCTCCACATATAGTCTCATAGTACTGGTGATCTTTGTCCCCAAATGTAAAATTATTCATCGTGCCTTGGCATGCTCCCATCACACCCAGCGCGCCAAGTACTGTATCAGTTACCACCTGACTGGTTTCCACATTGCCCGCGACAACAGCGGCAGGGTGTTTAGGATTCAGCATTGAACCCTCAGGAACAATTATTTCGATGGGCTTCAGACAGCCATCGTTTAGCGGAATATCTTGGCCCACAAGCATACGGAATACATAAAGGACCGCCGCCCTGCACACAGCCGAGGGAGCATTAAAATTACTAGATAACTGGGCAGACGAACGACTGAAATCCAAGATGGCAGAACGTTCTTGAGAATTTATTGAGATATCGACAGCAACTATTGCGCCATTATCTAGTTCATATTCAAAAGAGCCACTTTCTAATGCGCCTATTACGCGCCTGACACTTTCCTCTGCATTGTCCTGAACATGTTTCATGTAAGCTTGAACAACAACCAAACCAAAGTGTTCTATCATCCGCCTGACCTCACGCACGCCTTTTTCACAGGCGGCGATTTGGGCCTTCAAGTCAGCTTCATTCTGATAAATATTCCGCGCAGGGAATTTTGCGGAAAGTAATAGATCTTCCAAAGCCTGCTGGCGGAAGGTTCCCCGATCCACCAACAGGAAATTATCAATCAATACGCCTTCGTGCTCAATTTCAGTCGAGTCCGGTGGCATAGATCCTGGGGTAAGCCCTCCTACATCGGCATGATGTCCCCGTGCAGCCACGAAGAATATGATCTCATCACCTTCAAATACTGGAGCGACAACGGTTATGTCAGGAAGATGCGTCCCACCGTTGTAAGGGTCGTTAAGAGCATAGAAGTCACCTGAATTCATCGTCCCCTTGCGTTCTCTTATGATTGTTCGAACGCTTGCACCCATTGATCCCAGATGCACAGGAACGTGAGGTGCATTTGCAACAAGGCTTCCTTCTGAGTCAAAAATGGCACAGGAAAAATCTAATCGTTCCTTGATATTTACAGAATATGCGGTGTTCTCTAGCGCTGCGCCCATTTGCTCAGCGACAGACATAAATAAATTATTAAACACCTCTAGAAGGATGGGGTCTGCTTCAGTACCCACAGCATTGCTTCGCTCAACAGGCACGTAGCGTTTCATAACTAAGTGGTTGAGCGAGGTTATCTCCGCTCGCCAGCCAGGCTCAACTACATTTGCGCCTGTTCTCTCCACAATAACGGCGGGGCCCTCAACGATGCTACCAGGCAGCATTACCTCACGACTATAGAAGGGCGTGTCCATCCAGTTTCTGTCTATATACACCGCGTGTTTTGTGGTCGGGGTAATATTAATGTCACCAGCTAGTTGCTGTTTCTCCTCTTCTATGACGTTTGTTTTCCCTATGGCTTCCGCAACAGCGGCCGCCACTACAAGCCTCTTACCCTCCATCACAAAGCCATAGCGCTGACGATGTTCGTCCTCAAAGGACCGACGCACTTCTGAAACGATATCTCCAACTTCTGGCAGGGTAACTTCTAAAGAAGAGTCTGTTCCTTCATATCGAACGTGTAACCGCTGTTCGATATGCAACTGATCACTACTCGTGAGTTGGGGCGTGATTTCGGCTTGTGCTTCATCGGAAAGTTCGGCAAGCACTAATTGAATTCGAGAGAGGTCTTGGACGTCCAATGGCAATTCAACCGAACGCTCTTTAACCGAACGGATATCGGCAAGTCCCATCCCATAAGCTGACAAAACTCCCGCATATGGATGGATTAGGATGGTTTCCATACCCAACGTATCAGCAATCATACAGGCATGTTGCCCACCTGCTCCGCCAAAACAACACAGGGTGTATTCAGTTACATCATAGCCCCGCCGGATCGAGATCTCCTTAATCGCATTCGCCATGTTCTCTACTGCTATCTGCAGATAGCCCGCGGCTACATCTTCAATAGATCGATCCTCTCCAGTTTCGGCTTTTACTGCCTCTGCTAGCTCTTGAAAACGGGAATAGGCAGCATGCGCGTCTAGAGGCAGGTCACCCTTTTGGCCAAAAACATTAGGGAAAAGAGTGGGTTGCAATCTGCCCAAAACCACATTGCAATCAGTAACGGTAAGGGGTCCACCACGCCGGTAGCTAGCGGGACCAGGATCCGCCCCTGCACTTTCTGGGCCAACTCTAAAGCGACCATGTTCAAAACTTAAAATTGAGCCGCCACCTGCCGCGACAGTATGGATACGCATCATCGGTGCGCGCATCCTAACGCCAGCCACTAAAGTCTCAAATGCTCTCTCATATTCACCTGCATAGTGAGAGACGTCAGTCGAAGTACCGCCCATGTCAAAGCCGATGATCCTATCAAAGCCAGCCATGGCTGCGGTTTTTGCTGCCCCGACTGTCCCCCCCGCCGGTCCTGAAAGGACTGAGTCCTTGCCCTGAAAACGCTTTGCGTCGGCTAATCCACCATTAGACTGCATGAACATTAATCGCGCGCCATCGAGCTGGGCTGTTACAAGGTCGACGTACCGCCGGAGCACAGGAGAGAGGTATGCATCAACCACGGTTGTGTCACCGCGTCCCACCGCTTTGATTAACGGGCTGACCTGATGACTGACCGATACTTGAGAAAAGCCGGCCGCAAATGCCAACTCTGCTAATCTTTTTTCATGGTCGTGATAACGATACCCATGGAGACATAAAATGGCGATCGCTGAGTAACCTTTATTACGCATCGCTTTGAAATCAGCGTGAGCGGCTTCTTCGTCTAGTGGTTGCTCTATGGTGCCATCCGCAAGGACACGCTCATTCAGTTCAATAATGTCACCATAAAGCAACTCAGGTCGTTTTATTTGCAAATCAAATAAATTTGGGCGGTTCTGATAGGCTATGCGGAGAAGATCCCGAAACCCCTTGGTAACAGCCAAAACAGTTGGCTCACCTTTGCGCTCAAGCAGAGCATTAGTCCCAACCGTGGTACCCATCTTTACAACATCGATAAGATCACCAGGGATAGGCGCACCTTCCAACAAACCTAGGAGGTCTCTGATCCCCTGGGTTGCTGCATCGGAATACCGCTCAGGATTAACCGACAAAAGTTTGTGAGTAATTATATTACCATCCGGCTTTTGAGCGACTATGTCGGTAAACGTACCACCTCTATCAATCCAAAACTGCCACTTTTTATTGTAAGTCATTGTTTTTATTTAATTCCTTTTTTCTCGCCTTGTGCTCGCCAAATAACTTATTACTGTAAAATCAATAACTTATTCTAACACGATTCTCGCTACGTGCTCGCCAACTCACCGTTTTCACCGATTTTCAGCCTCATACATCGCACTTCTCCCTGCCGTTTCGCAATCCTTTGCCACCGATAGCAGGGAGCATCTTCCAATCGTCTCTGTGCTTATCTGCTAGTAAAGAAGCTCAAAGGCTCATCCCGCTCACGGACAGACATCCAAGCGCTAGGTCGCTTGGATGTCTTTTCTTTTTTACTAGGTTGTTTACGAAGGCGGGTAAGGTCTGAACGAGACAACATACGCAGACCCTCCTCTACCAACGCAGCCTTTGATTGATTTGTAGCGTCACGCATCTGTTCAAGAAGCGTTCCGCCATTTTGTGATAAATGAACATATAGCGGGGCAACATTGCCTCTCATTAGCCAGTCTCCTCTTTGAGTGTTTCAAGCAAAGTACTTGTGTCATAAATAAAAAAATCAATGATGTGGGATATAGATATCAGAGTATTTCCACGAGCCCATTCCATTCCAACATCGTTGAGAACTCGTATATTATGAATATTTCTATTTATTTGTTTCCTAATATATATAACTTTGTCTGATGACATTGCTTGTGACTCCTTGTTTTTATTGTTGTTGTATTTTTGTCACATAGTAAAAATAAATGATAAAACTTACTTTCACTTATATATATGCAGCTAAATAGAAATATATTGATGTGTATTCATCAAAGGGTGGTGACCAAAACCAAACTTGTGATGCCTCCGAAAATATTTCCTGTAGTGGGATTTCCGTGGAAGCGGCGAACCAGCATCAACTTCATTATGAGAAGCACTTATGTGCTTTACCCAAAAACAAGGGAGCAGATGCTTCAGCATCTAAACCCAGGATAGAGGCAATGAGAAAAAGCAACCTCTGAGCAGACCTGTTCGTCATCCATCTGGCACTGGACTGCTTCCGTAGTTTTAGTCGTAGATAAAGGGATATCGGATTACCCACCCTTCCTATTCAGTTAGGTTCTACGAGATGGATGTGGATGACGGCATCACACTGATGACGCAAAAAACACACTAATCCTGTCGGAAGGATTAGTGTGTCTTCAAACATCTCCTGATTGATTAGATTGCTTCTATCTCTTGTCGTGCTTCGCACTCCAAGTTTCACTTCGTTCAATGCTTCTAATCTTTTTTCTTATTCATTCTTCAGAGACAACGAGCGTAGCGAGTATCACGAAGCACGAAGTGCGAGTGATTGATAATGGCTTCTCTAAATAACTCTTGAATCAATCAGTTTAGAGAAAGTCACCTGATGTCATTCATTCGTCCTACTTCACGCTACAAACTCAACAAGTTCATCTCCGAACAATCCATCTCAAACATCTCTTATGCTGCTGACATCAAGATGCCAGATAAGCAGAAAGTTGTTTCAGAGTTAGAGAAGATGCTTCGTCATAACAGCATTACGGTGATTGTTCTTGAACATCACACACCGAGAGGATTGCTCTAATGATGAGTTTCCAAGAGTTTGTTGAAGAACCAGAAGACTTCCAGGAAACGCTTGAAGAACTTGAAGAAGGCATTGTTCGCTCTGGGGCGCTCATTGCCTTCTCAGGTAAATCTAAAACTCACGGTGACAAAGCAGAGAAGCATTTTCGAGACGCTATAACAGCTCTCCGAAATGCCCCTTCGAGCAAAGAAACCCCGATAGAACAAAGGCTGGTAAAGCTAGAGAATGCTATCTTCCATTTATCTGCTGGTTTGATTGAAGCCAGAAAGCAGATAGGTGCTGGGATTGCTGTTGATCTAACGGGTCATTTACTGACGAATAAATCACTGAACTCAATGGGTGATAAAAGGCGGCTGTAAGTCGTCATTTCTCATTTCTATTTAGAAATGTGGTGCCTCGAGGCACCATCAATTCACGCTGCTGCCTCATTCACTACCTTACAAACAACTCCAGCACTGATATCGAGTTCTCATAGCCAATTTCTAAATTATTGTTTTGCTATAAGGTCGATTTCAACGGAAGCACCTACAG
>JAURGE010000006.1 GCA_030833925.1 Alphaproteobacteria bacterium
AGTGCAAACCTAAGTCGTTCCGTCCAGTCGTCTAGACGCTGGGACGCTGATTCCAAAAGCCGCGCTGGATCCGAAAGCCCACGAGCAGTCCCAACAAGTTTTTCACCCCGAAGACCAATACCCCGATCGATACCATCAACCAATCGGATGGCTAGTCGACGAGAGCTCGCAACGAGGTCTGCTCGAACAGGCACCGCCAATTCCGCAGCGGCTGTGGGCGTTGGCGCGCGGACATCGCTAGCATAATCGATCAAAGTGGTGTCGGTTTCGTGTCCAACAGCGGAGATCAAGGGAATGGATGAAGCTGCCGTCGCTCTCACGACCAACTCTTCATTAAAAGCCCAAAGGTCCTCCAGGCTGCCACCCCCCCGAGCAACGACGAGCAAATCGGGCTTTGGAACTAAACTATTCGACGGCAGCGAATTAAAGCCCTGAATTGCCGCGACGATTTCCGAAGCCGCCCCGTCGCCCTGCACGCGCACCGGCCAGACAATAACCTGCCTTGGAAAACGGTCACGTAATCGATGGAGTATATCTCTTATCACCGCACCCGTTGGTGAAGTGATTACACCTACCACCCCTGGAAGGAAGGGCAATCTACGTTTGCGATCGGGGTCAAAAAGACCTTCAGCCGCAAGCTTCTTACGGCGATCCTCCAGAAGCTTCAGCAGAGCCCCCTCTCCAGCCGGCTCCAATGCCTCTACTACTATTTGATAAACCGACCGGCCCTCATATGTGGTAACCCGACCTGTAGCTATAACCTCAAGACCGTCTTCTGGCTGCGTTGTCGATTTGCTTATCTGGCCACGCCACATCACTGCATCGATTACTGCTTTTTCATCCTTGAGACGAAAATACCAGTGGCCTGATGCTGCCCGCTTAGCGCCAGATACCTCTCCCCGAACACGCACATTTGCGAAGTCGCCCTCCAACGTACGTTTGATCGAGCGGGAGAGGTCGCCAACTGAGATAGCGGGATTATTGCTGGCGGCTGGGCCAGGGTTCTTCAATTCTTCCAGAGGGTCGCGTTCCGTTTCCATGCATCCAATGATAAGAAGGGTTTGAGATAAGTCCAAGGAGCAGAAGGTTGCGCGTACTAGTTGTTGGATCGGGCGGACGAGAACATGCTTTGGTATGGTCCATTGCTGCTTCACCGCTTGCCACAGAAATTTATTGCGCCCCTGGTAATGCGGGTATTGCTGAAGACGCAATCTGCGTGCCAATCCAGGCGACAGACGTGGAAGGCCTTGTGGCCTTTGCACAAAAAGAACGAATCGACCTAGTCGTCATTGGACCCGAAGCATCATTGGCTGCTGGTCTTGCAGACGCTTTAGAAAAAGAGGGTCTATTGGCCTTTGGGCCGTCGGCCAAAGCGACAGAGATTGAAAGCTCAAAAGGGTACATGAAGGACCTTTGCGCCCGTATTGGTGTACCAACAGCAGCTTACAAGAGGTTTAACGATAGAGAAAAAGCCGCTGCATACATTCGCGAGGAAGGCGCACCTATTGTGGTAAAGGCTGATGGACTTGCCGCAGGTAAGGGTGTGGTAGTTGCACAAACTGTTGAAGAAGCCCTTAAGGCCTTAGATGCTTGCTTTGATGGATCCTTCGGCGACGCTGGAGCTGAGGTCGTAATTGAAGAATGCCTAGAAGGAGAGGAAGTAAGCTTTTTCGCGCTTGTAGATGGTGACCATGCTCTACCGTTTTCCTCGGCCCAGGATCACAAGCGGGCCTTTGATGGCGATAAAGGGCCTAATACTGGCGGAATGGGCGCTTATTCACCCGCCCCTGTGATGACCGAAGAGATGACCGAAACGGTGATGTCGACAATTGTCCGCCCCATAGTGGAAGCCATGAAAGAAGAGGGCAGGCCCTTTAAAGGCACACTCTTCGCCGGACTGATGATGACCGTGGACGGCCCAAAAGTTATAGAATTTAATGCTCGCTTTGGAGACCCAGAAACGCAGGCAATACTGCCGCGCCTTCGTTCTGATTTTCTGCCGGCTTTAGTTGTGGCAGCAGAAGGTGGCTTAAAGCATTTTGATCTACGCTGGAAAACAGAGAGCTGTTTAACCGTGGTAATGGCCGCCAAGGGCTATCCTGGCGCGTACCAAAAGGGAACCGTTATACGTAATGTTGAATCGGCAAACGCCATAAGGGGCGTTACGGTGTTTCATGCTGGAACAGTTCAAACGGACAATGACCTTCTTTCCGCTGGTGGCAGAGTGCTTGCCGTAACTGGAGAGGGCTCAGATTTCCTTGAAGCTCGCGAGCGGGCTTATGCTGGCGTCGAAGCTATAGATTGGGAAGATGGCTTTTGGCGTTCAGATATTGGCGACCGCGCATTAAAGTAAAGAAGCAGGCCGCTTGGTTACACCCCCACTATTCGGTTCATTTATGGCCCCTCTTTGTTATTGCTGGCTCAACCGATAAAGGAAGCAAGTTTATGGCCTTCTGGCTGTTTAAAAGCGAACCTGGCACGTGGTCCTGGGAGGACCAAGTTAATACAGACATTGAGGGTTGGGACGGAGTCCGCAATCATCAAGCCTGTAATAATATGCGCGTTATGAAAAAGGGGGACCTTGGCTTCTTCTATCATTCTGTGAATGAGCGGCAAATTGTTGGCATTGTTAGGGTTGCCAAGGAGTTTCATCCCGACCCCACAGATGAAAGTGGCAAATTTGGCATGGTTGGGGTCCAAGCGGTTAAGGCTGTGGAAACCCCGGTAACATTGCAGCAAATAAAGCAGGATGGTCGGTTTGAAAATTTCGCGCTAATTCGCCAATCGCGACTGTCAGTCGTGCCGGTATCTGCTGATCACTGGGCTTGGATATGCCAAATGGCGGGCGCGACTGCATGACACCAACCCCTCTGATAGAACTTGCCGAAGTCGAGGAGAATGATGCCAAAGGCGTCACAATCCGCGATGGTGCTAAGGTAAGGAAGTTCATTGTTCTACGCTGGGGGGGCGAAACTCTTGTTTATCGCAACCGCTGTCCTCACGCCGGAACCCCCTTAGACTGGGTTCCTGACCGCTTTTTTGACCGCAGAAAGCAGCATCTTTTTTGTACCAGTCATGGTGCGAGTTTTGAGCCTGAAACGGGTCTTTGCGTGGATGGGCCGTGTTTAGGCGACTCACTTGAGAAATGTGCCTTCGAAGTTCTCGATGGTGTCGTGGTTCTAAAAGAGGCCATCTGAAAACCGTTGCTGGAAGACCGTGCCGCCGTGGCACGGTCCCCAGTACCATAGATTTTCTGATGGTTAGTTCACTGTTTCAGCTTCGATAGCTTTTGCGTCACTGGCAGTGGAAATATTGATCTGACGCGCTTTCTTCGCTTCCGGAACACGCCTCTCCAGGTCAACGTGAAGAAGGCCATTCTCAAGGCGAGCTCCGATAACTTCTACATGATCGGCTAGGCGCCATGCTCGGCGAAAAGAGCGTGAAGCAATCCCGCGATGCAGGAATACTCTCTTCTCATCCTGCTCCTGAGAAATTCCCCCAGAAACATTGAGCTGATCTTCTTTGACTTCAATCGATAAGTCGTTTTCACTGAAACCGGCTACGGCAAGAGTAATCCGGTAGCCGTCATCGCAAATTTTTTCGATATTGTATGGTGGATACCCACCTTCCTCCGCGCGATCCATGCTTTCAAACATGTTCAGCAAACGATCAAAGCCGACGGCGCTGCGGTAAAGTGGTGCAAAATCAATAGTACGCATAGGACATCCTCCTTCGAAGCGATGTTGTGTTTAGACATCTGCCCAACTGGGCCAGGTGACGTTGCAAGGGCTCCCCATGAGGGCAAGACCCGCCAACGAACTTGATATGGTAGTATTCGTTCTCCGTTCAAGGATTTTCTTTCATTGACCAAACGGCTGGAAAGATACACGATGATCGTGAGCCGACTGGGGCGTCGCAGGACCGATACTTGCGGCTGAGAAGAACCCGTCGAACCTGCTCTGGATCATGCCAGCGAAGGGAGAACGGCCATGCGACGCGCCTACCTTACCATTTGTGTATTGTTCTTAAGCTTATCCGCACCTGCGGCACCAGTACTTGCCGATCAGGTGGTTGTGCCTGTTCTCGCGCCCATAACCGGGTTTCTCGCGCTAGAAGGTGGAGCCCAGCGCAACGGCGCCATTTTAGCAGCAGAACACGCGAGCAAGCGGCATAACATTAAATTTCAGGCAGACGTTCAAGACACAACGACAGCACCCGACGTAGCCGTAAGCGCATTAAAAAGAACGCTGAAAAATGGCAAGCCCCCTGGCGTTCTGGGACCTATATTAGGCTCACAGATGCTGGCTTTACTGCCAATTGCAGATCAGGAAGGTTTGCCAATCCTGACGATTTCAGGGACAGCAAAACTCACCGAACTTGGCAGCGTTAATGTATTTCGGTTTTTCCCAGGAGATAGCGTGGTTAAAGCTGCTCACGCCCTTTTTGCAACTGAGCAGGTGGGCATGAAACGTCCAGCAATTCTGTTTCAGACTACAGCATATGGTCAAAGCGGGCGCTCCGTTCTTGTAGAAAACCTCAACCGACTTGGCGTAACTCCTGTTTATGAGGAAGGGTTATCGCCAGCTTCAAAAGATTTGTCAGCCGCCATAGCCAAAGCTGCTTCTGCTGGAGCAGATGGGCTTCTCTTGCACCTGCATGCAGGCCCAACCGCACTTGTAATCCGGCAAGCACACGAGCTTGGTCTCAATCTCCCTATTGTGGCTGGGTCGGCCATGCATCAACCTACAACAGCAGCGTTGCTCGAACCGGTAATGCTGAAGGGTGTTTGCGCCGAGTCAGGCTCCGCACCTGCAGCAGAAGTAGATGGGCCAGGTAAAGCTTTTGCAGATTCTTATCGCGCGCGCTTCAATACCGAACCGGATGCCTTCGCGCTTGCCGAATACGATGCGGTTGGAATGTTCGCAAAAGCTTATGCTGCTGGTTCCAACTCCGCGGCCACTATGCGAGCCTGGCTCAGCAAAAATCCCTATCAGGGGATAGCAATGAGCTATGTTAGCAACGGCAAAGGGGATATGGCCCACTCTGCGGTCATTGTTTGTTACGATGGTGTCTCACACAACGCACGCGTTGCCCGTCGCTTTAAAGATGGCGCCTGGGTGAATTGAAATTTTAGGATTCGGCGAAGAGGTTCAACGACCGAACATTAAGGCGACGGATTGGACGTTCTTTCTTTTCAGCTCCTGCTTAACGGCCTGGTGCTTGGCTCCGGGTACGGCGTTCTTGCCCTTGGTTTTGCTCTAACCCTCAGAGCCGCTGGCGCCGTCAATTTTGCCCATGGAGATGTCGCCACCATGGCGGCCTACGGGGGCGTTGTCGCAGCAGCGTTTGGGGCCACTGGTGTAATGGCGATTACAGCTGCCGCGTTTTTAGGCGGTGTTCTTGGTCTCATAGTAGCAATTATTGCTTGGGCACCCCTACATCGCCGCCCAGTCGAGGCTACATTCATTGCGGCTATAGCTTTAGGGATAGTAGCACAAAATAGCCTTACCGTTGGTTTTGGAGGAGCGCCAAGAGCGCTTCCCGCCATCGTGGATGGTGGGTGGCACATAGCAGGCGTTTATCTGTCTGCCCACGGCGCTCTCTCTCTGGTCGTCGCTATAGCTGCTTTCATTGGCGTCGCAACACTACTGCTCCGAACCAGAACTGGATTGAGGCTTCGCGCGGCCGCAGAAGACCCAGAGATAGCTGCTGCTCATGGGCTTCCAGTCATCGGGCTTGCTATATTTGCGTTTCTTCTCGCAGGGGCACTTGCTGGTCTCGCGGGCGCAATCCTGTCAAATCAACATTATGTTACGCCCACCGTTGGGGCTATCTACATCCTGAAGGCCTATATCGCGGCAACGGCTGCTGGGTGGGGGCGCATACTGCCAACAGCTTTAGTCGCAGTGGGAATTGCTCTTTTCGAGACCATCGGAGCGGCATTGGTTAGTCAAGCAGCGGCAGAGGGTGCACTATATTTGGCGTTCTTGGCACTGCTAGCCTTTCGACCAGAGGGTCTAGCCGGAGACATTCAGGGACGGCGGGTATGAGCGCCTATGATCTGCATCTGCTGACCCTCGCCGGCGCACTCGCATCAGCAGCAATAGGCTGGCAAATTGTATTTGGTCTGAGCGGCGCTCTATCGCTTGCTGCGGGTACCGCTATGGGGCTTGGGGCCTATGCCGCCGTCCTTCTGCCACTAAACTTAGATTTGCCCTATGCCGCAGCTCTTCCTGCCGCTGGCGCACTCAGCGGTTTAGCTCTTGGCTGTATAGCGCTGGCGGCAGCCCGACTGGAAACACATTATTTTGCTCTTGCCACCCTGGCTGTGGCAGAGGCCGTGCTCCTACTCGCAACAAACTGGGAAAGCGTCACAGGTGGCGCCAATGGAATCCTTGGAAAAAGTCCACCACATTGGCTTATCGCAGACGAAGCAAGAGCACTATCAGCTTTGAGCGCCACTATCATAGCTATTCTTATTTATTATTCATTTAAACATTTCATCGGACAGGAACGCCTCGCTCTTCTACGTACACAGCCATTGGCAGCGAAGGCCTTTGGGGTGAACGGCGCCAAAACCCGACTCCTCGCAATGATAGCTGGTGGTATATGCGGTGGATTAGGGGGGGCTATTCACGCCCTAGCCGTGGGTGTGGTTTCGCCAGATGTCCTCCAATTCAAAACAATGGCTGCCATTTTGGCAGTAGTTCTTATCGGTGGTCGTCGCAGCCCTGTAGCCGCTGTAATAGCTTCCATTTTAGTTACATTCGGACCCGAATACCTTCGCTTTTTAGAAGACTCCTATCTGATCGTTTACGGTCTACTACTGCTTGCTACAATTCTGTTTCTACCCAACGGGATAGCAGCACTTTTCCCAAAATTAAGTGCTGTAAGATTCCACAAGAAACAGTTGACTAAGGTCCCTGTGCCTTACCGAACCCTTCTTCGGTCAGTCAATCTTAAACGCAGTTTTGGCGGGCTAAGTGCAGTCGATGGTGTCTCGCTTAACTTGCACAAAGGGGAAATTGTTGGGCTTATAGGGCCCAATGGCGCAGGTAAATCAACACTGCTCAACCTTTTATCAGGCCTGGAGCACCCTGATGCAGGAAAGATTGAACTAGCCCCAGGCGTTCGAATTGGCCGGACCTTTCAAACGCCTGCATTAATTGAAGAAGAGACTGTTGGAGCAAATCTTGCCATCACGGGCTACCCGAGCCAGGACCAAACGCTCGTGAAATCTCTTTCGCAAAGCGAACGCCGATTCTTAGAGCTTACCCGAGCGCGTGAATATGCAAATGGATTAGTTCTTCTGGACGAACCAGCAGCTGGTCTTGCTCCCAATGAACGCACTCGTTTAGCAGAGGAAATTCGCAATATAGCAGCAAAATCAGCTGTAGTTGTGGTGGAGCACAACGTGCCATTTGTTGCTAGCATTGCAAACCGGCTCGTGTGCCTCGCCGAAGGGCGCGTGATTGCGGACGGCGAACCGAAGGAAATCGTCCGGGATCCAGCCGTTGTGGCAGCCTACCTAGGTGTGGCAATTGACCTAGGGGCTGACCGATGACTTCGAATTTGCTCAGCGTGGACGAAGCTGTCATGGGCCCATCGGCGTCTCCCTGGTTAGGCCCATTAACGTTAGAGGTGGGAAGGGGCGAGATCGTTGCTTTGTTGGGCCCCAACGGAGCCGGTAAATCGAGTCTACTAAGGGGTATTATGGGCCTTATCCCTTTCAGCGGGGGCCAGGTGTGTTGGGAACGAAAACCTGTCCTGATCGATAGGCCATCGAAGATGGCCAAATTAGGGGTAGGTTATGTTCCCGAAGGTCGTCGTGTTTTCCCTGGTCTGAGTGCAGAGGAAAACCTTTTATCGGTATTCGATGGCCCCCGAGCGGAGGCTAATGCACGTGTGCAAGAAATGTGGTCTCTATTTCCTGAGCTCTTAGCGCGTCGCCGGTCAGAAGCATGGCGGTTGTCTGGCGGCGAGCAGCAAATGCTGGCCATAGGAAGAGCGTTAATGCGTCAGCCAAAGTTGGTGATGCTGGACGAACCATCACTTGGCCTTGCGCCCATGGCGGTTGGACGAACATTCCAAGCTATAGAGAAACTTAAGGCCAGGGGGATAGCTATTTTGCTTTCTGAACAAAACACGCATCACGCCCTAGAGATTGCAGACAGGGTTATAATTATCCGCTCAGGCCAAATCATTGCGAGCGGTGCGCCCAAAATGTTCACAAATCCAGATGTGATTGCCCGCTTATACCTTGATGAATGAGCAATAATCGGTAATTCGCTCGAGAAATCCGTCGTATTCATAATGTTCTCAAGATGATGAATTATCGATATTGTGGGCGCGATAAAAGGGTGAGGAAATGTCTAAAGTCATCAATGCAGCAATTGTCGGTTTGGGCAGATGGGGCCAACTTTTGGTCTCATCGGTAGATCAGAGTGATTCAATACGTTTCACAAGAGCTATCACCAGGACCCCTTCTAAAGTTAAGGAGTTTTGCGCTGAGCGCAAAATCGCATTGTCAGATTCTCTAGAAGATGCGTTGGCTGATGGTTCAGTGGATGCAGTCGTAATCGCCACGCCACACTCTCAGCATTTCGAGCAACTCATGGCTGTAGCGGCCGCGGGAAAACATGTTTTTTGCGAAAAGCCATGGACCCTGAATTCGGAAGAGGGAAAGACGGCACTAAAAGCCTTCGAGGCAAAAGGCTTAAAAGTAGCGATCGGACACAACCGACGTTTTGCGCCAAACTCATTGGCAATGAAAGAAATTCTGGAAAGCGGTCAATTAGGGTCTCCGATACACATTGATGGGCATTTTAATTCTAACCTGGCTCCTGCAGGGGGATTGTGGCGGGATAGCCGCGAGGAGAGTCCAGCCGGCGGAATGACCTCAATGGGGATCCATGCACTCGACATGTTCATCAACCTGTTTGGGCGCGTGAGCGACGTTAATGTTCAAAGCCGACGGGTCGCCTCACCAATTGATGTAGACGACTCCACCCTGGTGCGAATGAATTTTGAGAATGGCTGTACAGGCCATCTAACGACGCTCTCTGCAACAAATACTCTCTGGCGTATTTCCGCGTATTGTCTTGGGGGGTGGGTTGAAATTAGGGACCAGGATAAAATAGAGATCTCATCTATCGCAGATGGCACCTCACAACGCACTTACCCTGGGTTCGATTATCCAGCGATGGCCACAATTCAAGCGGCGCTCGAAGGCTTTGGTCGCGATGTCGTCGGTGGAGATTGCTTCCCCGTTAGCCCCGGAGAGATTGAACATGCCACAACTGTTCTTGCAGCAATTGTTCAATCTGCAAACAGTGGAGAGACCGTAAAGATAGGATAAAACAATAAATTATTAATAGTATTTTTTATAAACAGCAAAGTGTTAAAATTAAGATTTATTCTGTATAATTCTTTTACTTCCAGATACAAATGTTATTATTTTAATTTTGTAAGATCGTAAGTTGTTTTAATGATTGCGTTTAGTTAAACGAGAAATTAAAAACTCTAATTGATCGTAATCTTTATAATGCAAAACAAGGCGCCCGCCCCTCTTGCCAACTGGTTGCAGGGCGGCTTTGAGACCAAGGGCATCACTCAGGTCTTTCTCCGCAGACATAATATTTGGGTCTCTAGTAGATGGCTTTGGAGGCGCTTTAATCCCCCCTTCTTGCACCAAACGTTCAGTCTGGCGCACATTTAATCCACGCTGAACCACTATTTGAGCAAGTTTTTCTGGATCTTGAGCCACGAGTAACGCTCTCGCATGACCGGCGCTTAATCGGCCTTCCGACACATGAGTGCGAAGTGCTGGTGGAAGGTTAAGAAGCCTCATCATGTTAGCTACATGAGGGCGGCTCTTACCAACGGCTTTCGCCAAATCTTCTTGGGTATAGCCAAACGAATTTACAAGGTTTTGATAGCCAGCAGCCTCTTCAATTGGGTTCAGGTCTTCCCTTTGGATATTTTCAATCAAAGCGATTTCTAGAGCGTCTCGATCTGTCATATCCCTCAGGATTACGGGAACCTCGCCTAATCCTGCCCTTTGGGCGGCTCGCCAACGTCGCTCACCAGCAACAATTTCGTAACTCGATGCATCTTCTTTTAACCTACGAGCAATTATCGGCTGCAACATCCCGCGCTCACGAATGGATTGAGCAAGAGAATCTAAAGCGTCTTCGTCAAACTGACGTCGCGGCTGTCCAACACCGGGCTGAAGCGACGAAATTGGAAGAAAGCGCGCTAACCTTCCCGTCCCAACCGCTTCTGTACTCTGTTCTGCGCTATCTTCACCCAACAACGCCGCCAGGCCGCGCCCCAACTTAGGCCGAGCCGATTTGCTCTCAACAATACTCATGCTGCTACTTTCTTGGCTGAACCACCGGGCAACAACCCTTCACGCTGCAAAAATTCACGCGCCAGATTTAGGTACGCTCTGCTGCCAGCGCAGTTTAGGTCATAAAGCAATACAGGCTTCCCGTGAGATGGAGCTTCAGAGACACGAACGTTTCTTGGGATCTCTGCCTTATAAACGATGTCGCCAAAGTGGGCCCGAACATCAGCTGCAACCGCTTCAGCCAATCTAATCCGACGGTCCATCATCGTTATGACGATACCTTCCAGATTCAGGCGAGGGTTCAAACGTTCTGCCACTAAATCAATGGTTCGCTTCAAATGGCTCAAGCCCTCTAGAGCCAGAAACTCCGCCTGTAACGGCGCGAATGCACCGTCTGCAGCGACCAGTGCATTCAAAGTCAAAAGCCCCAAAGAAGGCGGGCAGTCGATCAAAACAAATCCGTAATCAAATGCTTTTGTTTGTTTTTTTGCCTCAAGCAAAGCATCAGCTAACCGTCGCTCCCGCCCAGGCATGTCTACCAACTCAATCTCTGCGCCAGACAAATCCATAGTAGACGGCACAATATCAAACATGGGCATCTCAGTCTTAACCACTGCTTCGGCTAAGCTACATTCGCCTATCAAAACGTCATAAACGCCCACTTTGCGCCGGTTGGCTGGTATTCCAACACCGGTAGAGGCGTTTCCTTGAGGGTCCAGGTCAATCACTAGGGTCGACTGACCACAAGCTGCTAGTGCTGCCGCAAGATTAACTGCTGTAGTAGTTTTACCAACGCCCCCTTTTTGATTAACGACCGCGATGACGCGGCAAGGCGGCCTTACCGATCCATCATCCATTGTTTGTGAGCTCGTTTGCGTCATTCGGCTTTAGACACCATATCTTGAGTAGAACTCCATCCTCAGACGTAATACTTGGGATTAGTTCATAGTTCATTGTCCAATTTTTCATGGCTTCGGTCAATTCTTTTTCGACCTGAGCTCCCTTGTGCAATAAGGCAATACCGTCTGCAGAAAGGGCCCTGTAAATAAATGGTGCTAGGCGAGCCAACGGGGCCACAGCCCTTCCAGTTACAACTTGGAACGCGCCAACCATGTCCTGGCGCAGCGCTTTATCGAACCGCTCGGGGATCACACGAACATTAACCTCTACATGCCTAGCAGCTTCTCTGAGAAACACAGCCTTCCGCTGATCGCTGTCCACAAGGGTCATCGGGGTTGCGCCAAGGCATGCAAGCACAATGCCTGGAAAACCAGCCCCTGACCCTAAATCAATTACAGCGTCCGAACTCTGCTTTGAACGAAGCACGGGCCAAGCCTGAGCGGAATCCAAGATATGGCGTCGCCATATGTCACTATGGCTGGCTGGACCAATCAAATTGATACGGTGACGCCAACGCTCTAACACGGACAGATAACGCCCAAGCCTATCTATTTCATTTCTTGAAATACCAAGACCTTCCAAATCATGCACAACATCGGAAGGGGGCATAAATTCGATTTCAGAACTCACGATGCCATGTGCGTCCGGCGATTATTCTTAACTCGACGCAACAATGCCGTAACTGCAGCCGGCGTGACGCCTGGGGTTCTGGCTGCAGCGCCGATAGTGCGTGGCCTTGAGGCGGTTAATTTTTGGCGAGCCTCGGTAGAAAGACCTTCTATCACCTGAAAATCGATATCTTCTGGCAGCTCCATTGCCTCATCGCGCTTAAAGGCAGCAACATCAGCGTCCTGGCGAGCGAGGTAAGTTGCATATTGCGCATCAGTGGAAAGGCTTTCGCGTGCCCAAAGTGGACTATCCACAAGATCCGGCCACAGTTGGAATAGCGCAGGTGAAGACGGACCAAATCGCCCAAATAACTCCAGCGCACTTCGTCGTTTACCGTCCGCGCTCCCCGCCAAGCCGACAGATTCTAGTTGGGGTGGCGACGCCGACAAACCAAGAAGGCGCGTCTCAAGGTTTCTTAGGGTTTCCTGTTTCACGTGAAACACACGTCGCCGAAGATCACCAACACACCCCAATTCTATTCCACGGTTGGTTAAGCGCCGATCGGCGTTATCTGCTCGGAGACGCAATCTAAATTCAGCGCGTGATGTAAACATGCGATATGGCTCATCTACTCCACGCACAACGAGATCATCAATCATCACGCCCAAATACGCTTCTGTGCGGTCGAAGATGGCTGGATTGCTCCCACCCGATCGCCGCGCGGCGTTTAGGCCTGCGACCAAACCCTGCGCTGCCGCCTCCTCATATCCTGTAGTGCCATTAATCTGGCCAGCTAAATAAAGCCCCGGGATCCGGCGGGTCTGAAGGCTGTGGTCTAGCTCTCTCGGATCAATAAAATCATATTCCACAGCGTAGCCTGGTCGTGCGATTTCTACAGCCTCAAGTCCAGGTATTGTTCTTAGGAACGCAACCTGCACATCCTCAGGCAAACTTGTTGAAATTCCGTTTGGGTAAATCAGAGGATCATCTAATCCTTCGGGCTCAAGGAAAATCTGGTGATTGTCCTTGTCGGCAAACCGAGTAACCTTATCCTCGATTGATGGACAGTAACGAGGGCCCGAGCCGGTAATATTTCCACTGTGAATTGCTGACTCAGTTATCCGTGACCGAATGATTTCATGTGTCGTGGAAGTGGTCCGCGTCATATGACAAACAGTTTGAGGCACCCGTATTTGCTCAGTAAGAGCAGAAAATGGTTCTGGCGGATCATCCCCGTGTTGGGGCTCTAAAATATCGAACCGAATACTGTCTTTGAGTAACCGAGGGGGCGTCCCTGTTTTCAATCGTCCCATTTGAAACCCAGCTGCCTCTAACCGCTCCCCGAGCACTGTTGCTGCAGGATCCCCAACGCGTCCAGCTGGCCGATTCTTCGCGCCAATATGAATGACGCCACGGAGAAATGTGCCGGTTGTAATAACAACAGCGCCAGAATAAAGGGTTTCTCCAGTTTCTAACTCAACACCAGAACAATGTCCGCCATCCCCAATCAAAATATCGGCAACAGCAGCTTCCAAAACCGTTAGGCTGGCTTGTTCTTTAACAGCCCTCTGAACTGCATTTCGGTACAGAACACGATCGGCTTGCGCTCTCGGACCCCTCACCGCAGGTCCCTTACTCCGGTTCAGGACCCGAAACTGGATACCTGCAGCATCCGCCGCCTGTCCCATTATCCCATCAAGAGCATCAATTTCACGGACAAGATGCCCTTTTCCAAGGCCTCCAATTGCCGGATTACAAGACATCTCTCCAATACGGTCGAATCGATGAGTAATTAACAGCGTTTCTGCGCCAAACCTAGCTGCAGCTCCGGCTGCCTCGACGCCAGCATGGCCGCCGCCTACAACAATTACATCATACTGATTAAGTTGTTGTTTCACGTGAAACACCACTATTTCCCAATGCAGAACGAAGAAAATATTCGGTCGAGAACATCTTCTACATCCACTACTCCAGCGATGCGCCCCAGGGCCCTGCTGGCCAATCTTAGATCCTCTGCCGCAAGCTCGGGCGCCGGAGCCTCGGAGGCACGACTCATGGCCGTGACCGCCTCTTCCAACGCCGCCCGATGCCGATAGCGAGTTGCTAAGGGCTGTGGCGCCCCTTCAATCGCAGTCTTTGCTGCTTTGGTCAATTCCAATTCTAAAAACTTCAATCCTTCACCAGTCTTGGCAGAGCCAGCAATTCCATTACCAGGATGCTTTGATAAAAGATCTAGTTTGTTGTGAAAAATCAGTCTGTTTTCCGGCAAGTTCGGAATTTTCGATGGAGACGTAATATCTTGGACCTCGATAATAAGGTCTGCCAAGGACTGCGCATCATACGCCCTACGCACGCCTTCCTGCTCAATAGGGTCCGCGGTTTCACGTAAACCCGCCGTGTCAACAACGGTTACCGGATATCCGTCTAGATCAAGTCGAACCTCGAGAACATCTCTCGTTGTTCCTGGAATATCTGTAACAATCGCCGCCTCTCGTCGGGCCAAAGCATTGAGTAAGCTGGATTTCCCAGCATTTGGCGCGCCCACCAAAACAACACGGAAGCCGTCATTTAATCGCTCTGTTATTGGGGGCTCTCTCAAATATTGGGTCAAAGTCTCTTTCAATTCAAAAATTTCGGCCTTCCAACGACCCTCCAGGTCTTCAGGAACCGGTTCATCGGAAAAATCCAACTCTGCCTCTGCAAGTGCAGAGGCAGAAATCAAACATTCGCGCCACTCCGCGTGTTTTGCCGTGAGGCCACCTTGCATCTGCCATATTGCCTGGCGCCTGCCTGCCGCTGTGTCCGCTGTAATAAGATCGCCGAGCCCTTCCGCTTCCGCCAAGTCCATTTTGCCATTCCGATAGGCACGACGCGTGAATTCTCCAGCCTCGGCGGGACGAAACCCTTGCAGCCCTGCAAGGGCTGACAGCACGCCGTTTATCACCGCCGGACCGCCATGAATATGAAGTTCCACAGTCTCTTCACCAGTAAAACTACGCGGCGCGGGAAAATATATTGTAAGCGCTTTATCTAGTAGTTCTTTATCTTTTGTATACAACATCCTGAGTGATGCTTGGCGCGGTTTGGGTGGTGGCGATCCTGTTAGCGCTTGAAATACTGAACTAGAACCCGATCCAGAAATACGTATAACCGCAACACCGGATCGGCCAATGCCAGAAGCGCAGGCAAAGATTATGTCTCCGGCGGTCATGGAAAAATCCGGATCTATTCTGAGGTGGTTTTTTTTGGGTTAGAGCCAGACAGCCCCGTTCGCATCGCCTGCTCCCAAAATTGCCGCATTGCCTCTACGCCCTGGTTGGCACCTAACGCACCAGACATCCACTGACCCCAGAGAGCTTCTGGTTCCATTCTCGCGAGATTTGTGCGCATTCTTTCGGTCACATCGGAAATTAACGCATCGTGCATGGGCCCAACATCAGGCAACCCAAAAAATCGGCGAGCCTCCTCAGGCGTAACGTCGATATCGATGCTTATTTTCATCACACTTCTCCCTCAGCCCTGCCGTGAGTGGCATAATTACGCTATCATTAACACTTAATACAGAAGCTATTCAGATAGTTGCGCGACCTTCCATGACGACAATGGAGCAAATTATTTCTTCTCCCCTGGGCAATCTGCGCCTTCAGGCCAACGAGGATTCTCTAATTTCACTGGAATGGACCGGAGAAACAATCACCAGACCTTCTGAGAATCCAATATTAAAAACCGCGTGTACCCAACTCTCGGACTACTTTAATAATAAAAACAATGGCTTCAATATTCCTCTCTCGCCGTGTGGGAGCGAGTTTGAGCTCGCCGTCTGGAAATCTATGACCCAGATACCGTACGGCACGACAGTGACTTATGGTGATATAGCAAAAAGCACAGGCAGACCCCCGCGCGCCGTCGGTACTGCCTGCGGTCGCAATCCAATACCAATTATCATTCCCTGCCATCGGGTAGTAGGTAGCGGCGGTCGAATGGTTGGTTATTCGGGAAAGGGTGGCATTGAGACCAAGCGTTGGCTTTTAGTCCATGAAGGCAATGTGTTACTTTAACAACTCAGCATTGCTTCTCTAATGATCAGACAGCTATTCTTAAATGGAAATTTTTACTGCCTGGCATAAGGAGATTATTTCATGGCTGAATGGATCGAAATTAAGGCGAATGACGGCGGTACCTTTAAGGCTTATGTAGAGAAGCCAAGAACCTCCACAGGGCCAGTCGTAATCTGTATTCAAGAAATTTTCGGCGTAAATCATGCCATGCGAGACATCGCCAAGCATTGGGCAGATCAAGGATATATCGCCGTTGCGCCAGATCTTTTTTGGCGCCAGGAGCCAGGAGTCGACATCACAGATCAGTCCGAAGCTGAATGGAAAAAGGCTTTTGAATTATTTCAGGGCTTCGACGTTAATAAGGGGGTCGAGGACCTTAAAGCAACAATTGCACACGCTCGATCAATGGCAGGGACAAATGGCAAGGTAGGAACGGTAGGTTTCTGTCTTGGGGGCAAGCTCGCTTACCTTCTTGCTTGCCGATCAGATGCTGACTGCAATGTAAGCTATTATGGTGTTGGTATCGAAGAACTGCTTTCAGAAGCGAAAAACATCAAGACGCCTCTGGTAATGCACATAGCTGAGGAAGATGGGTTTGTATCCAAGGAAGCCCAAGCGGCGATCAATGCCGGCCTAAACGGCCACGACGCCGTCACCATTTATAACTACCCTGGGATGGATCACGCTTTTGCTAGAATTGGTGGTGTCCCATACAACAAAGAGAACGCCAACTTGGCCAACGGTCGCTCTTTGGAGGCATTTAAGCAGGCGTTAGCGTGACAACGCTTCAAGCAATTGAATGTCCGGCCGCTTGGAAATCCAAAGAACTAGCGGCCGACGGCAATTGGCGCCTACACCTGACACCTGGCGAGAAAGATGAGCTGGTACGAGCAACCGAAGGCGCTCTGGAAAAACAGATTCCTATTGAATGCTTAACAGCTGCCGAATTCCCTCTCCCAAGACTTTCAAGCAAAATTAGAGGTCTCAGGGAAGTTCTCGAGGGCGGTCGTGGCTTCATAGTTTTACATGGGATCCCCGTCGACAGATTCAGCCTAGAGGAAGCGAAAGTTCTCCACTGGGGTTTTGGCCAATACCTTGGATACCCAGAGCCACAGGATAAAGCGGGCAAGCTGCTTCATGTCGTTACCGACACAGGTGCAAACGTTGAGACGACGGACAACATTCGCAGTTTTCAAACTAATGATGAGCTGACCTTCCACACGGATGGAGCGGACGTGTTTGCGTTGCTCTGCATTCGGCCAGCTAGAACAGGTGGTGGCTCTCGTTTGGTGTCATCGACCGCTATATTTAATGAGTTGTTGAGAAGAGACCACAAGCTAGCAGCCATTCTTGTGAAGCCATTTCACTTTGATGCCCGGGCCCAAAACCCTTGGGAGAAAAAAATACAAACGGTTCCGATTTTTACGCTTCATAACGGAATGGTCTCAGCACTTTACAAACGCCGCTATATTGAGCTCGCCCAAAGATTTGAAGAAGTTCCCCGGCTTACAGCTGACCAAGTCGCAGCAATGGACCTTTTAGATGAAATAGCAAGCGACCCAGATATGCATCTTTCCCTAAACCTGGAACCGGGCGATATGGAGCTAGCGAATAACGCCACCTGTTTTCATGCACGCTTCAACTATACTGATTACGATGACCCAAACATGAAACGATGCATGTTACGTCTGTGGCTGTCACTTCCTAATGGACGACCGCTTCCTCCAATATTCGAGACAACCAGGGAGTGGGGCCCGACTTATGCGAGACGCGCACAGATATAGATCCACCTGTGGAAATCTCATTCACTGATTCATTTGCTGGAAGAAATCCCCATTTGTCTTGGTCTCGCGCAGCTTACCTACAAGGAATTCCATAGCATCCTGTGTACCCATCGGCATGAGCACACGGCGCAACATCCACATTTTGTTAAGCTCTTGACGATCAACCAAAAGTTCTTCTTTTCGAGTTCCAGACTTTCCAATGTCAATTGCCGGCCATACGCGTTTGTCGGCAAGCTTCCTATCCAGAACGATTTCTGCGTTTCCAGTACCCTTAAATTCTTCGAAGATAACTTCGTCCATCCGGCTACCGGTGTCTATCAGGGCCGTCGCAATGATTGAAAGGCTGCCGCCTTCTTCAATATTGCGAGCCGCACCAAAGAAACGTTTCGGCCTCTGAAGGGCATTAGCATCGACACCACCAGTCAAAACCTTCCCGGAAGACGGGACCACAGTGTTATAGGCTCGAGCTAGACGGGTGATTGAGTCCAAAAGGATCACCACATCATGCTTGTGCTCAACAAGACGCTTAGCCTTCTCAATCACCATGTCTGCAACCTGCACGTGTCTCTGTGCTGGCTCATCAAATGTAGAAGAAATTACCTCGCCGCGGACAGACCGCTGCATATCAGTTACTTCCTCTGGGCGTTCATCAATAAGAAGAACCAGCAAATAGACTTCCGGATTATTTGCAGCAATCGCGTGAGCTATAGACTGCAACATCATGGTCTTACCGGTTCTCGGCGGGGCAACGACTAGCGCCCGCTGACCTTTACCGATAGGCGACACCAATTCGACCACTCTCGTAGTCAAATCCTTTGATTCCGTGTTTTGTATTTCGAGAACTAAACGCTCATCGGGGTAAAGAGGCGTCAGGTTATCAAAATTTATTCGCTGACGAACCTTTTCCGGCGCATCGAAGTTTACGGTTGAAACCTTCACCAACGCGAAATATCGCTCACCGTTCTTTGGTGCTCGAATTTCACCAGTTACGGTATCACCGGTCCGTAAGCTAAATCGACGGATTTGATTTGGAGATACGTAAATGTCATCTGGGCCTGGCAAGTAATTTGCATCGGGCGAACGCAAAAAACCAAAACCGTCTGGTAAAACTTCAACTACGCCCTCGCCAGTAATGACGACATCTTGGTCAGCCAACTCTTTTAAAATCGCAAACATCATATCTTGTTTGCGCAGTGAGCTCGCATTTTCGATTTCGAGCTCTTCGGCAAGCTGTAGGAGTTCCGCTGGGCTTTTTTGTTTCAGCTCAGCTAGATTCATGCTTTGAGGAACAGTTTGAAGCACGTCGCCGCTCTTCTCTGATTGAAATTGTGTTTATTTGCCAGCGGAAGCGAAACAGATCGTTTGATGCTAGCTAAAGGAAGACCTCAACACTCTCTCCAAATATCCGATACGTAATTGGAGAAGCGAGTTGATAGACGCTATTTGCGTAGGAAACGGGCGATTGTCAACCTAAAATGGTCTAACCACCACCATTATCACGATTGTAATCATAGCTATGGTAGGGACTTCGTTCGCTATTCGAAAGAATCTTTGAGACTTTGTATTACGGCCTTCAGCCAAATCTTTACGCCATTTGCCCATAGCGTGATGAGATCCGGTTAAAACACCGATAGCCAAAATTTTTAGCCAAATCCAACCACTACTCCAATCCACAACACCCGGTGTAGCCAGCAATAAGACGCCAAAAATGTAAGTAGCGAGCATGGCGGGGTTCATTATTGCGCGCAGTAATCGCCGTTCCATCACACTGAATCTTCTAGCTTCTTGGGATTCAGCATGAACTTCAACGTGATAAACAAAAAGGCGGGGAAGGTAGAGCAGTCCAGCCATCCAGGACATTGCTGAAATAATGTGTAAAGCCTTAAACCAAAGATAAGCGTCTGTTAGAAAACCACTCATCGTAAGCCTCTAACGATAGAAATAAGTGTTTCGACATTCGCAATGGGAGTTTCAGGTGTTATTCCATGGCCCAGATTGAAAACAAATGCTGCATTTCTGTTGGTTTCCAAAATCAGCTCAACTTCGCGCTGTAGGACTTCACCACCACAAATTAACGTAACTGGGTCAAGATTGCCTTGTGGCGTCGCACCAGCTGATCGAACTTGCTCGAAAGCAGACACCTGTAGGCTATGGCCAAGTGAGACGGCATCAATGCTCGGCAACGCCGAAAAGGACCCAATAAATGTATCAGCTCCGCGGGGAAATACTATTACCTTAGCATTAGGATGAGCCGCCTTGACCGTGGCTGCAATTCGCCCGATTGGAGCTAAACTCCATGCTTCGACACCGTAAGCAGGCAAAGCTCCAGCCCAACTATCAAAAATCTGAACGGCTTCAGCACCAGCTTCAATTTGATTAATAAGATGCTGGCTTATTGCCGCTTCAAGCAACTCTATCAACCTAGAGAAAGCCTCCGGATGCTCAATTGCAAACTTGCGAGCTTTGCCATAGTCCCGACTTCCTGCCCCTTCGATCATATAAGCTGCCAGGGTCCACGGAGCTCCTGCAAAGCCAATTAGCGCTTTTTCTCTGGGCAACGCCTCTCTTGTTTGTTTTACCGCGTCATAAACTGGAGAGAGAAAATTATTTACCCGCTCTAGCCGTAATTTATCGACATCTTCTGGTGTTAAAATCGCATCCAACTTAGGGCCGATGCCTGGTTCAAACCAAACTTTCTGACCGAGAGCATGAGGTAAAACCAAAATATCAGAGAATATTATTGCTGCATCAAATCCAAACCGATTAATGGGTTGTAAAGTTGCTTCGGTTGCCATGTCGGGTGTGTAACAAAATGTAAGGAAATCTCTGGCTTTTGTGCGCAACTCTCGATATTCCGGCAGGTAACGTCCAGCCTGACGCATCAACCAGATTGGCGGGGTCGGAGCACGTTCACCATTGAGGACACTGGTCAGGAGAGTTTGCGGATTCATCATGGTGATAAGAAATAACTTCTTATTTCATTCGATAACACCACTAAACAAAACTTAATTTAAATTGGTTATGATAGTTGGACATAGTGATATCGGGGATAAGTCTGAAAATCCCGGTATTGCTCACATGTTGATAAAAATTTTTTGAGTTTATCGATTAGGAATAGACAGCCTAATCGACTCGTTGGATCCTCTTTAACTAGTAAAAATAGTGTTGTGGATTTAATCAGGACAGACCCTAATTCTCCCCAATTAGATGATTTGGTTTCCACTGTGGATTTTCACTCTAAAGAAAAGTTACTTTTTGCATGGAGTATCCACACAGAAAAAAAAGATACATTTTGTCCACTGGGTTTTCCTCCGGTGCTCCACGCGTTTTCCCATTGCCATTATCCATTCGGACACTTGTACGGCTACTTTTAAATGACCAAAGCCTCTCAAATCTGGGTTCGATTCGACCCTGAAAAAATATGGAACGTTGCCTATGCTATTATATCAGTGTTTAAATTATCTCGTTTAAAATAATAAAATAAAAATTAAATTCAATAATTATAACTAAATAAAATTAGAAAGGTAAATATATTGATAACACTTAAGAAAATTGTACTAGCGTCTGCAAGTCAATCTAGAAGGTCACTTTTATCTGCTTCTGGAGTTGTATTTGAAGTTATTGCGTCAGATCTTGATGAGGACAAAATCAAACAAAAGGGTAAGAGAGAAGGCTGGACTGTCTCTCAAACGGCTTTGGCGTTAGCCACCGCAAAGGCTGAAGCTGTTTTAGTCGAGCGGCCAGAAGCAATTGTAATTGGCGCTGACCAGATGCTCGAGATTGATCAAACCTGGTTCGATAAACCTATAACTATTGATATTGCAAAGCGGCAATTACAGACCCTTCGTGGAAAAACTCACCGGCTTCTATCAGCGCTGGTTGTTATAACCCCTGAAAAAAAATATTGGACGCATGTAGAGACCGCAGATCTAACAATGCGTAACTTTTCCGACGCATTTCTTGAAAACTATCTAGAAGATGTGGGGGAAGCAGCATGCAAATCTGTGGGTGGCTATTTTCTAGAAGGTCTTGGGGTGCAAATGTTTGAGGAGATAAAAGGAGATTACTTCACCATTTTAGGCCTCCCTATGGCGCCACTTCTAAACGTACTGCGACGTGAGGGTGCATTACTCAAATGAGCCTTTCCGGAAATGCTATTGTTGCTGGGATTATTGGTTGGCCAATCAACCATTCGCGCTCGCCGCTGATTCACGGTCATTGGCTTCAGAAATATGGAATCGACGGAACTTATGTTCCCTTTGCTGTCCACCCAGACAATGCCGTGGATGCTATCCGGTCTCTTCCTAAAATTGGGATTGCTGGCATAAATGTCACTGTTCCCCATAAGGTAACAGCCTTTAACGTAGTTGATGTGCGGGATGCTGCTTCTGAGGCCATTGGTGCCGTGAACACTATCGTTGTTCAATCAGACGGGTCTTTGCATGGTTCTAATACTGATGCACCGGGTTTACTCGCACATCTGCAGGTAAGTGCTCCAGACTGGAAGCCTAAAGCTGCGCCAGCTGTTATTTTAGGGGCTGGAGGTTCAGCTCGTGCGGCTGTGCATGCGTTGTTAGAAGCAGGTGTTCCTGAAATCCGGATTATAAATAGGACAAAATCTAAAGCTGAAAATTTAGCGAGCAATTTTGGGGAACATATTAAGGTTGTAAATTGGTCTGACCGTGCCTCTTCGCTTGCTGAATGTGGCCTGCTTGTTAACACCACAAGCCTTGGAATGAAGGGCCAGCAACCATTAGAAATGCCGCTGGATGATTTGCCGAAAACAGCGGTCGTTTACGATATAGTTTATGTACCTTTAGAAACAAACCTGCTGGCTACAGCTAGAGCGCGTGGGAACAAAGTCGTCGATGGCCTAGGAATGTTATTACATCAAGCAACACCTGGTTTTCATGCTTGGTTTGGCGTTAATCCCACTGTGGACGAAGCTCTGCGAAAAGTGATCTTGGACGATTTGAAATGATCCGAGGCCGGTTTGTAATAGGTCTTACTGGCTCTATCGGAATGGGAAAGAGCTTTGCTGCTTCTTGCCTTCGTCGGGAAGGAATTCCCGTTTTTGATGCAGATGCTGAAGTCCATAAATTAATGAAAAAGGGAGGCAGGGCAGTAAAAGCCGTTGGGGCCGCATTTCCAGGTTCAATAACTGATGGCTCAGTGGATCGTCCAAAACTTGGTTCCATAGTTTTTGGAGACCCAAATGCGCTGGCGCGGTTGGAAAAAATCTTGCATCCAATGGTTGGCGAAAGTGAACAAAGGTTCCTTGCTCGAGCCGCCCGGTTGGGTTGGAAAGTGGTAGCACGCGACGTTCCGTTACTCTTTGAGACCGGTGGCGATAAACGGTGCGATATCACCTTAGTAGTTTCTGCACCTCCTCATGTGCAACGCACACGGGTGCTGGCTCGCCCTGGAATGACGGCGCAAAGATTCGAGCAAGTGCTGGCCAAACAGCTTTCCGATGTTGAGAAACGAAGGAGGGCAGACATTGTAATTCCATCCGGACTAGGCAAACGCCTGACTCGGGATCGAATTCGTAAAGCGCTTCGAGTTATTCGAAAGGCCGCCCGGCGGAAGGGGAAATAGATGCGTGAGATAGTGCTCGATACTGAAACCACGGGTCTCGATCCACGAACCGGTGATAGAATTGTTGAAATTGGTTGTGTGGAGCTAAGCTTTCATGTTCCAACCGGCCGCGAGTTGCATCTCTTCATTAATCCTGAGCGGGACATGCCTGAGGAGGCCTTCGCCATTCACGGAATTTCAGAGGAATTTCTGAAAGATAAACCGACGTTTGAGAGCATAGTAGATGAGTTTCTGGAATTTATTGGCGATGATGCAGCATTGGTTATTCACAACGCGCCCTTCGACGCTAAGTTCCTAAATTGGGAGTTGGAGGCTCTTAATAAACCTCTAATACCAGCAAATAGGTTGATTGATACCTTGGAAATTGCGCGTAAGCGTTATCCTGGTGGTTCCAACAGCTTGGATGCGCTTTGTCGTCGGTTTGATATTGATTTATCCGTTCGGGAAAAGCACGGGGCCGTAATAGATTGTCGGCTTTTGGCAAAGGTTTATCTTGAATTAATTGGCGGGAAGCAGCCCGGGCTTATGTTAGGCGCCGATCAGGGAGGAGCGAGTGGCGGCTCTGATCAAAAGGCAAATTCCGTTGTTACTGCGGCGCCTATCCAACGAAAGCAGCTAACGCCTCGGCCGCACAGTCCTTCACCGCAAGAGCTGGAGGCTCACCGAGCGTTCTTAATGAAAATCAAGGATCCGCTCTGGAACCAAAAGACAGCTAACTCAGACTAGCCCATCTTTCTGCACGGCATCTTGAAGCGCAGCTCGGGCCTCGGGGGCGGCGATGGCGATCAGCGCTTCAGCCCTCTCTTCCAAGGTTAGGCCACATAATTCAGCTATACCATGTTCAGTTACAACAGTATCAGCGTCGGCTCGCGGCGCTGTTACTGGCCCGGAAAGTTTTGCAACGATCTTTGTCTTGTTTGCTTTTCCGGCCGTGGAGCTTAGAGCGATTATTCCTCGCCCCTTAGGTGATAAAAACCCCGCCCGATGAAAATCTAACTGGCCGCCAATTGCTCCCAGATATCTTCCATTCGCGGCCTCCGCCCCGACTTGGCCGGTAAGATCAACTTCAAGTGCTGAATTTATTGCAAAAAAGGTTTCAAAATGTGCGAGCGTATTTGCACTGTGCGTATAGGTTCCTGCTCGCATGAGAAGATCAGGGTTTCTATCAACAAAATCGTAGAGCCGACGTGAGCCGTAAAGTGCTGTTGCCACATGTTTGCCCGGATCAATTTCTTTGTATTTGTTCGACACAGCTCCAGCGTCTACCAAATCTACAATACTGTCCGCAAAACTACCGGAATGAAGTCCGAGATCACGCTTTTTTGAGAGTGCCGCTGCGACAGCGTCGGGCAGCGATCCCACACCGTATTGAACGGTAGCCTTGTTAGGGACCAGGCGAGCCACATTGGCCGCAACTGCATGGTCAATTGGCCCTGGTTTCCGAGACACCCATTCTGCCGGCGGGCTTTGAGCTTTAATTGTTTTTGCAAATGCCGATAGGGGTAAAACAGCATCACCATTTGTCCAGGGCATTGCAGGATTGATTTCGGCAAAAGCAAACCGAGCTTCGCGAATTGCCGCTGGTAGATGGTCTACTGTAACACCTAAGCTGACGTTACCTTCGGCATCGGGCATTGTTACCGAGCAAAGCGTAATTGCTGGTTTTAGCCTTCCTTCGAAAAGTCGGGAGTAATCCGAAAAGCGGGCAGGCGCGACACCGAGCCTTCCGTCTTCAAAAAGGCGGCCATTTGCGCCAAAACCATCCATTGATAGAAAAGTTAGATGCTTGCTGGACAGTCGAGCAGTTGCTTCACCAAGCGGGAAACTGGTGAGAACCCTTACACCCTCAACAGCCTTTGCAGCATCAAATAATGCAGTTGTGAGGGTTGTTGGTTCAGCTCCTAGCTGAGCGACAACAACCAGATCACCGGTCTTCAAATAATTTTGGAAATTAACGGTGTCTGACATCCAATTGCACTAGCCGTGCATTGTAAGGCCGCCTGAAACGCTTAGAACTTGCCCAGTAACGTAGTTGGCACGATCGCTGGCAAAGTAAAGTATGCCGTCGGCAATATCCTGCGGCTGAGCTAGTCGGCGGAAGGGGATTGCGCGCAGCAGCGCTTCTTTAAGACGTTCATTCTGGCCTTGAAAAAGTGGGGTGTCCGTCGGTCCGGGTGCTACAACGTTTACGCAAACGCCGTGTCTAGCCATTTCCCGGGCGAGTGACTTTGAGAAGGCGATTACTCCACCCTTAGCGCCAGCATAAACCGTCTCACCCATTGAACCCACTCGTCCGGCGTCTGATGATACGTTGACGATCTTGGCCCCATTACCTCCTTCGATAATGGGCCTGAGTAGCGCTTGGCAGACGCGAACTTGACCCAGATAATTCAGCTGAACGATTTTTTCTATAAATTCGGGTGAATTCTCCATAAAAGGCTCTGTGCGGTCCCAGCCAGCCACATTAACGATTATGTCCATTGGACCATGGTCATTTGTTAATTGATTAGCACATGAAATTATTGCGCTAGGATCGGTTACATCTAGATGCCGGAACTCACCGCTTTTGAGTTGTTTGGCAAGTTTTTCGCCTGCTTCAGAATTTATATCAGTCGCTATTACATAAGCGCCCGCTTCAGCTAGTGTGGCAGCGGTGGCTCGCCCAATTCCTGAGGCAGCACCCGTCACGAATGCTTTTTTCCCAGTAAGATCAATCATATCTGGTTTCCCTAAGCGGTATTTTTTTCTGGATGACTTGGCTGCCACCGTGTTGGCCAAGGTTGGCCCATGTCAGCCAAGATTACATTAAAGTTTTCAGTTTCAGCGCGGATGGTTTTACCCTCTGCGAATAAAATGTCGATCCCCCCATCAAACGCTTGAAGGCTCATTATTGAAAGGAACTGGTCCCTTCTCCCCAAATCTAGGCCTTTAGTCTTTACGGCGATCACGTGCTCGATTCTGAGCAAGGAGTGGGTGCGATAATAAAGCGGGCTATTCTCCACGATTTGCTCTGGCCGCTCCCACATGAAGCGGTTAACGGCGAGCGCAAGACTATTTTCGTTTTTAAGCCAGGCAATATCGCCTATTGGAACTAAAGCATCCTGCAGAAAGGTGCCGAAGACCGTAAGGTCGCTTTCATCGCACGCAGCGAGGCGAAGTGAGTTTGTGGGATCAGGCATTATGTCTCCCGTTCCCTTATGATCTTGGCACCACAAGCTCCGAGTTTCTTTTCAACCCGATCATAGCCTCGATCTAGGTGGTATATTCGATTGACTATGGTTTCTCCCTCTGCAGCGAGCCCCGCAAGGACTAAACTAACTGAGGCACGTAGATCTGTGGCCATAACTGGGGCGCCTTTTAGCCGATCTATCCCGCGGACGAGTGCTGAGGATCCGTGAACATTTATATTGGCGCCCATCCGTTTCAGTTCGGGTACATGCATAAAACGGTTCTCAAAGATTGTCTCGGTTACCATCGAGGCGCCTGTAGCAGCGGTCATCAAAGCGACAAATTGTGCCTGAAGGTCCGTTGGGAACCCGGGATATGGTTCTGTCATCACATCTACACCGATTAATTTATCGGTAGTGCGGGTGACACGACAACCGCGCTCAGTTTCTGTTAGCGTAACTCCGGCTTCTCGCAAGATAGCGGCAGCTGATTGAATATGACCGATCTTGGCGCCAACAAGCTCCACATCTCCACCTGTCATCGCTGCTGCCATAGCAAATGTACCGGTTTCTATTCTATCAGGAACGACGGAGTGGGTTGTGTGGCTTAGCTGAGATTTTCCAGATATACGTATTTTATCAGTGCCGGCTCCCTCAATTACTGCCCCCATCCCGATTAAGCATTGGGCAAGGTCTAGTATTTCTGGTTCACGTGCAGCATTGAGAATGGTGGTTTCACCCACCGCCAAGCTGGCCGCCATCATCGCATTTTCCGTGGCCCCAACGGATACTGTTGGAAAAGCAATGCGGCCACCCTTAAGCCCTTTTGGGGCGAAAGCATGAATATAGCCAGACTCTAGTTCTATGTGCGCGCCCATGCATTCAAGGGCCATCAGGTGCAGGTCAACAGGGCGGTTTCCGATCGCACAGCCTCCTGGAAGAGAAACCTTAGCCTCACCTTTTCGGGCAACTAGTGGCCCGAGCACCAACACTGAAGCGCGCATCTTTCGAACTATATCGTAAGGTGCTTCAATGTTTTCTATGCGCCGGGCTTGAATTTTTAGTGTTTCACCTTGGCCATCTATCACTGATTCGGCGTTTATCTCAGCACCTAATTCACGAAGCAAAGCAGTCATGGAGGCGATGTCTGCTAAATGAGGTACATTTTCCAGCGTTAGTCCATCTGCAGACAGCAATCCAGCCGCCATCAGCGGCAATGCAGCATTCTTGGCACCACTAATTGGGATTTCACCCATAAGAGGGTATCCGCCACGGATACGTAGGCGATCCATTACTTCTTAAAAACCTTATTCAATTGGCCCAGAAAACTATTCTGACACTAACCTGATGGGGTCCTGGCGTCACCCACCTATTTTCCACTTTCTGGTGGTCAAAACCAGGCGGGAATTTGTCTAAAAAAAGCTACTTTCAAGGTGAGCTTGCTACTGGAAGCCACAGAACTTGATTTATGTGTTTCGCTCCAGTCGCCACCATTACTATCCGATCGAAACCCATCGCGACACCGGTTCCTGCCGGCAGTCCATGAGTTACGGCATCAAGAAAATCCTCATCTATAGCCCGTTTGCCACCATTAGCAGCTATGGCAGACCGATCTGCTTCGAACCGTCGTCGGTACTCCTGGGCATCGGTAAGTTCCCCAAAACCATTTGCAAGCTCTATGCCTGCTGCAAAAATCTCAAACCGCTCTGCGGCTTGGGGTGCTCCAGGGTCTATTTGCGCCAAAGCAGCCATTCGGGCGGGATAATGGTGCAGCACCACTGGTTTTTTTGCACCCAGGTCTGGCTCTATCCGGTTTAAAAGGCAACGGAAAAAAATATCTTCCCACTCGTCACTAGGTTGCGTTTGAATTCCCGCTTTATTAGCGGCTACGGATAAGCCGGCGATGTTTTCTTGGAGGGGGAGAGGATCAAAGCCAAGCTTTTGCTTAAAAGCGTCCGAAATACTAAGCCATTCTGCCGTTGCATTTGGATCAAACTCCAAGGATTCAGATAACGGTAAAGCGGCCTTAGCTGCTACCTTTAAAAGACTTAGAGCGTCGTGCGCTCCTTGTTCCCATCCAAAGCCAGGACGGTACCATTCCAGCATACTGAACTCTGGGTGATGTGTGGCAGAGCGTTCGCCATTGCGGTAGACTTTGGCTATCTGAAATATCGGTCCAGCTCCAGCCGCCAATAACTTCTTCATGGCAAATTCTGGGCTTGTGTGGAGCCCCATCGTGATAGTTGTTCGATCAGGCTCAACGAGGTTTGTTTGGAAGGGCTCTAGATTTGGCTCCATCCCTGGAGACACCTGGAGGGCAGGCGTTTCAACTTCCGTAAAACCTTCATTTTCAAACCAACGGCGGACCGCTGTAAGAATCCGATTTCGGGCCAACAAATAAGGGCGACGTCGTTCGAATAGGTCAGGTCGCCAGGCAGGTGCGCTTCCGGTCATCGACAGATCCCCTTATAGATGGCGGTATGTCAACCAAACCTGCTCTCATTTCTGCCGACGCGTTGGTCACTGAAGGCCTTATCGACGCAAGCGCTGCTAAAAACGCTGAGGCCGTTGGCCGCCGTTATGCTATCCGCGTCACGCCAGCGATGGCAGCCCTCATCGACGCTTATGGGGAGCCGATCGGTAAACAATTTCTGCCCGATATTAGCGAACTTAAGCAATTGCCAGAAGAGTTGTCCGATCCAATAGGCGATGATTCGCACAGTCCACTGCCGGGTCTTGTTCATAGATATCCAGATCGGGTGCTCCTAAAACCAATAAGTGTATGCCCAGTTTACTGCCGGTATTGTTTTAGGCGCGAAACGGTCGGTGCCGCCCCCGCAATGAAGCCAGCTGAGATTGCTGCTGCTGTGGCCTATATCGCTAAGCATCCTGAAATTTGGGAGGTTGTGCTGACCGGCGGTGACCCTCTAATGCTAAAGCCGGCCAGTCTTGCTCGCATCGTGAAACAGTTAGAGTCTGTTCCTCATCTTCGCATTCTTCGCCTGCATACACGTGTACCCATCGCTGACCCAGACCGCGTTTCTCAGGAATTGGTAGACGCAATCAAGGGAACAGGCCTTCTCACACCATACGTTGCTATTCACTGCAACCACGCCAGTGAGCTTACTGAAGCCGCTGTGGCAGCTGCCGGGCTTTTTGCTGACAACGGCATTCCCTTGTTGGGGCAGTCAGTCTTGTTGGCAGGGGTTAACGCTGAGATTGAAGCCCTTGAAGGTTTAATGAGAGCGCTTGTCGCAGCGCGTATTCGACCATATTACCTCCATCACCTGGACTTGGCACCCGGAACGGCGAGGTTTCGCGTCGATATTGCAGAGGGACAGGCATTGATGGCGGCGCTTCGTGGTCGAGTGTCTGGTTTGTGCCAGCCCACTTATGTGCTTGATGTTCCGGGTGGGTATGGAAAATCTCCTCTCACGCCAAGCTATGTCAAAGGCTCTGAGGGAGGGAGTTGCATAGTTAGAGACCCCTTCGGCCAGGAGCACCTATATCCACCACCGGTTGCGGGTTCAGTCCGTGGCTGATAGAAGCCTCGAAATCCAAACCTTTTTTACATCAAATTAACGGGGCCGTGATGAAGGTCGTCGCAAACACTCTGCGTGCTGGCCACGCAATCGAACATGAAAATCGCCATTACATGGTGATCAAGCATGAGCTGATTTTACCTGGCAAGGGCAATGCCTTTATCGCGTTAGACATGCGCGATGTGATGACGGGTACAAAAACAAATGTTCGATTTAGAACAGGGGATACAGTGGAACGCTTGCACACGGATGAGCGAGAGGCCCAGTTTCTTTACCGTGAAGACGCGCTGTTCACTTTTATGGACAATGAAACATACGATCAGTTCACTATGGACGCCGAAACCGTTGGCGAAAAGGCTGATTTTTTGCAAGATGGTATGGCTATCAGGATCAACACAGTTGATAGCACTCCTATTGGCGTCACATTGCCAACTACTGTCGTTCTAGAGGTCGTTGAAGCCGACCCGGTGGTAAAGGGTCAGACAGCAAGCGCGTCCTATAAGCCCGCGATCTTAGAAAACGGAATGCGCATATTAGTGCCTCCTCATATAGTCACTGGTACTCGCATCGTCGTTCACACTGAAAACCGCGAGTATGTAGAGCGGGCTAAAGACTAGTTCCTGGCTCGGAAAGACAAAAATGCGCCGCACACCTGTAATGACCATGATGATCCGTGCGGCCGAGAAGGCTGGGCGTGCGATTGTTCGTGACTTTGGAGAGGTGGAGCATCTTCAGGCCTCAAATAAGGGCCCTCGAGATTTTGTTCTGAAGGCAGATGAAAAGGCCTCGCGCATTTTGCGTGAGGAGCTGGAAAAGGCGCGGCCTCGCTTTGGGCTCCTCATGGACTCAGAAGAAGAAGCGATTGGTTCGGATACCTCCCATCGATTTATTGCAGACCCGATAGATGGCACGACCAACTTCATGCACGGCTTGCCACAGTTTGCTGTATCTGTCGCATTGGAAGAAAGCCGTGAGGTGATAGCGGGAGTTGTATACAATCCCGTCACAGATGAACTTTTTTGGGCTGAGCGAAATGAGGGCGCTTATTTGCACGATAGGCGCATCAGGGTTTCTAGGAGAACCCATCTCTCGGAGGCTGTAGTCGGTGGATCGCCTCTGTTGTCCGACTCCCAAGACCCTGAAGAATGGTCCGTTATCTTTAGCCGCTTAGCTAAAAGCTGCACAATACGCATAGTTGGCGCCGCTTCTATCAGTCTAGTTCATGTGGCAGCTGGAAGGCTTGATGGATATGTTGAGGCAGGCGTTCGACCCTGGGAAGTTGCGGCAGGCGTAATTATTGTTCAAGAAGCGGGTGGCATCGTTACGGATTTTAAGGGTGGCGCTGGCTGGTTGAAATCGGGCCAAATTGTTGCTGCTTCAGGCGAGCTCCATGGACAGCTTCTGTCGGCTTCGGTTGGGTAGGGCCCTCCTCCTTGGTTGAGGTTACACCACGGCTCTATTAATATTTTTTTAATATTAATAGCGTAGATGTCGCTCTGGGCGACTGAGCTGGAAATGGTGCACTCGCAAAATCAATGCATCGGATCATTTAATTGGCGCTACTGGCGATCCGTAGGGATTGGAATGACGGCTGTCCTGCTTTCGTTCGGCGTGATGAAACCAGTTGCGTTTGCAGCAGCAGCGCAGCCGACTCAAATGGTTCCAATTCCTCCCAAACGACAGGAAATAGTGTCACCGTTAAAATCTGGCCCTGATGTGCAGCAACTAAACACGGTGGTTCCAGGGTCAGATCTGTCGAGCTTATCTCCATCAGAGGTAGCACCTCAATCGGAAGCTTCAATTATCGCTAGCTCTTACGGCTCAGCCGACATCACGGATAGTTTTGTGGTGGAAATTTTTTTCGCTGATGATGATCATTTATTGGATGCTGATGCTGAGGGGGTCCTCGCTGAATTGTTGGTTCGCAGTAGAGCAGAACGCAATTTCTCGGTTTACTTAACAGGCGGCTCCGCGCTTTCCGAAAATGACCGCGCCCGAGATCAGGCTCTTTCTCGGGCAATAACGGTTCATCAGTTTTTAGTCCGTAAAGGTCTCTCCAGTTCTTCAATTGTAGTGAAACCAGTTTCAGACAATGATCGGCGAGACGTTGTAACCGTGTCCTTCAAGGTGTCGAAAGCATGAGCCCCAATTTAACTCGTCCAACCAGGTTCCTCCTGCGCATGGGGCTTTTTTTGGCTGCTGCTATTGCTGCTAGTTCTGTCATTTGGGAACCTGCGTTAGCTGCGTTTATGGCTAACCCGGCCATAAATGGCGTGATCCTAGGTGTATTTGCAGTTGGGGTAGTTGTTTGTGTGAGGCAGGCCTCAAGCCTAGCGGGTGAAGTAGCGTGGATAGAACGATTCCAACGTCGTGGCTCTAGGGAGCCCCAGGGCCCTGCGCCCCGACTTTTAGCGCCAATAGCCAGCGCATTAACGCAAACTGAGGATAGAATAACGCTCCAGGCGACATCTGCTCGTGTGTTAATGGATGGGCTAGGCAGCAGGTTAGATGAAGCTCGTGAGTTGGCCCGATATCTGGTTGGGCTTCTTATCTTCTTAGGCCTACTCGGAACTTTTTGGGGGCTTTTGGAAACAGTCAGATCTGTATCCCAGGTTGTAGATGGGTTGGATGTGGGCGGGGATGCCGCAACGACTTTTGAAAGGCTGCGAGGCGGACTTCGTGCACCCCTGGATGGAATGGGGACGGCCTTTAGCTCCTCTCTTTTCGGCCTTGCTGGCGCCCTTGCGCTTGGGTTTTTAGATCTTCAGGCAGGTCAAGCTTTGAACCGTTTTTACAACGAGGTTGAAGACTGGCTTTCTTCAATGGCTACCTTCCAAAGTTCACCGACTATTCTTGGTCAGGCTGGGTTGGGTGCTGCTCAACCTTCTGCTTATGTCGAGGCTCTCTTGGGACAGACGGCCGAAATGTTAGATGATCTCCGCCGTCTAGTGGGGAGGTCAGAAGAAGGCCGCCGTGAGACTGAGCAGGTGCTCGCCGGGATGGGTGATCGACTGCACAATTTAGCTGACGGCCTTGAAACTCTTGGTCGTATAGCTGAACAACAACAGCGTGCGATGGGCCTGATGGCGGAGCGCGAAGACTCAGCGGCAACGGCCCTACAAACCCTAACGGAGCGTCTGGCCAATCCTGTACCTGACACAGAAACCCGGCGTCAGCTTGCCCAAATAGAGAGATTGCTCGCCCGATTAGGCGGTGCAGTGACGGCTGGCCAATCGGAGCTCACACAAGAATTGCGTAACGAATTGCGTCTTCTTGGACGCACGCTTATCGGTCACGCGGACGGCAGGAACAACTAATGCGGGCCCGGCACGGCCGTATTGTCCGCCAAGATCTTTGGCCAGGCTTCGTTGATGCCCTCGCTAGCCTTCTAATGGTGGTTATTTTTCTATTATCGGTGTTCGCTCTTGCTCAGCATTTTCTCTCTGAGCGCCTCTCGGGTCGCGAACAGGCTTTGGCGGCAGCAGAAGGCGAAATCGCGACACTTATAGAAGAGAGTTCCAGCCTATCAGATGCTCTCGCCTCAGCTACCAGTCGTAGAGATGACCTTCAACGTGAGCTAACAGCACTTGAAAGAGAAACGGAAAATATTGCCCAAGCACTGAACAGTGCGCGTGCGGATCTAACACAAGCCGGCGCGGCTAAGGCGGCAGCAGATAGTGAGCTGGCGCGGCTTGGGGCTGAGGTAAAACAACTTAACGAATCCCTGCGCGCAGCAGAGATTATCAATAATCGAGCGGTAGCAGAATCTGAGTTGCGGGCAGCAGAAATAGTAAAACTCACTGAAGCGCTGGAGGCTCTTAGGTCCGAAGCGAATGAAGCGAAAGCGGCATATCTTGTAACAACCGAGCGTGCGGAACTTACGCTTGCTAAGGCTGTCGAACGTGCTACCCGTGCGGAGTCAGCGCGCGACGCGCTTGCTGAAAGGGCAAGCAAGTTGGAAGAGGCTCTTCGCACTGCCGCTGCGGCGCTAGAAGTGGCAACCTCTGCTAAAGGCGACGCGGAAGCTAATGCTGCTGTGCTCGCGAGCCGCCTTGCGGAACAGGAAGACGCTAACAACGTCGCGGTGCTTGAATATCGTGAGCGGATTGTGAAATTAGAAGCTGAAATTGCCGATTTGGCTTCTCGCACAGCCGCTTTGCAAAACGCAGCAGCGGCAGCTGAAATAGGTCTTCTTGCTGCTCGGCAAGAGGCCGAGGGACTGGAGATCGATAAGCAGAACGTGGAGGCGGAGCGTAAGCGAATAGCAAGCCTCAACGCTGAGCTTCAAACCAAAGTGGACGAGTTAAATGCAACCCTTAATGAGGCATTGGAACAATCTAAGACACAGGGCTCCACAATATTGCAGCTTGAGGGAAAACTTAACGCAGCCCTCGCCGCTAAGGTGAGCGAATTAAGGCGGTTTCGTTCAGAGTTCTTTGGAAAAGTCAGAGAGGTTGTGAAAGACCGAGCAGACATAAGGGTGGAGGGTGACCGCTTTGTGCTTCAGTCAGAAGTGCTGTTTGAAACAGCAAAAGCTGATTTGGGTCCAGACGGTTTGGCTCACATTGTTTCGTTAGCGTCTACTTTAAAAGAAATCATTGCCACTATTCCGCCAGAAGTTGATTGGGTGCTTAGGATTGATGGACATACGGATATCCGTCCTATTGCAACGAAGCAATTTGCATCTAATCGTGATCTCTCTTTAGCCCGGGCGCAATCTGTTTCTAAAGCCTTAGCTAGAGCAGGTATTCCCGAGGAACGTCTGTTGCCAGCGGGATTTGGTGAATACCGCCCTCTTGATAAAGGCTTGAATATGGAGGCTTATCAGCGGAATAGGCGCATTGAAATTAGACTCGATCAGCCATAGGAGCAGCTATTATGAAAACCGGTCTTGCAGGAAAGCGGGCGATCGTCACTGGGGGGAGTCGTGGGATTGGATACGCAATTGCTGATGCTCTGGCAGCAGAAGGCATGGCGGTTTCAATCTGTGCACGCGGTCAGGAGGGATTAGATTCAGCTGCTAAAAAGCTGAGACGGCACGGTGGGAAGGTTCATACCCTAGCCGTAGATGTGGCGTCTAAGGAAGGTATTGAAGGTTATATGGATGCTGCCATCAGCACTCTGGGGGGGGTCAATGTTTTGGTTAACAACACCTCTGCTTTTGGAGGTTCGGAGGACGAAACGGGCTGGAATGTCAGCCTCAATGTGGATGTTATGGCGCTTGTCAGAGCGTCCTGGAAAGCCAGGACATCCATGGCAGAAACAGGCGGTGGTTCAATCATTAATATTAGTTCTATCACAGGCCTTGCCACTGCGGGGCGGACTCCTCCATACGGCGCCGCAAAGGCAGCTGTAATTCAGTACACTAGAACGCAGGCCTATCATTACGCACAGGACAATATCCGCGTTAACTGCATTGCTCCGGGTTCGATTTATTTCGAGGGAGGAGTTTGGGGCAAGGCCGAAGTTGAGCGGCCAGAGCTCTTCGAAAAAATCCGGTCATCGATCCCATTTGGTCGCCTTGGTGCTCCAGAGGAAGTAGCTAACCTTGCTGTTTTTCTTGCATCTGATGCCGCTAGTTGGGTGACCGGACAAACCATCGCTGCAGATGGCGGTCAGACGTTGAACCCTATTTGAATTTAGGGTTCAAAATTAGGCGCCAGCACTCGGTCGGCCTTTCATGCGATCGAACCATGAAGCAACGTTCTTGTTTTGACTATTCAATGGCTGACCGACGTTGGTGCCGAAGTCGATAAAGCAGAACAGCAGCACGTCTGCTAAAGTTATGTTGTCGCCTGCGATAAAATCTCGGCCGGTCATTTGTTCGTCGAGCCAGGTTAATCTGTCCTGAGCGATCGCCTTTAGCCCGGCCGATGCTTCCGGTAGGCAGCGCATGCGGCCTTCGAACATTTTCAGGCCTTCGCCAAACCGAAAACCGGCGGCTAGAGGCTCGCAGATGTTTAAATCAACACGCCTCGTCCACATTCTTGTGTTAGCTTTTTCTTCGGCGTTTTTTCCAATCAAAGCGGGTGTTGGGTGTTGGTCCTCAATGTACTCACAAATGGCTGTGATTTCAGAGATATAAGATCCATTGTCCAACTCAAGACATGGAGATTGGCCGGCCGGGTTTTTGGCTAGAAATTCTGGCTGTCGATTGACGGCCTTTCGGATATCAATCTCTTCCATCGGCAAATCAACGCCTTTTTCCGCTAAAAACATGCGCACAACATGAGGGTTGGGCCCGACAGAAGTGTAAAGTTTCATAAAAATCTCCAATTGATGATGGCGCTTTTGCTCTTTCGACTGTAGAGCTTTTGTTAGAAGGTGCAACGCTAACGATTTTTTGGGGGCCAGTTATGGAGCCACACAACATTGTCGCGATTTGTGCGATTTTGGCTATGGCCTTCGTGATCGACTCAACCGTGAAACTTTGGCGTTATCGCAAACGCAATGGTTTATTGAAGGCCTCGATAGGGTTTCGAGACATAAAGATTTTGTTTCGCCCTAATGAGTATGAGGTGGAAGAGGCGCGGCTCACATACAAAAACTGGATTTCTACCGGAGCGATGCTGACTCTTATGATAATATTTTTATTTATAAATCCGGAGTAGCCACAATCTATCGGTGGAGCAGCGATACTTCTGGTCGCTTCAATAAGCTTATCAATATAGCGCCGGCGACAAAACCTCCAACATGCGCCATGTAGGCAACATTTTCGCTTCCTATTAGGCCGCTGCTCGCTATCGCTTGGAGTGTGAACCAGCTACCTACGACAACCCAAGCCTTGAGCTGTATAGGGATGAAAAATGGTAGCAAAACAGTAATTTTAGCCCTAGGGCTCAAAAGGATATAGGCCCCCAGAACTCCCGACACAGCTCCTGAAGCACCTATAAGTGGTGCCTCAGACGTGACATCCGCATACCCATGGGCCAATGCCGCAATAGCACCGGTCAGAAGAAAAAATACTGCAAACCGCCAGTGGCCGCATGCATCCTCAACATTGTCGCCAAAAATATACAAAAACAGCATGTTGCCTATAAGATGCCATGCATCGCCATGCAGAAAGATTGAAGTCAGCACAGATAAGGCAGTTGGCATAACCACCAAGTGTTCAGCCAGCTCTCTATTCCCAAAAGTTACTGCAGGAATATAGCCAAAACTGAATATAAGCTCAGCCTCTTCTCCTGGTGAGAGACCGGCTTGCCACACGTAGAGTATGACACAAAACAGTATTACTCCCCAGGTTACGTAAGGGGTAGACACCCAGCGGCGCGGATTATCATCATGAAGGGGAAGAAACGGCAATCGATAGTCTATAGCCGGGCGGCAGGTGATAGGTCAGCGATTTCGCACCAGATTGGTGTGTGGTCTGATGCCTTTGGTTGTCCGCGCGGGCGCCGGTCAATATCGACATTAGTCAGCCGGTCTAAGGCTGACGCTGATAATAAAATGTGATCGATGCGGATTCCCTGATCTTTCTGCCAAGAGCCGCCTTGATAGTCCCAGAATGTAAAAGCTGACGGGGCTTGAGGTTTCATTGTGCGATATGCATCGTAGAAACCAAGCCAGCAAAGCGCCCTGAATTTAGCTCGGGTTTCGGGTTGAAAGAGCGCGTCATCGCGCCAGGCTGATGGGCTGTAGCAATCTTCTGGTTCAGGAATAACGTTGAAATCGCCCATCAGAGCGGTTGGCGCTCCATCTTGTAGAAGAGCCTCTGCTCTCGCATGCAAACGGTCCATCCAGGACATCTTGTAACTGAATTTTTCAGTGCCCATAGGGTTGCCGTTAGGAAGATAGATAGAAGCCAAACGAACGCCCTTCACTGTGGCTTCAATATACCGTGCTTGTTCGTCGGTCGGATCACCATCAAGTCCTATGCGGGGATCCTCAAAGGGGTGTCGCGATATTAAGGCAACACCATTGTAGCTTTTTTGACCAGCTACTAGTGTGTGATACCCCTTCGCTTCGAACTCTAAGCGGGGAAAAGCATCATCAACGCACTTGATTTCCTGAAGGGCGATGACGTCGGGACGTGCTTCATCCATCCATGCCAGAACAGCGTCTAGTCGAGCTTTAATTGAATTTACATTCCAAGTTGCAAGTCGCATAGCGGTTTCCGCAGCAGACTGAGCCGCCTATCTAAATCGAAAAGGACGAACCGCATCCGCAAGACGAAGCTGCATGCGGGTTTTCGATCACGAACATTGCCCCTGATAGATCTTCCTTCCAATCGACCACCGCTCCACTTAAGAGGTCGAGTGAGATTTCATCTACCACGATTGGAACACCATAACGCTCAAAGACCTTGTCATCAGCATTTAGGACGTCATCAAAACTAAAACTGTACTGAAAACCAGAGCAGCCCCCACCTAATACGGATACCCGGAATTTTGCATTTGGATTATTTTCGTCTGCGAGAAGGCGCTTTAGTCGAGCTGCCCCTCGTTCAGTGACCCCAACGCCGTCTTGAAGAGCGTCGTCCAGCATGGTTAAGACCCTCGTTAAAAGGACGGACAATACAAAGATACTATAAAATTTCGCTATACGCTTTCAATAAGATAGATGTTTGATGCGGCCTTTCAATACGTACCAAGGACTTACTGTGACAGAGTTCAAACTATTTAATCCCGCCCCTGATCCGCCAGCTTCCTATGCTGCCAAAGCGACGGACTCCCGTGGCAGACTGATTCAGGAAGCGCCGCCAGTAAATCGCTCTCACTTTCAGCGAGACCGTGATCGCATAATTCATTCCAATGCTTTTCGGAGAATGAAGCACAAAACACAAGTTTTTGTGTTCCATGAAGGCGACTATTTCCGCACGCGGCTTACGCACTCCTTAGAAGTTGCCCAGATAGCCCGTACCGTGGCTCGTAACCTTGGTGTTAATGAAGATCTTGCAGAGGCCGTAGCTCTTGCGCATGACCTTGGTCATACCCCCTTCGGGCATGCGGGAGAAGAGGCGCTATCACTAAAGTTAAAGAATGTTGGCGGCTTTGATCACAACGTTCAGACGCTTCGAATTCTGACGCGTTTAGAACAGCGCTATGCTGCTTTTGATGGCCTCAACCTCTCCTGGGAGACCCTTGAAGGGGTTGTTAAACACAATGGTCCTGTTCTCGAGCCAGCGCTAGCAATCAAAAATTATGACTCTTCTCATCCATTAGAATTAGAGAGCCACGCTGGCCTTGAGGCGCAAATAGCTGCTATTGCAGACGATATTGCGTATAACACACATGATATTGACGATGGCCTCCGCGCCCAGCTTTTCACGATAGAAGCTGTGGCTAATGCATCACCTCTTGTTGGCAGGCGACTGGCTAATATTGACAAAAACTGGCCTGATCTTGACCGGCAGCGCCGGATTTATGAGTTAGTAAGGGCGTTGATTGGTGATCTGGTGCACGATTTGACAATGGAGACGGCCAGGCGATTAGCAGTCTTGCGACCATCAACAGCAAACGAAATTCGAAAGGTTGGTCAGCCAATTGCATCTTTCTCAGAGGAGATGACCGTTAATCTTGATGCGTTGCGGGCTTTCTTGAGAACGAATATGTACCGTCATACACAAGTCAATCGGATGACTAGCAAAGCTAAACGGATTGTTGGTGACCTTTTTGACCTGTTTGTAGCTGAGCCCCAAAGCTTACCTGCCGAGTGGCGTAAAGTAGCGGAGGAAGCAGAGATATCGAAGGTTTATCGTGTCGTTGGAGACTATATAGCTGGTATGACTGATCGCTATGCCATGTTGGAGCATCAACGTTTGTTCGAAATAAACAGTCACAGCCTATGAATTATTTTCAGCATTTCAATGACTTGGCGCTGTCCGAGTTAAAAAACCTTATGGATAGCGGTGAGGTCCCCGTAGGCTTAAATTTGAGCCGAGCGACCGCTGGGTCACCGCGCGATCCTACCCATGGTGATGTCGCGCTAAACATAGCTATGGTTTTAGCTAAAGATGCCGGCATGAAACCTCGCGACCTAGCAGAGTTAATTGCCTCGCGCCTTCGCCAACAAATGGATATTGCATTAGTAGAGGTTGCAGGACCCGGTTTCATAAACATTCACGCAAGTTCTACGTTTTGGCCGGATAGGCTCTCTGAAATTCTTGCGCAAGGCGCGAATTATGGCGGTTCCAATATGGGGGCGGGCCGTCGAGTCAATGTCGAATATGTCTCTGCTAACCCAACTGGTCCTTTGCATGTTGGACATGGTCGCGGCGCGGTTTTTGGTGATGCGCTTGCTGCGATTTTGCAGAAGGCTGGTTTTGAAGTTATTCGGGAGTATTACATTAATGACGCTGGGGCTCAGGTGGATGTTCTAGCAGAGACCGCAATACTTCGAGCTCGCGAAGCCTTAGGACAGGATATAGGCCCTATTCCTGACGGCCTATACCCAGGCGACTACATGGTTCCAGTCGGTGCAGCCCTTGCGGAGGCCTACGGCGAAGGCCTCTTTAAGATGTCCGATCAGGAGCGCCTAGAAATTGCGCGCAGTAAAGCCATCTCGATGATGATGGATATGATTCGAGATGACCTGGCGGCAGTTGGAATCAATCAGGATGTGTTTTCTTCAGAACGTGCAATTGTGGATGCAGGTGCGGTTGATGCTGCGCTAGATACCCTTGAAAGCAAGGGGCTTGTTTACGAGGGCGTCTTAGAGCCACCGAAGGGAAAAAAGCCCGACGATTGGGAAGAAAGACCCCAAACACTCTTTCGAGCGACTAGTTTTGGGGATGATGTTGATCGTCCATTGAAGAAGTCCGATGGGTCCTGGACTTATTTTGCTACAGATATTGCCTATCACTTTGACAAGATATGCAATCGTGGAGAAGACCTAATAGATGTTTGGGGCGCTGATCATGGCGGCTATATAAAGCGTGTTGCCGCTGCCGTTCAGGCCTTAACTGGACGAAACGATGCTCTCGACGTGAAGCTATGTCAGCTCGTACGCATTCTTCGTGATGGTGATTTGGTCCGTATGTCTAAGCGTGCGGGTGATTTCATAACATTGCGGGAAGTTGTTGATGAGGTTGGTAAGGACGTACTCCGGTTTATAATGTTAACCCGCAAGAATGACGCGCCTCTGGATTTCGATCTGGCCCGTGTTGTCCACCAATCCAAGGACAATCCTGTTTTCTATGTTCAGTACGCGCATGCCCGTTGCAGAAGTGTTTTGCGTCACGCTGAGGATTCTGGATTTCCAAACACACCTAAGGACCTCCTGAGCGCAGATCTATCTCTTCTGGTAGATGAGGATGAGGTTGGCCTTATAAAGCTATTAGCTAGTTGGCCTCGAACCGTGGAGCAGGCGGCGGAGGCCCATGAACCACATCGTGTCGCTTTTTATCTTCAGGAAACAGCCGCTGCCTTCCATCAGCTCTGGAACAAGGGTCGAGATGACACTACTCTGAGGTTCATTCAACCAACAGAACCGGAAGCTACCAAAGCGCGCCTGGCGCTTGTGCAGGGAGTGATTGCTATCATAGCTTCCGGGCTCAGCGTTCTTGGCGTCGAGCCAGTCGAGGTAATGTAACGGATGACCCAAGGGTTCGATCCAGAAGCTCGGCCTGACCGAGCCCGTGCCATCAGGCTATCTCGGATCATATTAGCTGTATTTTGCGTTGGCCTAGCTATTGCTGCTGCCATTTGGCTTGCGGTGGGGGGAAGTGGAAATTATGGCCCACCACCCCTTGTTATTGCTGAACCTTCGCCGGAGAGATTACCGCCTGATCCAAACAAGACTAACGGAGCAGAAATTCCGCACACAAGCCAGAAAGTTTACGGGATTGTTGGTGGCGGAGAGATGCAGTCAGAAAAGCAGGGAATTGCCCCCGAGGAAGAGAAGTTAATGCCTTTTCCAGGCAACCAATCTTACCGATTGGACGATAGGGTCATATCAAATGGTCCAATCCAATTACTTCCCCCGACCTCAAACCCCGAAATAATAAACCCCGAATCACCTAAGGAGCCGGACACCGCCCCTCCCAAGGCCTCAGCTAAAGAGTCTGTTGAGGATTCGATTAACTCGCAGGCGCATCCTCAACCTCCACGGCGTGAAAACGCGGGTTCAGGTTTAAATACATTTAACCAAAAACTCCCACCCGCTGGGCAGGAAAAGGCGGTAACTCAACCAAAGCCAAAGCAGGGTGCTGGTAAGGCTTTCAAAAATGCCTTCTTCATACAGATTGGCGCTGTTCGGACCAAAACTATCGCGCAGACAGAATGGAAACGTTTAAAAGATAGTAACAAGGATATCCTGGGAAGCATGCAGTTGTTCATACAAGAGGTGGAAGTTGAGGGGCGCGGCACTTTTCACCGAATGCAAGCAGGCCCGCTGCCAGACAAAACACTCGCCGAAATAGTCTGTAGTCAATTGAAAAGTCGAGGGGCTGGCTGTTTCGTTGTCGCAAAGTAGCTCTCCATCGGCAGCAATACTTGGCTGTTCAGGGCCAGAACTCACGTCAGATGAGCGCAAATTTTTTGCTGATGCAAAACCATTCGGATTGATTTTATTTGCAAGAAATATAGCGGCTCCTGAGGTTGTGCGCCGCCTTGCAAGTGACTTTAGAGAGGTTGTTGGTCGACCGGATGCACCGGTTTTGATTGACCAAGAGGGTGGACGTGTTGCCCGTTTGCGGCCACCAATTTGGCCCAGCCTTCCTGCCGCGGGACAAATAGGCGCCCTTTGGAAACGGGACCGTGAAAAAGGATTGGCGGCGGCCCAGCTCCAAGGCTTAGCGATTGCGGCGACGCTGGCACCTTTGGGCATTGATGTCGCGTGTGCCCCTATGTGTGACGTTGCTGCGCCCGATGCCGACGCCAAGGTAATAGGCGATCGGGCCTATGGAGATTCACCGCGCCAGGTCGCGGAATTGGCCGCCGCCACCGAACTGGCTCTTAGGTCTGCAGGCATAGCAACCACCCCAAAACATGCACCTGGGCACGGCCGAGCAACCAGCGACAGTCATTATCAATTGCCTAAGGTGGAGGCGTCCTTAGCGGAAATAGTTTCAGATCTAATCCCATTCAGAGCCATGTTGAACGCTCCATTCTTCATGACGGCTCATATTGTATTTTCTGAAATTGACCCGAATACACCGGCCACTTGTTCTCGCAAGTGTTTAGACTGGCTTCGAGCTGAAACAGGTTTCGCCGGGGCTATTTTATCCGACGACCTTGCAATGAAAGCATTGACGGGCCCAATCCAAGAACGAGCCAAGTCGGCGATATCTGCTGGTTGTGATGCCTTGCTTTATTGCTCAGGTGATATGTCCGGTAATATTGCCGCTATTAAAGGAGCTGGAACTGCCGGTGTAAGGCTGCAAGATACCTGGCGTAAGTGGACCAGCAGTCGCCCAACACCAATTCATAAGGACGCTTTTGTGCTCGCCGCTGAGCTATGGGCAATGATCAGAGAAGGCGAAATCTGATGGGTGACATCGCTCAAGTAGCTTATTTAGTTTCGATCTGGGCGTTACCCGTTGTGCTTGCAATCACGGTGCACGAGGCTGGGCACGCCTACGTTGCGTATTGGCTTGGTGATGATTTTTCTCACAGAAATGGAAGGACTTCACTCAATCCACTGGTACATATAGATCTTGTTGGAACATTGCTCCTACCCGCAATTCTGTTGGTCACCAGTGCGGGGTTCATTATTGGCTACGCAAAGCCAGTGCCTGTATTTTTTAAACGACTTCGGCCTGAACGAATTGGTACCGCACTTGTTGCTTTCGCTGGGCCATTAGCGAACATCATTCTTGCTCTGCTGGCAGCGGTTTGTCTCCACTTGGTGCCGTTATTTCCAAACCCAGTAGGCCCATGGCTTGAGATGAACCTAAATAACGCGGTTGTCGTTAATGCACTTTTGGCGGCGTTTAATATGCTGCCAATACCACCACTCGATGGTGGACGAATTCTTATGGTAATGATGCCGCCTTGGGTTGCACAACGCTTCGAAGCACTAGAACGTTTTGGCATCCTTTTTGTATTTGGTTTAGCGCTTATTCTTCCGGCTCTTTTGTCAGAGTTTGGTGTGCGTTTTAATCCTGTGGCTGATTGGGCCGTTGGTGGTGCACGCTTTATTCTTTCCGGGGTTTACGGGATAACCAGTTAGTGATGAACGAGACCGTCAAATTCGAGCCAGATTTTCCACCACCACGCAAACAGCTGGTTGTCGATTTGGGATTATATGAGGGACCGGTAGACCTTCTTTTGCAACTGGCGCGCGATCAGAAGGTAGACCTTCTCCAGATCTCTATCCTCAAATTAGCCGAGCAATACCTGCGTTTTATTCAAGAGGCGAAGGGACTAGAGCTTGAGGTAGCGGCTGACTATCTCGTTATGGCTGCATGGCTGGCATATCTAAAATCGCGCTTGCTTCTCCCCAAAGACGAGGCGCTTCCAGAGGATGGTCCGTCACCAGAGGCCATGGCCGCGGCTCTTGCGCAACGCCTTCAACGATTAGCGGTCCTGCAGGAGGCAGCAAAAGAGCTTCTAAGCCGGCCTCGACTTGGGATCGAGAGGTTTGCCAGAGGTAGACCAGAAGCTTTGCCAGAAAATGTAACCTCGCGCCCGATGACCGACATTACGGAGCTGCTCCAAGCTTATGCTGGGATTCAGAGGCGTACCCGAGGCAGATCGCTTTCAATTCGTCGATCAAACCTACATACAGTTGAAGCAGCAATAACCCGGCTCACGGCTATGCTGGGAGTTGGAATGGATTGGCAGGCTATGGAAACTTTCTTGCCCCTTCTTACGGGAGACCCAATTATGCGGCGCAGTGGCTGGGCATCTACCTTCGCTGCTAGCTTGCAGCTCAGTAAGGAAGGTAAGCTATCTATTCGTCAGGACGCTTTGTTTGCCCCAATTTATCTACGCGCTCATGAGAATGCCCGAACTGATGACTGATGATAGCCCCGCTTTAGATGTTGGCCCCGAGGTGGAAAACCCGGAAAAAATGGAGCTTGCTGAGCGATTAGCTGAGGCAATTCTGTTTGCCTCGCCTCTTCCTGTAGAGCCTGATGTTTTGGCTGAGCGCTTGCCGAGAGGTATCGAAGTTTCTCGCGTAATGTCTCGACTAGAAGAGCGCTATCAGAAGCGCGGGGTGCACATTATGCGAGTAGCGGGCGGATGGGTTTTCCAAACTGCTCCTGATCTAGCTGCTGCACTCACAATAGAACGGGAAGAAACAAAAAAGCTTACTCGCGCCCAAGTAGAGACCCTCGCTATTATTGCCTACCATCAGCCGATCACGCGACCAGAGATTGAACGGATGCGCGGCGTTTCCCTTTCCAGCGGAGTGATGGATGCCCTTTTAGATCTTGGGTGGGTTCGCCCTGGTCGGCGAAGAGACGCGCCAGGTAAACCTTTAACTTGGGTTACGAGTAATGAGTTTCTTTTGCACTTTGGCCTTAATGCTGTAGGCGACTTGCCAGGAATAAAGGAGCTTGAGCAACTTGGCTTACTCGACGAAAGATCCTCTGCAATTTCGGATTTTGTTCATCGAGACGAAGACCTAGAACTACCTGTCGCTGCAGCTCCTGTAGACCCGGATGTAGAAGCCGCTGTGGATATCGGCACGCACTTGGACTCAGACGAAGAAGTGCGCTGAAGCTCAATTCCTGGCTAGCGGTTTGTATTTAATTCGGCGAGGCTGATCTGCTTCTTTGCCAAGGCGTCGTTTTTTATCAGCCTCGTAGTCTTCATAGTTGCCTTCAAACCATTCAACATGACTATCGCCTTCGAACGCCATGATATGGGTTGCAATTCGGTCTAAGAACCACCGATCATGGCTTATAACGACGGCACAGCCTGGGAATGTAAGCAGCGCTTCTTCAAGGGCACGAAGTGTGTCGACATCAAGATCGTTAGTTGGTTCGTCCAGTAGCAGTACATTGGCTCCAGACTTCAGCATTTTAGCTAAATGAACGCGGTTTCGCTCGCCACCGGAGAGCTGTCCCACCCGCTTTTGTTGATCTGATCCTTTAAAGTTAAAGGCACCTACGTAAGCTCTACTGGGAGCTTGTCGCTTGCCGAGTTCAATTACGTCAAGGCCGTCTGAGATTTCCTCCCAGACGGTTTTTTCGGGGCTGAGGGCATCGCGGTTCTGATCTATGTAGCCAAGGCTGACCGTTTCACCAATTTTGAGCGCACCGGTATCTGGTGTTTCCTGTCCGGTTAGCATCTTAAATAAGGTGGTCTTGCCGGCGCCGTTTGGGCCTATCACCCCAACAATCCCTCCAGGGGGAAGCCGGAAAGTAAGATTGTCGATAAGAAGCCTGTCACCAAACGCCTTCGTGAGTTGGTTTGCCTCTATAACGTTATCTCCCAGACGCTCTCCAGGGGGAATCACGATCTGTGCTGTTTCTAATGTTTCCTTTCCGGCTTCTGCGACAAGGGCGTCGTAAGCTTGTATTCGAGCACGGTTTTTGGCCTGGCGGGCGCGAGGTGACTGGCGCACCCATTCAAGCTCTTGGGAAATGGTGCGTTGTCGGGCTTTTTCTTGCCGCTCTTCTTGTAATAGCCGTTTTTGTTTCTGCTCAAGCCAGCCGGTGTAGTTACCCTCGTATGGAATACCCTTGCCTCGATCTAGCTCCAAAATCCAGCTAGCAACATTGTCGAGAAAGTAACGGTCATGTGTGACCGCAACGACTGTGCCAGGAAAATCATGAAGAAACCGTTCCAGCCAAGCCACAGACTCGGCATCCAGGTGGTTGGTTGGTTCATCAAGCAAAAGCATATCAGGGTTGGAAAGCAGGAGTCGGCAAAGCGCTACACGCCTCTTTTCTCCCCCAGAGAGATTAGCGATGTCTGCGTTACCGGGGGGGCAACGAAGGGCATCCATGGCGATCTCAACCTTGCGCTCTATCTCCCAGCCATCAACGGCATCAATTTTTTCCTGTAATTCTCCCTGCTCCGCGATGGCGTTGTTCATTTCTTCGTCGGAAAGCTCTTCAGCAAACCGCATGGAAACTTCGTTGAACCGCTCTATGAGAGCCTGAATTTCCCCTACTCCTTCCATAACGTTGCCCATTACGTCCTTGGCTGGATTAAGCTCAGGTTCTTGGGGCAGGTATCCTACCTTCACGCCATCTGCCGCCCAGGCTTCTCCCTGAAACTCTTTATCAACACCTGCCATAATTTTTAGCAACGTGGACTTACCGGCGCCGTTGGCACCAAGCACCCCAATCTTGGCTCCGGGAAAGAACGAGAGCCAGATGTTTTCTAGAGTCTTCTTCCCGCCGGGATAAACCTTTGAAAGGTCTTTCATCACATAAATGTACTGATACGACGCCATGTTTGGGCAGTCCCTTTTGGTAGAAGGAAAATAAGTTCAGCGAGGTTCTAGCGTGCAGGCTCATTCCTCGCAATCTGACAATCCAGACTTCTATAATTTCTAGATTGGAATTGAGTTTTTAAAATAAAGTAACAGCCCGAAAAGTTAAGCCCTTGGATGAGCCGCTTTGTAGGCGTCAAGAAGACGCGTTCTATCTACGCCAAGATAGCGCTGAGTTGTTGATAGACCCGCGTGCCCTAGGAGCTCTTGAATAGTCCGAAGATCTCCTCCTGCTTCAAGCAAATGGGTTGCGAAACTGTGACGAAGTGCGTGTGGAGTGGCGCTTTCAGGCAGTCCTAGGGTGGCTCGTATTTCGCGCATGCGCCGCCGCGCAATACCGTCAGCTAGAGGGCCACCGCGAGAGCCAAGGAATAGTGGCCCATCCTGGTCTACCCGATGTGGGCAAGCAGCTAGATAAGAATCAACGGCGAGGCGTGCTGATGGAATCACTGGGACCATCCGCATTTTGCCTCCCTTCCCTGTGACCGTTAAAGAGTCGCTTAAAGGCGCTTGTTTACGTGTCAGCGACAGTGCTTCCCCTATTCGGAGGCCAGCTCCATAAAGCAGGAAAAAAAGGGCGTGATCACGAAGCGCTATCCAAGCTTGCGACTCCGGCCGAGCTGGGGTGGCGGCTTCTTCTAAGACCGCCTTTGCCGTTTTAACGCCGAGCGGTCGAGGCTGTCGCTTGGGTTGTTTTGGTGCGCGAACAGCCGAAGCTGCAGAAGATTGTATGAGCCCTTGTTTAGTGAGGAACCTCATTAGTCCCCGCACTGCGGCAAGACCTCTTGCTCGGCTCGCAGCCGAGTTGCCACGAGCAGCTCTGCTAGCAAGCCACGCGCGATAGTCCCGAACGTGTAAACGCTCGATCGTCTTTAGATCTGGAGGGCCTCCGAGATGATCAATCAGAAACGCTAGAAATTCGGCGACGTCACTTCCATAAGCTTTTTCGGTATTTGCAGCGAGGCGACGTTGTCCTGTAAGCCAATCGTTCCACTGACGAAGCGCACGGCCGAGGTCCGGCGCTAATGTAAGGGAGTTTATATCAGGAGTTACAAAACTCATTAGGTAGGGCCTGGTACGAACTCAAGCCAAGCTGAAAAAGTGCCACCAAGTGCTTGGCCTAAAAAAACGAGGAGATCGTCACCGTCGTTTGGTGTGAATGTATCCACCCCTCTTCCACCTATAGCAAGCAGGGCCTTCGGAGCGTTTGGCCCCATCTCGATACGTACCAGTGCTGCTGACCGGACAATACCAGCTACGGGCCCAAAGAGGTTGGGATCAGGCTCTAAATTGGCGATGAATCGTGATCTCTTTTCAGCACCACCTAGATAAGCATCTATGTCGCCGAACTGCATCTGGCGAACGTTTTGAGGTCCTGATTTGGAGGCATTGTCGGCTTCAACGCATAGAGAAACAGCTTCGCAGCCAAGAATTTCTGGATACCGTTCGGTTATTGCCTCGATTAAAGCTTCAAAGCTTGCTGCGCGAATAGCCGCCAGGGTTGCCTCAAAAATAGAAGCCTGGTTCGACATATTGGTTCTAGATATTGCGAGCAAATCGCGCCAGTTAGACCTCAATTTATCGAGTTCTTCCCGCTGACGGTGTACCATTGCACGTTGCAGGTCTACCACACCACTACCACCGCGGTCTGGTGGCTCCATAGACGCCAAAACGTCCGGTCTTTCAATTAAAAAATTGGGATTTGCCTTCAGCCAATTTGCGACGTCTTCTGCGTCTAGGGCTGGTATGGAAGAGGCTGCTTTTTGTGGGGTCAAAGTATAGACTGTCCAGTTGATGCCCAGTCCGACATGAACGCCTCCAAACCTTTATCGGTTAACGGATGATTATAAAGTTGTCGGATGACATTCGGTGGGATTGTGGCCACATGAGCTCCGGCTTTGGCGGCTGCTAGTACATGGGCAGTATGGCGGATAGAAGCTGCTAGAACTTCGGTTCCCAGAGATGGATAGTTGTCGTAAATTCCCACGATGTCTTCGATTAGGAACATTCCGTCCTCACCAATATCATCCAGGCGACCGATAAATGGAGAAACAAAGCTCGCGCCAGCTTTGGCAGCTAAAAGAGCCTGATTGGCTGAGAAGCACAGCGTGACGTTGACCATTATGCCATCGTCTGAGAGCGCCTTGCATGTTTTAAGGCCATCAACTGTTAGAGGCACCTTCACTGTTACGTTGCTAGCTATTTTGGCCAGTTTTTGTCCTTCCTTGAGCATAGTCTTGAAGTCAGTTGCAGCGACTTCTGCAGACACTGGACCGTCGACAATCTCACATATCTCACCGATAACATCGAGGATGTTGCGGCCTGATTTAGCTATCAACGAAGGATTAGTTGTTACCCCATCCAGAAGACCAGTTGCTGCCAAATCTTTGATTTCAGCGACATCTGCCGTATCGACAAAGAACTTCATTGCGGGTCATCCTCTTTTGAAATCCGCTCAACACTAGAGGCCTTTTGAATACCCTATGGCGGACCGCGAAGCTAGCACTGTAAACTATCTATCAGACGATGGCCTCGTGGTTCGTCAAGTAATGACCTCGGCCCCACTCAAAACCCCTTTGTCATATCTCGCTCCACAAGACCTTTTGCCCGGGACTATTGTTGAAGTGCCCTTGGGTGGTCGGATGGCCGTTGGCGTTGTTTGGGATGGGGATGGCGATAGCAATCTTAACCCATTGAAGTTGAAGCCCTTAGGGCGGTGCATAGACGTGCCAGCATTACCTGAAGGGCTTAGACGCTTAATTGATTGGACGGCCAGCTATCTAGTCACTCCACCAGGCAATGTTCTCCGTTTGTCATTACCCAGAACTGTTCTTTCTTCGCCTCCGAAGAGAACAATATATCGGCCAGCCCTGTCAGTACCCGAGGGCGCCCGCCTAACACCACAACGAAAGAATATATTATTAGCTTTAGCCAATGCCGCCCCTCTCCCGGCCAGCGATGTCGCCCGACTGGTGGGCGTTGGGCCGAATGTTGTCAAAGGTATGGCCAAAGCCGGTTTGCTGGACAGCTACGAGGTAGCTGGTGATGACCCAATCGAGGCCATGAAGGCGTTGAAAGCGCCTGTATTATCCCTGGATCAGAGCGCTGCGGTGGAGGCCCTCAATGCCAGGGTCCGTGCATCTGCTTTTTCTGTTGATTTGTTAGATGGCGTTACCGGGTCTGGCAAAACGGTTGTCTATATGGAGGCGATTGCAGCAACGCTTGCATTAGGGCGTCAGGCGCTTTGTTTGGTGCCAGAAATCTCGCTGACGGATCAGTGGCTTAAGCGATTTTCAGAGCGTTTTGGCGCTGCGCCCATCGTCTGGCACTCAGAACTTAGTGGGGTAGCTCGTCGGCGGGCATGGAGAGCAATAGCAGATGGGACGGCCTCTGTAGTTGTAGGTGCGCGCTCAGCGATCTTTCTACCCTTCAAAAATTTGGGTCTGGTTGTGGTGGATGAAGAGCACGAAGCTGCATACAAGCAGGATGATGGTGTTCGTTACCAGGCTCGCGATATCGCGGTGGTTCGTGGCCGGATTGAAGGCGCTTCCATAGTTCTTGCTTCAGCTACTCCATCGCTCGAAACCATAGCTAACGTTGATCGCAAGCGATACGGAAGAATCGTATTGCCACTCAGACATGGAACAGCCGTTAAACCGGAGATTGATCTAGTCGACTTGCGGAAAACGCCTCCTGACCATGGCTTTTGGTTGGCGCCCCCGCTTGTTGATGCCGTTGAAAAAACGTTAGCGGCAGGTGAACAGGCCCTGCTTTTTCTTAATCGTCGTGGTTATGCGCCGCTAACGTTGTGCCGTTCCTGTGGCAGCCGACTTGAATGTCCCAGCTGCAGCGCATGGCTGGTTGAGCACCGATTGAACGGCCGACTCGTTTGTCATCACTGTGGTTTTTCCAAGCGGCCTCCGGATGCTTGCGAGGAGTGTGGGGTTGAAGGCCAATTGGCTGCTTCTGGTCCAGGCGTTGAGAGGGTGGCGGAGGAGGCGCGAATTCGCTGGCCAAAAGCGCGAGTTGAAATAGCATCCTCTGATACGCTTGCTGGCCCCGAAGCTTCAAAGGATTTCACCCGAGCGATGGTTGCTGGGGAGATAGATATTGCTGTTGGCACTCAGGTGCTCGCGAAGGGCCATCACTTCCCAGATTTGACTTTGGTCGGTGTCGTTGATGGTGACCTTGGGCTTGGGGGTGGAGATCTTCGGGCGGGTGAGCGCACATTTCAATTATTAACACAGGCGGCAGGTCGTGCAGGTCGCGCACAACGACCTGGGAAGGCATTGATACAAACGCACCAACCAGAGCACCCTGTAATGCTGGCTCTGCTATCTGGTGATCGCGAAGCTTTTATTGAAGCGGAGACCTCAGCGAGAAAAATCACCAATCTGCCTCCCTATGGGAGACTTGCTGCTTTGATAATTTCCGGCAGGGATGCCTCTGCTACGGAACGTGTCGCGAGATCAATAGCTAGGTCTGCTCCCACGTACGATGATGTACGTGTTTTAGGTCCAGCCCCCGCACCAATTGCTCAACTCCGAGGCCGTTGGCGTTGGCGTTTGCTTCTCATGGCTTCCAGGCATGTTGACGTGCAGGCTGTGGTTAGGGATTGGATGAGTGAAATAAACCTCAAGAGTGGGGTCCAATTAACGATTGATGTCGACCCCTACAATTTCATGTGAATAACAGCAAAATTGCGGCATATTGCAGCAAGCGCACTTGCGGCACTGAAATAAGAGTTGGACTCGGCTTGCGCGGCCTGTTTCGCTTGTGATAGCGAGTGCGTGGAATTTGAGTTCGCGGGGGTCATTCTCCTGGCGGCTCCTAAGGTGGTGTTCGTACTGTCGTTCTCATTACGATCAGGCACATCGAAATAATTAGGAAGGGGTCCGTCGGTGGCTTCCCAAGCTGGATCAAGGTCCGGGATCGCGGAGCGTTATGCTTCTGCGCTCTACGAACTGGCTGATGAACAGAAGGCGTTAGACGCGGTAGCGAACGATCTGCGTTCGTTTCGCGCCCTTCTGGGTGAAAGCGAAGACCTGGTCCGATTAGTCAGAAGCCCGACTCTGGCACGCGAAAGCCAGGTAAAGGCTCTTCAGGCTATTGCTGCTAAGTCGGGCGCACACGCCCTGTCGGGTAATTTTTTAGCGCTTGTGGCGAAAAACCGCCGCTTGTTTGCGCTGGAAAGCATCATTAGCGCCTTTCTCGCTATCTTAGCGGAACGGCGGGGCGAGGTTACTGCTCAAGTAACAACGGCCAGAGAGCTGACCGAAGATCAGCTCGCCAAACTCACAGACGCGGTTAAGCGAGCTGTTGGCGCACAAGCCCAGGTCGAGACCCACGTTGATCCTAAGCTGCTGGGCGGACTAGTAGTTCGTGTCGGCAGTCGAATGTATGACAGCTCGCTCAGCTCAAAGCTGCAGCGGCTTGAAAACGCCATGAAGGGAGCTGCTTGATGGATATTCGGGCTGCCGAAATTTCCGCAATCCTAAAGAACGAGATCGCGAACTTTGGGACTGAAGCAAACGTAGCTGAGGTAGGTCAGGTTCTTTCCGTTGGCGACGGTGTCGCCCGCGTATATGGCCTCGACCAGGTTCAAGCTGGCGAGATGGTCGAGTTTGAGGACGGCACCAAAGGTATGGCCTTGAACCTGGAGACTGACAACGTTGGTGTTGTTATCTTCGGTAACGACAGAAACATTCAGGAAGGCGCAACAGTTAAGCGCACCGGGGACATCGTCGACGTTCCAGTAGGCAAAGGCCTTCTGGGTCGTGTTGTTGATGGTTTGGGCAATCCAATCGATGGCAAAGGCCCGATTGAGGGGGCAGAGCGCCGGTTAGCGGAAGTTAAAGCGCCAGGTATTATCCCCCGTCAGTCGGTTGATGAGCCAATGCAAACGGGTCTAAAGGCTCTAGACGCGCTTGTGCCAATTGGCCGTGGACAACGAGAGCTGATCATTGGTGATCGCCAGACTGGTAAAACAGCTGTCGCGATCGATGCGATCATTAATCAGAAAAATGTGAACTCTGGCGACGATGAAAAGCGCAAGCTTTATTGCATTTATGTTGCAGTTGGGCAGAAGCGTTCCTCCGTCGCGCAGGTCGTTAAGACTTTGGAAGAATACGGCGCGATGGAATATACCATCGTTGTTGCGGCTACCGCGTCAGAGCCTGCGCCTATGCAGTTCCTAGCTCCTTACGCAGGCTGCGCCATGGGTGAGTGGTTCCGTGATAATGGAATGCACGCGCTAATCATTTATGATGACCTCTCTAAGCAAGCGACCGCTTATCGTCAGATGTCACTACTTCTTCGTCGCCCACCCGGTCGAGAAGCTTATCCTGGTGACGTGTTTTATCTTCATAGCCGCTTGCTCGAGCGAGCAGCCAAAATGTCAGACGCCAATGGCGGCGGTTCATTAACAGCGTTACCGGTAATTGAAACGCAGGGTAACGACGTGTCGGCCTTTATTCCGACTAACGTCATTTCAATTACCGATGGGCAAATCTTCCTCGAGACTAACCTGTTTTACAAAGGCATCAGGCCTGCAATTAACGTTGGTCTCTCGGTAAGCCGAGTTGGTTCAGCTGCTCAGACCAAAGCTATGAAGTCTGTTGCAGGTTCAATCAAATTAGAGCTCGCACAGTACCGAGAAATGGAAGCCTTTAGTCAGTTTGCATCTGATCTAGACGCTGCTACACAGAGGCTTCTGGCTCGCGGTTCCCGATTAACAGAAATTCTAAAGCAGCCTCAGTACACGCCGCTGTCTGTGGCGGAGCAGGTGGTATCCATATTCGCTGGGGTGAATGGCTTCCTTGATCGGGTGGCTGTTCGTGATGTGACACGGTTTGAGACAGCCATGCTCTCTTCCGCCAGAGATAGTCTCGCCGGCGTGATGAATGACATCAATTCAACGGGTCAGTTGTCAGATGACAACAAATCCAAGCTAAACGAATTTCTAAGCAATTTTGCTAAGAACTTCGCTTGATCGAGGCTTCGGAGGGCATTTGCTCCTCCGAGCGAACCAGGTTGACGCGGGAAGCTAACGCGCATGGCCAGCCTTAAAGACTTACGCGGGCGTATTGCAAGCGTTCAGGCAACGAGGAAGATAACCTCAGCCATGAAAATGGTTGCGGCTGCAAAACTTCGTCGTGCCCAGGAGCAGGCGGAAGCGGCTAGACCGTTTGCGGAGCGAATGGAAAGAATGCTGGCGTCTCTTGGTGCCAGCGTGAAGGGCTCGCCTGGTGCTCCGGCGTTGATCGCTGGCACGGGCTCGAGTCAAACCCATCTTATTGTTGTTGCAACGGCTGATAGAGGTCTGTGCGGCGGTTTCAATGTGAATATTGTACGTCGAGCTCGTCAGTTAATTCAGAAATTAGAAGACGAGGGCAAAACAGTAAAAATTCTGTGTGTCGGTCGTAAGGGCCGAGACCAGTTGCGACGCTTGCATGGATCCAAAATCGTACAAACGATTGAGGGTGTTGGTCGTCGCGCTGTTGCGTTTTCTGAGGCTGATGAGATTGGCGACAAGGTTCGCTCTATGTTTGATAATGGCGAGTTTGACGTCTGTACTATTGTTTACGCTCGCTTTCAGTCAGCAATTTCTAACGTTGTTACAGCGCAACAGCTCGTTCCAGCTGAGCCTCCTGTGCAGGATGATAAATCCCAACAGGATGATCTGGGCGGTGCTGTCTATGAATATGAACCGACGGAAGAAGCAATTTTGGCAGAACTCTTGCCCCGAAACATCTCGGTGCAGATATTTAGAGCGCTGCTTGAAAATGCGGCTTCTGAGCACGGCAGCCGCATGACCGCGATGGATAACGCTACGCGAAATGCGGGCGACATGATTAACTCTCTTACATTAACTTATAACCGCACTCGCCAGGCGATGATCACTAAAGAGCTTATAGAGATCATATCTGGCGCCGAGGCTGTTTAGGGCTTGCCCTAGGTCCGGAACTAAACGCAGGACAGGAGTTCGTACTATGGCGAACAATGCCGTTGGCCGCATTACTCAGATTACCGGTGCCGTCGTTGACGTGCAATTCGACGGTGAAATCCCCCCTATTTTGGACGCGCTCGAAGTTAAGCGGGATGATGGACGTGTGTTGGTGTTAGAAGTAGCCCAGCACCTTGGAGAAAACACCGTTCGCACGATTGCGATGGACGAGACCGAGGGTCTGGTTCGCGGTGCCAAGGCTGAACATACTGGACAGCCCATCACTGTGCCTGTTGGCCCAGGAGTTCTGGGTCGGATCATGAATGTGATCGGTGATCCAATTGATGATCGCGGCCCTGTTGATTCTGTAAAGCGGCTTCCAATTCACCGCTCTGCGCCTGAATTTACCGAGCAGTCAACAGAGGCAGAGCAGCTTGTAACTGGGATCAAGGTCGTTGACTTGCTTACTCCTTATGCAAAGGGCGGCAAGATTGGTCTCTTTGGTGGAGCAGGCGTTGGCAAGACAGTTCTAATTATGGAGCTGATCAATAACATCGCTAAGGGCCATGGTGGATATTCGGTTTTTGCGGGCGTTGGTGAACGGACCCGTGAAGGAAACGACCTTTATCACGAGATGATTGAGTCAGGCGTTATCGATCTCGAAGGCGGCAACTCAAAGGCTGCACTAGTCTATGGCCAGATGAACGAGCCTCCAGGTGCTCGCGCACGTGTGGCACTTTCGGGACTTACTCAGGCGGAATACTTCCGCGACGAAGAAGGCCAAGACGTGCTGCTCTTCGTTGATAACATTTTCCGGTTCACTCAAGCCGGTTCAGAAGTGTCTGCTCTGCTGGGCCGTATTCCATCCGCTGTTGGATATCAGCCTACACTAGGTACTGATATGGGTGCTCTGCAGGAACGCATCACGTCTACAAATAAAGGGTCGATCACTTCTGTTCAGGCCGTTTACGTGCCTGCTGACGATTTAACAGACCCAGCACCAGCCACAACCTTTGCTCACTTGGATGCGACTACGGTTCTTTCGCGGTCGATTGCTGAGCTCGGTATTTATCCTGCGGTTGACCCTCTGGATTCTACCAGCCGAATACTGGATCGACGTGTGGTCGGAGATGAGCACTACGAGACGGCGCGTCGTGTGCAGGAAACTCTGCAGCAATATAAAGCGCTGCAGGATATTATTGCTATTCTGGGCATGGATGAACTGTCTGAAGAAGATAAGCTTGTCGTTGCAAGGGCTCGTAAGCTTCAGCGCTTCCTATCACAGCCATTCCATGTTGCAGAAGTATTCACCGGCAGCCCAGGTAAATTTGTTAACATCGAAGACACAATAAAAGGCTTTAAAGCTATCTGCGAAGGTGAGTATGATGACTTGCCAGAAGCGGCTTTCTACATGGTTGGACCAATCGAAGAAGCCGTACAAAAGGCGCAGAAGATGGCAGCAGAGGCTGCTTAGCCCTGTAGCCATCAGTTGGAGGCTGAAATGGCCGATAGTAAAGTCGCGTTTGAGCTAGTCTCACCGGAACGTCTCGTCGTATCGATGCCTGTCGATATGGTTGTCGTGCCTGGTGGTGAGGGCGATTTCGGCGTATTGCCTGGCCACGCACCCCTGATTGCCAGTGTGCGTCCGGGGGTTATAGAAGTATACGAAGGACGCGAGGTTAGCGACCGTATCTTTGTTGCTGGCGGCTTTGCGGAAGTGACTGGCGAACGTTGCACGGTGCTGGCGGAATCGGCTGTACGTGTTGCTGATATAGATGTTGGTGATGCTGAGTCAGATCTCAGAACTGCAGAAAGTGATTTCGCAAGCGCTTCAAGTGACAGCGATCGCGCCGATGCTGAGCGTCGAATGGGCGTTGCTCAAGGTAAGATCGATGCTGTTAGAAGGTCATCGCATTAACTGGGTAAAGCATCAAAGCATCGATGTTGTGATCTAAGATCTAGATCGGATTAGATAACACGGCCCATTCTTTTTTAAGGCCTGCAGTCCTCTAACTCCTTCGTTAGACGTTTTAATTTATGATTGTTCTGCATGTGAACCGTTAGGGTCCTCTGGCGCTTGGCCCGTTGTTTCCATTTTTTCACCCAGGAACAGCGGGTCTGACGCACTCAGGATGCCCCGCGGCAATGGCGCTTTGTTGATTTAGAAAAAACGACGCTAATGCAGATTGTTATCTGATGATCCGCTATTCCGAATGTCACATAATTATTTTAGGCTCCTGTCGAAATAAGTTGGTCCAGGAGCATCAGGTATGAGCGATTTGCCAAAGCGAGTAGATATCCAAGAAGAGGGTCCCCGAGAGGGTTTTCAGATCGAGCCAGGACCAATCGCAACAGCCCGCAAAATCGAACTGATTGATGCTTTAACCGATACTGGCTTGAAGAAGATCCAGGTTGCGTCTTTCGTAAATCCAAAGAGGGTTCCTGGATGGGCTGATGCGGATGAAGTAGTTGCCGGTTTCAAGCGAAAAGACGGGGTGGCCCACCATGTTCTCTGGCTGAATGAGAAGGGTTTACAAAGAGCTATTCAGGCAGACGGCCTGAATATGTTTGGGTCTATTTCCACTACAACCTCAGAAACCTTCATGGGGATGAACACAAACCGCGGGTTCAAGGAAAATGTTGAAGTCCAACGCAACCAGATCGCTATGTATCAGCAGCATGGAATCCCCGTTACGCGCGCATCCATAATGACTGCTTGGGGCTGCAATTTTGAAGGAGATGTAGCTCCGACTCGCGTGGTGGAGCGTCTTGAAGAACTGCTAGCCGTTGCCGAAGGTGAAGGCGTAGACATCAAAATAATCAGCCTTGCCGATACTGTTGGGTGGGCAACACCGCATTCTGTAAAACAGGTTGTTGGTGCAGTAAGGAACCGCTGGCCTGAAAAGAGAATCTGTTTGCACCTACACGACACGCGTGGTTGTGGGCTCGCTAACGTATATTCCGGCTTAGAGATGGGCGTCGATTTGTATGATAGTTCCGTTGGTGGCCTTGGTGGGTGTCCTTTCGCTGGTCATAAGGGTGCAGCAGGTAATGTATGCACCGAGGACATGGTTTTCATGTGCGAGGAAATGGGTATCGATACAGGTGTCGACCTGGAGGCCTTGATTGAGTGTGCCCGCCTTGCAGAGGATGTGGTTGGCCATGATCTTCCGGGGAAGGTGATGCGGGGAGGTGCACTTTCAGCTTTGCGTAGAGAAGCTAAAGCTCGAGCAGCCTCTGCTTAAGTTCGCCTCTTGGTCGTCGCATTAAGGTATGTGAACGCAGCTTCAAACTAATGTTCCTGTCTTGAAATACAGTGCCAGGGTTTTTTTTAAAGCTTTTTAATATGTCCAATTTATTTTTCACGCCTGGCCAGCCGCACGGCAGTCTGTCCTTTCCACCTTCTCTTCGTTGGCATCATCAGTAGGCAGTTGTCGTATGGTGTAAAAATAGGACGACCCCCGTCAGTGCCGATCAAGGTCCCCTTTTTAGGCAGAACCTCGCCCCCTATGAATGGTTTAACAAAGGTAAAGTCGTCTGTTTCGATGGTAATTGCGTCGGTCACTCGATAGAAGCTTTGAGCGCTAGGCTTTCCAAGCCCTTCCAGAAGCGAGGTGTCTGCCACCCCTACCGACGTCAAGAAGCGCGCTGTTGCCAGTTTGGAGAGTGGCACGGTTTTTGCCTCCCAGTGTTGACCGCATTCGATGAGGAGTGCCGTTTTCTCTGAATTCGGATCATCGAATGCTGCATAATCGCGCATTCGTTTTCCTGCCGCGTGTCCACTGTCAGCAATAACATCAGTTGGCACACCGACTTTGGCTGCAAGTGCCCGGGCCCTTTCATGGTTGCCACTCAACATCAGCGGTGGTGCCGGGTGCTGCATGGAGTGCAAATCCAGCAAATAATCAACAGTTTCAATGAACGGACGCACCGCGCGTGCCCGACTAAGTTCGGCAGAATCCCGTTCGCTTTCCAATACGGTTTCTGCCCATAACCGATTGAAGTCTTCATCAACCCAACGGGATGCATTTGGGTTTTTGGCGTCAAAATTGTGGTACGCCTCTGTGTTCATAAAACCGAAACTGACCTTACCGGCTACAGGTCGAAAATTACTGGACATCAACCAATCGAGAGTGATTGCGCCGCACAATTCATTTCCATGAACTACCGCGGTGACACATGCATGAGGACCAGGAAAACCGCTGTCAAACGTCCAGATATAGTCGATCCCTGTATTTCCTTTTTTGTATGGTGAAATATCGGGCGGGGAAAGTTGAACGGCATATTCGTTGGGAATATTGATTGTGTTCATTTGCTTCGCCACTCTTCTAGAAACATTCTTTTAAGGAGGCTTCGACCATGCGGCCCCGCATTGCTCTGGCTGGGATGATCCTAGAGTCTAATCGTTTTGCCAAGCCTGCAGAACGTGAGGATTTCAGTGACTTTGTATGGCTTGAGGGAAAAAGCCTTCTAGCTGAAGCTCGCACAAAAACTTCGGCAATTGCCCCAGAGTTCGGCGGCTTTGTTCGTGCGATGGATGCAACTGGAGAATGGGAACCGATCCCATGCTTGCTGGCGGCCAGCCATCCTGCGGGCCCTGTTCGTGAAGCAGTTTTTGAGGAAATAGCTGAAACTATTGATAAGCACTTGCGTGAGGCAGGTCCGTTGGATGCCGTCTATCTCTGCAATCACGGCGCAATGGTTGCCGAACATCTTCACGACCCAGATGGAGAGCTTCTGTCTCGTGTGCGCAACCGTATTGGTTCCGAGCCATTGATTATTATGACGCTTGATCTGCATGCAAACATTTCTAAGCAGATGGCAATGAATGCTGATTTAATTGTTGGTTACCGAACAAATCCACATGTTGACATGATTGAACGGGGAGAGGAGGCCGCTTTTTCGCTGCGCCGTGCAATTGTGGGAATTGAAAATGGCGAAAGACCAAAGCTCCGTATCGTCAAACCACCGATCTCACCCGCATCTGTCACACTATTAACAGCTCAGGGTCCCTACGCAGATTTGATCGATTTTGGTCAAAGACGCCAGGCTGAACTGGGTGCTGAGATCCTAAATGTTTCGATTTTTGGCAACTTCATATTTTCTGATACCCCTGACAACACCCTTACCGCAGTCGTCACAGCTCGGGCAGATGAGTTGGCAGCAGAGTTGCTTGCTAATGAGATCGGAAAGCTCGCATGGTCTATGAAGGAACGATTTCAAAGAACATTAATGCCTGTGAATGAGGCGGTTGACCTTGCAATGTCAAATAATCGCCAACCAGTTATTTTTTCAGATGCTGGAGACAATCCTGGCGGCGGTGGCAGTGGCAAGACCACTGAATTACTAAAGGCTCTCCACCACTCTGGGGCGTCCCGGATATTCTATGGTTCGTTTTTCGATCCAGCGCTTGCCACTAAAGCACACGAAATCGGGGTTGGTGGCAGCTTTGTTGCTGAATTTAATAGTGAAAACAGTCTGGAGGACAGCGGTCAGCCTTGGCGAGCTTGGGATATTCCGTTCTCTGCCGAAGCTGAGGTTCTCAAGCTTGGCGATGGAGATGTAGTGGGGCTCGGGGGGCTTACGAAGGGGCGCCGCCTAAAGCTAGGGAAGACTGCTGCATTACGGATTGGAGGTATTATAGTCATTGTCATTTCTGATCGTGCCCAGACTGCTGATCCGGTGTATTTTGATATGTTTGATCTGGATATAGCTTCAGCTCACACAGTTATAGTTAAGTCGCGCGGTCATTTTCGGGCTGGTTTTGCGCCATGGTTCTCACCTGAACAAGTTTATGAAATAGACACAGGTGGTTTGACCAGTCCGGTGCTTGAGCGATGGCCTTTTAAGTATATTCCTAGGCCAACATTTCCTCTTGATACGGATACAACCTGGATTTGATTTATCCGTTTTTGATTTCAAGGCGTTTTCTCTGTTTCGGTTTCTCGTGATGGGGGCTTGGATCTAAGAGATCAACTTGATGAAAATAAATTCATCTTAAAAGTTGCTTTATCTCTGAATTAATCCTTAAATTTTTCAACCATGGGTGAGCCAATAGGGCGGTCCGTGCAATTTGCCCACAAAGGGCTCATAAATGGAGCAGGGAATGACTATGAAAAAAGCTCTCTTCGGGGTGGCTGCCATTGCTGCATTTGCAGCAGCAGCACCTGTGCAAGCTGAAAAGTTAATAATTGGTTTGGCGTCCGAGCCGACGGCGATTGATCCCCATTATCATAACTTGGGGCCAAATAATGCGTTGTCTAGGCATATATTCGACCGGTTGATCAACCAGGATGAAAAGCAACGTCTGAAGCCTGGCTTAGCGACTTCATGGAAGCCGATCGATGACCTGACTTGGGAATTTAAACTTCGTCCCGGCGTCAAATACCATGATGGCAGCGAATTCAACGCCGACGATGTGGTTTGTTCGTTCAAGCGTGCTCCAGATGTTCCAAATTCTCCTTCAAGTTTTGCCACCTATACCAAAGGCAAGACCGTCGTGAAGGTTGATAACTTAACTGTCCATTTTAAGACGGCTCAACCTTATCCACTTATGGGTAATGACGTTTCAACGGTTCCTATCGTTTCTGATTCTGCCGGCTGCAACGCTGCAACAGAGGACTATAACTCCGGAAAAGCAGCAATTGGGACAGGCCCCTTCAAGTTTGTTAGCTATAAGCCCGGCGAGTCAATTGTGTTGTCGCGCAATGACAACTATTGGGGTGACAAGCCAGTTTGGACGGAACTTCATCTGCGTTCAATTAAGTCTGGCCCATCGCGAGTAGCAGCACTGTTGGCTGGCGATGTGGACATGATCGCCGGGGTGCCCACTACGGATATTGAAACCCTTAAGTCCAACAAAAAGCTTCAGCTTTCCCAAGGTGTTTCAAATCGTGTCATCTACCTACACCTCGATCAATTTCGAGAAAATTCACCGTTTGTAAAGGCTAATGGAGGGGGTGAAATTAAGAACCCACTGCTTGATGTCCGCGTACGTAAAGCAATATCCATGGCCATCAATCGTGATGCTATAGTTGATCGGGTGATGGAAGGTGTTGCCATTAAAGCAGGACAGCTTCTGCCTGAAGGATTCTTTGGCGTATCTTCCAAACTTGAGCCCGTTGCGTATGACCCCAAAGGGGCTAAGGGTTTGCTGGCTGCTGCTGGATATCCGGACGGGTTTGAGATGACCATCCACAGTCCGAATGATCGGTATATCAATGACGCGAAAATTGCAGAAGCGATAGGACAAATGCTGACCCGTATTGGCATCAAGACTGCCGTCGAAACAATGCCGCGTTCAGTTTATTTCTCTCGTGCATCCAAGGGTGCAAAGGGCTTGCCTGAATTCAGCTTTATTCTTGTTGGATGGGGCGCAGGATCGGGCGAAGCTTCATCTCCGCTAAAATCCTTGATCCACACATACGATAAGAGCAAGGGTTTCGGCTCTTCGAATCGGGGACGGTATTCCGATCCAGCAGTTGACGCGGTCATTGAAGAGGCATTGCGGACTGTTGACGATGCAAAGCGCCAAGACCTCCTCGCTAAGGCCACGGAAATGGCTATTGAGAATGTAGCTATTATTCCAACTCACTTCCAGGTTAATACTTGGGCAGCGAAGAAGGGACTCAAATACATCGCTCGCACGGATGAGTACACTCTGGCGATTGGTGTATTGAAAGAGTGAGAAACTTGGTGGCCGGTGGAATTAGACTCGGTGCAAAAATGCAGGCTCAGTCTATTTCACCGGCTCCCGCTTTAGTCTCATAACGGACAAAAGCTGTGTCGGTTTTTATCATTCGCCGCCTTTTACAGGCCGCCCTGATAGTCTTCATCATGTCGCTGATAGTGTTCTTTGGCGTCAATGTGATTGGTGACCCAGTTTATATGCTGGTTAGCCCAGATGCGGATCAGGCTGATATTGAAAAAGCAATAGAGCGCCTTGGCCTAAATCTTCCAATTTACGAGCAATACTTCAAATTCTTGAATGGGGCTTGGCAAGGCGATCTTGGCGATTCGTTTGTGTTTGGCGAACCTGCCTTAAAACTTATCCTGCATCACATGCCAGCAACTTTTGAGTTGGCCTTCACCGCATTAGCAATGGCTATTGTGATAGGTATTCCGCTCGGCCTTTATTCAGGGCTCTATCCCGAGCAGAAAATCTCAAAAGGCATCATGGCGGGATCAATCTTAGGCTTCTCCCTGCCTACTTTTTGGGTTGGGCTGATGTTGATCATGTTATTTGCAGTTATGCTTGGCTGGTTGCCCTCAACCGGCCGCGGCGATACCGCTAAACTGTTTGGGCTGCAGACAAGCCTTTTTACCCTAGATGGATTATCTCACGTCATCTTGCCTGCCTTGAACTTAGCGCTCTTAAAAATCTCGCTTGCGATCCGCTTAACGCGTTCCGGTGTTCGAGAGGCAATGGGACAGGACTATGTCAAGTTTGCTAGGGCGAAGGGGCTTAATACAAGCCGGATTATTCTCGTGCATGTGATGAAGAATATCATGATACCCGTTGTGACAGTGATGGGCCTTGAATTTGGGAGTTTGGTCGCTTTTTCGGTCGTAACGGAGTCAATATTTGCTTGGCCGGGTATGGGGAAATTGTTGATTGATGCGATCCTGCAGCTCGATCGACCAATCGTCGTCGCCTATTTAATGATCATTGTTTTGTTCTTTGTTGTGATCAATCTCATCGTTGACATTATCTATTCTATACTGGATCCCCGTGTTCGGCTTCAGGATCAAGGCGCATGACTGAAGTGGTTCAGCAAGATTTGGCATCTGAAAGACAAGTACAGACCATCGATTCTGAAACGCCATTTAAGCGGTTTGTATCCGAATTTTTCGACAGTAAAACCGCCAGCGTCGCTCTGTTCATATTATTGAGTATCATAATTCTGGCTGTTATTGCTCCCTGGATTACCCCTCAAGATCCATATGATCTAGCGCAGGTGGACGTGTTGGACGGCCGACAACCGCCCGGAGCAGAGGCATTTTCAGGTTATACGATGTGGCTTGGCTCAGACGGTGCTGGGCGAGATTTGTATTCTGGCATTCTTTATGGCTTGCGCATTTCCCTCTCAGTAGGCGTGATGTCTGGGTTCATAGCTTTGCTGATTGGCATGGCAGTCGGTTTGTTGGCTGCATATGCTGGAGGCCGAGCGGAAAATGTGATCATGCGGGTTGTCGACCTCCAACTATCTTTTCCCGCAGCATTAGTTGCGTTGATGTTAATTGCGATCCTTGGCAAAGGCGTCGATAAAATTATTCTCGCCCTCGTCGTTGCCCAATGGGCATACTACGCTCGGACTGTGCGTGCTTCCGCGCTTGTTGAGCGGAATAAGGAATATGTCGAGGCGGCAGCTTGTCTCGGGATTAGTCATGCTCGAATTATCTTCCGACATATCATGCCTAATTGCTTGGCCCCTCTAATTGTCGTTGGAACAGTACAAACCGCGCATGCTATTTCCCTTGAGGCTACCTTGAGTTTTCTTGGCGTTGGCATGCCGCAGACTAGTCCTAGTCTGGGCGTTCTAATCGCCAATGGATTTGAGTACATGTTGTCGGGTCGTTATTGGATATCGGTTTTTCCGGGGATCGCTTTGTTGGTTACAGTCGTCTCTATCAATTTGGTTGGAGATCATTTGCGTGACGTTTTGAATCCGCGAATTTCCACCGGTGGTGGCAAGGCTAAGTGATGCCGAACACGCTGGAAGTTAGTGGCCTTAAGACTCACTTTTTAATGCGTGCTGGGGTGGCAAAAGCTGTAGACGGGGTCGATTTTTCGATCGCTAAAGGCGAAGTGATGGGTCTCGTTGGCGAGTCTGGTTCAGGAAAATCGATAACCGGTTTTTCAATAATAGGATTGATCGATCCGCCAGGTCGAATTGTCGAAGGGTCCATCAAATTTCAAGGTGAGGAATTAGTTGGCGCACCGGAGGAACGCCTTCGCAATCTGCGTGGAAATCGCATTGCGATGATATTCCAAGATCCGATGATGACGTTAAACCCTGTTTTGCGTGTCGATACCCAAATGATAGAGGCGCTTAAAGCCCATCAAAATATCGGAAAGAAAGAGGCTTGGACTAAGGCGCGCGACACGCTTGGCATGGTTGGCATTCCTGCTCCCGATGAAAGGATGCGGGCTTATCCTCACCAACTATCTGGAGGAATGCGGCAGCGGGTTGCGATCGCGATAGCCTTTCTCAATGAACCTGATCTGATCATTGCAGACGAGCCAACCACGGCCCTTGATGTCACCATTCAGGGCCAGATCATTCATGAAGCACAGAATTTATGCCGTCGAACTGGGGCATCGCTTATATGGATCACACACGACCTTGCTGTTGTTGCTGGGATTGCTGACCACATTTCAGTTATGTATGCCGGGAAGATTGTCGAACAAGGCAATATCGACGATGTGATCGATCGGCCAGCTCATCCATACACTGTTGGATTGTTGGGATCCGTCCCAAGCGCGAATAATCGTGGGCAACGGCTTTATCAAATAGCCGGGATGACACCAAATATCCTTGCTCTCCCCAAGGGGTGTTCTTTCAAAGAAAGATGCGACCGCCGCACGAAGACTTGTGAGGTCTCACCCGAGGCGGTCGAGCGCAACCATCGGACATTCCGTTGCCATCATCCATATTTTGAGGAGGTAGAAGTGTGAGCGCACCGCTCCTCGAAATTCGCAACGTCTCAAAACGCTTCGTCAAAAAACTCGACGTAGCGGGGAAAATTGCAGCCCGTTTGGGGGCAAACATTTCGGAGGAAACGGTACACGCTGTCGACAATGTCTCCATGACTATCAACAAAGGAGAGGTTGTAGGCCTGGTTGGGGAATCTGGATGCGGAAAGTCCACATTGGGCCGCGTAGTGGCTGGAATTCACAACCCAACAGACGGCCAAGTTTTCTTTGAGGGTCAAGACATATCTGCTTTGGAAGGTGTGCGGAAGCGCGAGGTAACGCTCGCAGTTCAAATGATTTTTCAAGACCCGTTTGCAAGCTTGAACCAACGCATGCGGGTAGAGGATATTATAGGTGAGGCGCCGGTTTATCATGGCCTAACGACCCGCTCTGAAAAGTCTGACTATGTTGACGAAATTATGGAAAAGGTTGGTCTCGATCCGAGCCTCAAGAAACGCTACCCGCACCAATTTTCGGGTGGGCAGCGCCAACGAATTGGGATTGCGCGAGCGCTTGCAGTCAAGCCACGTTTCCTAGTGTGTGATGAGGCCATTGCTGCACTTGACGTATCTATCCAGGCGCAGGTCATAAACTTATTCATGGACCTTCGTGAGGAATTTGATCTTACGTACTTGTTTATTAGCCACGATCTTAGTGTTGTGGAACACATAGCGGATCGTGTTCTTATTATGTATCTGGGCCGTGTCGTGGAAAGCGGTATAACCGAGGAAATCTTCGATCGCCCTGTTCACCCTTACACCAGCGCACTTCTAGCTGAAGCGCCACGGTTGGACCAAAGAAAACGCGAATTCGCCCCGATAAAAGGCGAAATTCCATCGCCTTTAGAGCCACCATCCGGATGTCACTTTCATCCTCGTTGCCCGCATGCGATCGGCGACTGCTCGCGCCAGGCTCCGGCTCTTGAGGTCGTGAGGCGGAATCACATTGCCGCCTGTCATCTGCGCGAGAGGTTCGGTTGAATAACGAGCGGATGCTTGGCGATCCCGGTACTGTCGAAGTTTTACGGCCCAAGGGTAGGGTTCTACCTGTTCTGTTTGCGTCCCCACACTCTGGACGTAACTATCCTAGTGACTTCGGAACCATTCAGCCCATGTCAGTTCTGCGTAGAGCCGAAGATGCGTTTGTCGACGATTTGATCCGAGCTTCCGTGGAGCATGGCGTCACGATCGTGAATGCTACGTTTCCAAGGGCGTATATGGATGTGAACCGGGACGAAGACGATCTGGACCCAGGGTTGATACAGGGAGTTGAGAGCCCCCGGCCTGGAGAGAAGTCCCGCCTTGGCATTGGTCTAATCCGCCGCGTTGTAACCCCAGAATTCCCGATCTACGACCGTCTATTGTCAATGAATGAAGTAAAAGGGCGCATTGAAAACTATTACCGCCCTTATCACAGGGCGATAGCCGACTCTCTTGATCGTTTGCGCTCGCTTGGTAGGCCTGTTGCCTTCATCGATTGGCATTCTATGAAGTCGGTTGGAAATGCAGCAACGCCAGATGGGTCCGGAGTTCAGCGGCCAGATGTTGTGATGGGCGATTTGTTTGGCACTAGCTGCTCTGGGGGTTTAACCGAAGTGGTGGAGAGTTATTTGCGCAAGGTTGGCTTATCGGTTTCTGTCAATAAACCTTATGCAGGCGCGGCTACTTTGCGCCGCTATGGTAAACCGGATCATGCCATCCATGCCTTCCAAATAGAGATGAACCGAGCAATTTACTTGAATGAGGAAACCGTCGAACTGAAACCCGAAGGTTTTGCTCGATTGACTGCGGTTATCCAAGGACTTGTTCCCGTCTTAGGTTCTTGGTGCAATTCCAATAATTAACATCAGCTCTTCATTAAAGCGGTTAATGTTTGCTTCGGCATAATTAGTAGTTAAGGGGCTGATGCTAAACATTAAATTACTTAGTGGGATGCATTTTGTATCCCTAAATAGAGAAACCTGCGGTTTTGGACTCAAGGTATTCTTCAATTCCCTCATGTCCTCCTTCACGGCCCAAGCCTGATGACTTCATTCCACCAAACGGAGCCGCCGCGGAGGTCGGGTTTATATCATTGACCCCGATAATGGCGAAGTTTAGTCCTTCAACTGTTCGCATCGCCTTAGCTATATCGTTAGTGTAGACGTAAGCGGCGAGCCCATAAGGGGTGTCATTAGCCATAGCTAATACGTCATCGCCATCTTTGAAGGGTACTACTGCGGCAACGGGCCCAAAGGTTTCTTCTCTATAGATCAGCATGTCAGGGGTGACGTCAGTCAACACCGTTGCTGCGTAAAAATGGCCTTTGTCCAGACCAGAATCCATAAGGCGATGGCCGCCGCACATTACTCTTGCGCCCTTTGCTCTAGCGTCCTCTACCTGTCTCTCTACTTTGGCGACGGCAGCCTCATTTACCAGTGGTCCAATTCCGATGCCATCGTCTAGCCCATTGCCGGCACGAAGGCGTTCAACTCGACTGGTTAATTCGGAAACGTACGCTTCCGCCTGGCTTTCATGAACGAACATCCGATTTGGGCTAATACAGGCTTGGCCGGTATTTAAAAACTTAACTAGACTTGCGCCCTTTGCGGCATGAGTTGGATCTGCATCCTCCCACACTATGAATGGCGCATGACCCCCGAGCTCCATGCTGATGCGCTTGAGGTTGTGCCCGGCTTCTTTAGCTAATGTCCGCCCAACGGCAGTTGAGCCAGTAAAGGTAATTTTGGCAACGCGGGGATCGCTGGTGAATACATCGCCTATCGGCTTAGGGTCCTTTGCTGTTACCAAATTAATTACGCCTGGTGGAACCCCGGCTTCTTCCAGAATTTTAAAGACAGCAATTGCACAGAGAGGTGTGGCTTCAGCAGGCTTTAAAACGACAGTGCAACCCGCCGCTAGAGCTGGACCTAATTTTCGGGTCAGCATCGAGATCGGATAATTCCAGGGCGTTATTGCTGCTACTACGCCCACCGGAGCTTTAGAAATTATAAAACGCTGGTCTCCACGCGCTGATGGGATCGTCTCTCCATAAACACGCTTAGCCTCTTCAGCGTACCATAGTAAAAAGTCAGCGGCATATTGCGTCTCGTTCGCGGCAGCACGTAGAGGCTTACCCTGCTCTACTGTCATTAAGTGTGCCAGTTCACCCTTGCGCTCAATCATAAGCTGCCATGCTTTGTAGAGAATAGCAGAACGCTCATACGCAGTTTTTCCTGCCCAGCTTGGGAAGGCCTTGGTCGCCGCATCAATTGCTAGGGTCGCGTCTTCTGCATCTCCGTCAGGAACAGTATCGATAACTTCCCCTGTAGCAGGGTTCCTGCTCTCAAACGATTTATTGGAACGGGCATTTCGCCATTCACCATTTATGTACATAGCAACTCACGCTTTGGTCAGATGTGATTCCTTTGGCACTCTACCTGTCGGGACCAATGAAGCAAGCCAACTATTTAGGCTGTCTTGTTTCCTTGACGAAATCTTCGTTAATGGTGACCCCAAGGCCTGGGCGGTCGGGTATTTCAACTTCCCCGTCGATAACCGGAAAGTCCTCAAGGACTAGATCATGAAGCAGTGGATTGTGGCCGAGGCTGTATTCGACAATCCAACCCGATGTGGAAGCAGAGAGAACATGGAGGCCTGCAGCGAAGCCAAGCGCCCCAGTCCACAAATGTGGAGCGAAACCTAGGTTCCAGGTAGCTGCTAGCGCACCAATTCGAACCGCTTCAGTGATGCCGCCTGCAATTGCTAGGTCCGGCTGTAGGATATCGACAGCGCGGGCCTCCACTAGATCGCGGAAATCAAATCGAGTGAACTCACTTTCACCTGCGGCTATAGGAATATCCGTTGTGGCGCGCACTTCCGACATCCCCCGTTTGTCGTCACCGGTAACAGGTTCCTCAAACCAGGCGATGGCACAGTCACGTACGCCTCTGGCGAAGCGTTTTGCTTCGGCCACATTCCATGTGCCATGGGCATCAACCATTATGTCTATGTTGGGGCCTAGTGCATCCCGGGCCGCTAGAACACGTTCAATAGAATGAGCAACCGTATTGTCTTGTGATCCAACGCGCATTTTAACCGCTTGAAAATTTCCTCGGTTGATGAAGCTTTTCAATTCTTCACCTATCCCGTCCGCAGGTTTCCAGCCCCCAGAGGCGTAAGCAGGGAAACGATCTTTGCGTTTGCCTCCGAGTAACTGGTGTACAGGCGTCCGCAAGGCTTTGCCCAAAATATCCCATAGGGCGATATCTATCCCTCCAAGCGCTGCAATTGTTATTCCTCTGCGGCCCATTATTGGAAAAGCGTGCCCTCTATCTAACGCATAGTGGGCGCGCGAGCCGTTATAACAAATGTCCCAAATCCGGGAGATCTGACGCGCATCCTCGCCAATTATTTGAGGGCCTAATTCTTTCTCGATTACATTTACAAGGGCTCCACAGTTGGCTTGACTGCCAACGGCGGCCTTTGCTTCTCCATAGCCCACAATGCCCTCTTCGGTTTCGAGACGGACCAGGGCCGTGTCAAACGATGTCATTCGGCCAAAATCTGAAACGTGTTGGCGTTCTGGAGGAATTGGTGCACGCAGCCACGTTGCCTCCACTTTTGCAATTCGCATGATGAGGGTTCCTTTACTGCGGGTTCTGGTTGTTAGTTTATGCTTCGTCGACTTCTGGCGGCCATCGCTTTCTCCGCACCAAACTGCATATATAACAATAAATGCTATAAAACTATTCATAATCAGGGGTTTGGCCTCCTCCTGACTGCCTGCGGCGACCGGGCGCGTCGGCGATGTTAGTTGATAGGTCTAGATGTGATCTTATGAACAATTATTCATATCTTTCGCCCCGTGCCCGCCAATGGATTGGTTATTGGCTACTAGTTGTTGCTGCATTTGTTGGGGCCATGACGGTTATCGGTGGCGTCACGAGATTGACAGAATCTGGCCTCTCGATGGTCGAGTGGAGACCTCTTGTTGGCTTATTGCCACCATGGACGGAGTCAGAATGGCTTCGTGTGTTCGATTTGTACCGTCAAACCCCCGAATACCAAAAAATTAATAGCGGTATGGCTCTCGAAGAATTCAAAGAAATATTTTGGTGGGAATTCATTCATCGAGTGTGGGGTCGTTTAATTGGATTAGTGTTTGCAGTGCCCCTTCTCGTGTTTTGGTTAAAGGGCTGGATCAAGCCACCATTGTCCCGCCGATTATTAGTTCTTTTGGTCTTAGGTGGTTTGCAGGGCTTGATTGGTTGGTGGATGGTTAAGTCGGGACTGATCGATCGACCAGATGTAAGCCATTATAGGTTGGCTGTTCACCTCTCAATGGCCTTTTTAATCGCGGGCCTACTAATCTGGACTGCCCTTGGAATACTTAAATTCCGGCCTTCGCCAAGCTCAAAGGGCCTCATCACGTTGGCCCAGGTACTGCTTTGTTGGGTTTGTCTTGTAATAGTATTTGGTGCTTTTGTTGCTGGGACCAATGCAGGCATGGTTTACACCGATTTCCCGCTAATGAATGGGCGGTTTCTGGCAGAGGATATATGGGCCCTAGATCCTTGGTGGTTAAACCCAATAGAAAATCGCAGCACGATTCAATTCATTCATCGTTGGGCAGCAATTTTGGCCGCAATTGCCACCCTCTATCTTTGGCTAAGGATACGTGATGAGGCACCAGGCGCACGTCTGCCTGCTGCCTTCATGGCCGTGGCAGTAGCCTTTCAGGTCGCTCTTGGGGTTGCAACTTTGGTATCAGTCGTATGGATTCCCCTGGCCGCAAGTCACCAGTTAATGGGTCTATTTCTCTTTATCTCTATTGTCTGGACACTATGGACACTGAGGGGCGATCCTTCGCTGAGATGACGGTTCGATTCAAAGAAAATTCCCCAGAAGCCGCCGCCGTTGAGCTCCAACGAGGTTTTACCGAGGTTGCCAGGCTGGACCCTGATATGAAACGCGTGCTCTCCGAAGTAGGGGAGCCAGACGTAACTTTGCGTCCACGCGGATTCGCTATGTTTCTGCGAGGGATCATTGCTCAACAGGTCTCAGTAAAAGCCGCTGCGTCAATTTATGGGAGAGTTGAAGACAAAGCGGGTCAGCCAGTGACTGCCGAAAAAATTCAGAAACTTGGCGTTATGGGGTGCAGAGAATTGGGCATGAGCCAAAGGAAGGCTGAATATGCATTAGGGCTTGCAGAAGCTGAACTGCGTGGACAAATCGATTTTGGTGATTTGGAGCAGATGCCTGATGAAGAAGCCATTGCTCGGTTAGTGGAATTACGCGGGATTGGGCGGTGGACGGCGGAGGTGTATTTGTTGCTTTCTCTCGGGCGACCAAATATCTGGCCCGCAGCCGATCTAGCCCTAATGAACGCGATTGGTCGGATTAAGAAGTTAGAAAACAGACCAACAATAGGGCAAGCTACTGATATTGCAGAGCTTTGGAAGCCCTGGCGCGGTTCGGCAGCGCTGTTGTTATGGCACTATTACAAAAAGATGCCGGCATAATTCTTATTCAGCGGCAACAGCTTTTATGCCTCCGAGCCAAGCTTGGATGTCGATCTTAGCTCTCTCGGTCATCATCCGCCGCCGCTCGATCCGGCCGCGTCGACCCTTCGGCACAGGGCCAGACAAGGGTGGCATAATTCCGAAGTTAATGTTCATTGGTTGATAATCGCTTGGCGAACCAACCTGGCCAGACACATGTCCTGTTACATGTGCTACTAGAGCGCCAAGAGCTGTTGTTGTTGGGAGTGCAGGGGTTGCGTGCCCCAATCGCTCGGCAGCGGCAAGGAACCCGGCAACTAGACCAAGCCCAGCACTTTCTACATAACCTTCGACACCTGCAACTTGTCCGGCAAAACGAATTGACGGTCGCGATTTAAGCCGAAGCTGACTATCGAGCAGGCGCGGCCCATCTATGAAAGTGTTTCGGTGGATACCACCAAGCCGAGCAAACTCTGCTTGCTCCAGCCCTGGTATTTTCCGAAAAATTTCTGTCTGTGCCCCGTGTTTTAGTTTTGTCTGAAAGCCCACCATGTTGAACAAAGTGCCGGAGATATTGTCTTGTCGGAGTTGAACCACGGCATAGGGTTTTTCAGGATTGTGAGGGTTAGTTAGCCCGACAGGTTTCATGGGGCCAAATCGGAGGGTTTCTAACCCTCGTTCTGCCATGACTTCAATGGGAAGGCAGCCCTCGAAGTAAGGCGTTTCCTTCTCCCAATCGCGGAATTCGGTTTTATCGCCATCAACTAACGACTGAACAAATGAAATGTATTCGTCTCGTGTCATCGGACAGTTAATGTAGTCTTTGCCGTTGCCTCCTGGGCCTAATTTATCGTAGCGAGATTGTCGCCAGGCTTTCTTCATATCTATGCTATCGGCATAAATAATTGGGGCGATGGCGTCAAAGAATGCTAGTGATTCCGCTCCAGTTTCATCCCGGATCGCACTTGCAAGGCTGTCGCTAGTTAACGGGCCGCTAGCGATAATAACGCTTGTCCAATCTTCAGGGGGAAGGCCTTTAACCTCCTCTCTTCGGATCTCTATGAGTGGTTCTGCCTCTAGGGCGGCGGTTACAGTGGCTGAAAAGACCTCCCGGTCGACAGCAAGTGCATCTCCAGCTGGAACCATTGCTGGCTTTGCAGATGACATGACCAAAGAACCCGCCGCTCGCAATTCCCAATGAAGAAGGCCTACGGCATTAGCCTCTGAGTCATCAGAGCGGAAAGAATTAGAGCAAACGAGCTCTGCTAATTTATCTGTCTGATGAGCTGGCGTTTTTTGGTTTGGTCGCATTTCATGAAGCACTACCGGCACGCCCGCTTTTGCGCATGCCCAGGCTGCTTCTGAACCGGCGAGCCCTCCGCCAATAATATGAATAGGGTCGGTCATGGGGGGAGAATTAGGCCCTCTTTTCTCCATCAGCAAGCTTAACTTCTACTTTTCATGCTAGGGCTATCGCGCAAGCTTCAAATAACCTCAAAACCCATATCGATAAAAATTACTAAAGCTTAATAAGGCCGCCTGCAGATGAATGTTACTGATTGCCATTACCTGCAACCCCAGGGCGGATAGCCGTTGCGATCCAACACCAAACCCCGGTGAGCATTTGCAGTGCCAAGATGCTTCCGAAAACCATTGTATAAGCTTCAGCCGGCCTGTGATTTTCAATGAGGGGCCAGTGCTCTAAGGCAGCACCTATGCCAAATTGGAAGGCTGCCGCTGTACCGAAAAGGAGCAGGTTAAGAGCTGTGTTTGAGCGGCCAGCAAGATCTGCACCGAAATGATCAGCTAGATGCGCATATGCCAGTACTCCAAGCTGACCTGTAAGTGCAAAGGCCAGCCAGATTGACCATTTCCACTCCACATAACCCAGAACAATGAACACCTGGGAAACTATGAAAATCCCAATGGCAATATGCATAACGAACAGAGGCCCTCTTTTGATCGTGCGAGCAACAAAATCTGCAGCAGCGCCTCCCAACAAAATACCTACTAGAAACGCGCCCGCCATGCCGGTAAGTACTCCAGCAACGCCACCCCGGTCTAAGTTGGCTACATCAGAAAGCCAGGGGGCGGCCCAGAGTGTTTGGATGGCAATATGCGCCCCTGCAGTGGTCATCACATACGGTGCAATTCGCCAAAACTCCCAGGAATTGTAGACGTGTGCGAGGCCTCGCAGTTGTGTAGCAAGGCTGCTGCCTGTCTTTGGTTCGCCTCGTCTTGGAGCAGCAAAAATAATAAAGCACGCAACAGCGGCTGTAAGGCCTGCTAGTAAGAAGAAAAGGCCACGCCATCCCAGCAGTTCTGCTGTTGCATGAGCGGGATATGAGGCGACCAGCACTCCAACACCGCCGAATGCCATTACCCAAGAATTCAGGAGAGGTATGCGCCCTGGTGGTGCGAAGAGTGCAACCGCTTTGAAGCTCGCCATTAGTCCGCCGGCAAAACCTAATCCAATAAGAGCGCGAGCTATAATCAAAACACCTTCACTGGTTGCTGATCCGAAAAGCGCGGCCCCTGCTGCTGCTACTAGCAGCAATGAACCTTGGACACGCCGCGGGCCAAACCGGTCGAGTAATACCCCTAATGGTGCTTGGAAAGCGGCGAAGGCAATCAGATAGGCGGCTGTTAGTAGGCCAAGACCTTCTGTCGAAATGCCAACATCCTGAATTAGATCGGGTGCGACGACGGCATTCACAGCCCTAAACAAGTAGGAGAGGAAATATCCGCATCCAAAAGGCAGCAGAACGGTTGCAGCAATTCGACCAAGGGTCATTTCCGACTGGGACATCGTCTGTGGCTACCAGATAAGTGCTGGAAGGAAGTAATCGGGCATGGGGTTTCCTTCTTTGGCGGCGATAGCTTCTACAGCTGTCGGTGTGGGATCATCTGTTTCAAAGCTATCTCTATAGATACCGCTCGCCAAGAAGAGTGCGTCTGCTCCAACGCCCTTAGCACCGGCAACATCAGTTCGAATGGCATCACCAATTCCAAGTACGCGAGAGGGATTTGTTACTCCAAGAAGTTGGAAACACATTGCATACACACTTGGAAATGGTTTGCCGTGATATGCAACATCACCGCCAAGTTCCGCATATCTTTCGGCGATTAGTCCAGCACAGATAGATAAAAAGTCGCCAACGTGAACCACTAGATCAGGATTGGCACAAACCATAGGCAGCTTAAGCTTAGCTGCTATCTGTAATGTCTCTTCGTATAATTCTAGTGGGTCGGCATTATCGTAAGCGCCTGTATTGATAATGAAATCTGCTTCCTCAAGCTTGCTTACGATCTGAAGCCCTGCGTCCTCGCGAACAGAATTGTCGCGTTCCGGCCCTAGATGATAGCACCTGTTGCCAAGCGCCTTGTGCCAGGTATCACTTGGATTAGACAGCGCCCGCCAAGCCGCTTCCCCGGAGGTGACAGCGTGGTCATAGGCGTCTCGAGGCACA
>JAURGE010000070.1 GCA_030833925.1 Alphaproteobacteria bacterium
CTGATGGATAGGATCAGCCATGCGGCTTGGGCCTCTGCCGATCCAGGCGTACAATTTGATACAACAATCAATGAATGGCACACATGCCCAGTATCAGGACGCATTAACGCATCAAATCCCTGTTCTGAGTACATGTTCCTCGATGACACGGCCTGCAATCTTGCGTCCATCAACTTGATGACCTTCCGTAAAGATGACGGGTCCTTTGATATAGATGGCTTCCGTCACGCATGCCGCCTTTGGACTATTGTTCTGGAAATCTCCGTATTGATGGCCCAATTCCCCTCTCAGGAGATTGCTCTTGGTTCGTATGATTTTAGAACACTTGGACTGGGCTACGCGAACATTGGTGGCCTCTTAATGGCGGCTGGGCTGCCGTATGACTCTGACGCAGGTCGAGCCGCTGCAGCTGCAATCACTGCAGTAATGACAGCGGTATCATATGAAACCTCTGCTGAAATGGCGGCTGAGTTAGGACCATTTCGGCGATATGAAGAAAACAAAGCCGAAATGCTGCGTGTCATCCGAAACCACCGTCGCGCAGCCCACGCGACCACGGATTACGAAGGATTAACTATTGCGCCTGTCGCGCTCGATGCAAAGTCCGTGCCATTTCCAGGTCTTGCCACGGCCGCAAAAGAAGCATGGGATAGGGCTCTAGAAAAAGGTGAAAACCATGGCTTTAGAAACGCTCAAGCTACGGTTATAGCGCCAACGGGCACAATTGGGCTGGTGATGGATTGCGACACCACTGGTATTGAGCCCGATTTTGCTCTTGTTAAGTTCAAAAAGCTTGCAGGTGGCGGTTACTTCAAAATCATTAATAGGATGGTTCCAACAGCACTTAAAACATTGGGTTATGATGCTGCTGAAATAGAAAAAATCACCCAATACGCGGTTGGATACGGTTCGTTAAACGAAGCACCTGAGATCAATCACAAAACTCTTGGAAAGTTGGGTTTTTCAGAGGACAAATTAGAAACCGTAGAAAGTCAGCTTGCCAGCGCTTTTGATATCCGGTTTGTATTCAATCGTTACTTGTTGGGCGATGATTTTTGTAAGACCACGCTTGGATTTACGGACGCTCAGCTAGACAGTCCAGACTTTGACATTCTATCGGCCTTAGGCTTCTCAAAACAGGCAATTGAGGCCGCCAATGAGCATGTCTGTGGAACAATGACGCTTGAGGGTGCACCAGGGCTTAAGGACCAGCATCTAGCCATCTTTGACTGCGCCAACAGATGCGGAAAAAAGGGACAACGTTATTTGGCAGCTGACAGCCATATAAGGATGTTGGCAGCGGCCCAGCCGTTTATTTCAGGCGCCATCTCTAAAACCATAAATATGGACAATGCAGCCACTATTGATGACTGCCGGGAAGCGTACATGCTGTCTTGGCGTCTTGGCCTAAAGGCAAACGCACTTTATCGCGATGGCTCCAAACTCTCTCAACCACTAGCAGCAATAGCCCTTGGAGATGAAGATAAAGACATCGAAGAAGAGACTTTAGCTGAAAAAATTGCCGAGGCGCCAAATGGCCAGCGCGCTCAATTGATAGCAGAGCGCATTGTAGAAAGAGTGATTGAGCGAAAAGTTATCGAGCGCAAGCGCCTACCCCACCGGAGAAAAGGTTATACTCAAAAGGCAAGCGTAGGAGGCCATAAGGTTTATCTCCGAACGGGGGAATACGAGGATGGCCAGTTGGGCGAAATCTTTGTGGATATGCACAAAGAGGGAGCGGCTTTCCGCTCTCTTATGAATAACTTCGCAATTGCTGTTTCAATCGGCTTACAATACGGCGTCCCATTAGAGGAGTTCGTGGAAGCCTATACTTTCACCCGCTTCGAGCCTGCCGGAATGGTAACAGGTAATGATGCGATTAAGATGTCGACTTCGATATTAGATTATCTCTTCCGAGAGTTAGCAATCTCCTATCTTGGCAGGAACGACCTGTCCCACGCTGACCCCGCAGATCTAGATCCAGACAGTATGGGAGATGGGGAAGATGAAAGTGCTTTAGACATGGACTGGCGGGAACGCAAAGTCGATGAGCTAAGACAAGAAACTATGGACGTTGTTAAGCGTGTCGCGTCTAAAGGATATGTCCGTGATAACTTAGTTATTTTTACTAATGCGACTGAGAAACGAGCAGAAAAGGCGATTGAGGCAGCTACCGAAATCGCAAAATCGACGCTTCCTGTCGAAGGACAGTCTGAGTTTATAACTGAAGCTCGCGCTGCCGCATCAGGAAACTCTGTAGGGGTATTGGCGACAGGTGATGCAGCTGTCGTCTCAGCTATATCATCAGGCAGCAATGTAGCTGCATCCGCAGCAATCGCTCGACTGAAGGGTTACGAAGGTGACCCCTGCCCTGAATGCGCAAACTTCACACTTGTTCGCAATGGCGTATGTCTAAAGTGTGATAGCTGTGGTGCCACGACAGGCTGCAGCTAGCTCATACACCAATTCCAAGCTGATGATTGGGGAAGATTCTTGAATATCTTCCTCAATGATTGCAACAACTGACGCTCGGAATATCACTCTGAGTCAAAAAACCTTAATGTTTCGTTTGCCCAAATAATCGGCGTGTTGACAGCTGCAAAGTGGCCTGTTGGCAACTCCATGAATTGTGATGTTGGGATACGAGAAGCAATTTCTTGCATATCAATTGGCGGCAAAAGACTGTCATCTTCCCCACCAATCACAAGAGTTGGAGAAGTGATCTTATCCAAATTCTCTCGCTCATCCATGGCAGCCAACATTCTATTATGGCTAGCGTAACTTCCAGGATCATTCGCTAACCATCTAGAACGATATGTCTGGAAAGCAGTTTTATCAGTGCGATATTTAGGTAAGTAGGACCTATTAAGGCTGATATCCACCTGAGTACGCATACCAGTCTTTTCAACCTCGTCTGCGCGCCTACGTAACATGTCTTCTATGCCACTATCACCGCCAATAGCAGGGCTTGATACAACCAAACGGCGAACTCTTGCTGGGTGACGCGCAGCAAAGGCTAGGGCAACACCGCCTCCGAGCGCGGTACCAGCCATATCAACTGCACCAAATATCCCAAGTCCATCAAGCAGTGCTTTTAAGTCTGCAACCAATACCTCTACATTTAGCTCGGATCTGATCTTCTCAGATTGGCCGGCGCCCCTCCAATCCCAGCGGACCGTGCGACGGTTCTGCAGCAGTGGCATCGCCCGATCCCAACTCCCGACAGAGCCACCAAGTTCATGAATCAAAATAAGAGGTTTGTCTGTCTCTGGTCCTTCCATCACATAATACAACTCTGCACCATTGGCTTCTATCCAGGGCATGAGATCCTCCTATCTATCGATATCGAAGCCTCGCCAGCAAACTCAGCAGAGGTCAAGTAAAACATTATTGTTTTCTCTGACCCCGAGGTTTTGGGGGCTCAGCTACTTTGGGATCTTCAGGCCAAGAATGTTTTGGATAACGGCCACGAAGATCAGCGCGAACTTGTGCGTACGAGCCTACCCAAAAACCAGGAAGATCACGTGTTGTCTGCTGTGGACGACGAGCGGGCGAGAGCAACCGCAGCAGCAAAGGCTTTCCTGAAACGGCTGGATGGGTAACCACCCCAAATAGTTCTTGGATAATTGCATCTGCAGCAGGTCCATTAGGGTCGCCATAATCAATTTTTAGAACTCGGCCATTAGAGAGCTTAAAATTTTCCGGGACTTCAGTCTCAATACGCTGAAGATCACTCCAATCAAGAAGGCTTTTCAGCCCTGCCAAAAGATCGTCAGCCTTAATACTTCTTAACCCCCGAGCATTTCCCAAAGCTATGGGAAGCCACTCAGCGGCTGATGAGACAAGTGCCGCTTCTGAAAATTGTCCCGGGAATATAAAACAAGCGCGAGCCCTCCAAGCCAACGCATTCTGAGGCCAAGGTAAAATACCCAAGCCAAATGTTTTGACCGCCTGATTAATTCCGCAGACGGCATCTTCGACCGTTACAGGTTCTGGTCGGCTATCTAAAGTTAAACGCCCAAAGCTGCGTTCAGTCCTAACGCGAACATCTCCACTAGCTTTGTCGAAGACGACCTGACGAAAACTTTTGGCGTTATTCTCAACCAATGTCTCAGCGTCATTGGTAGTAACAGGAGCTGCAGCAAGAATTCGTGCTCCAGCAGAATGACCGGCGGCATCGGCAATCAGAAGCCATTTTTCCTTAGCTAATGGATCACTTTCTTCTAGCCAGGCTTGACGACCATTCGCCATCTGAAAACGTCCAGGTGCTGCTAGAGCCTTAGCTAACCGATCTGGCCATGCGCCAGAAAGTACAACACCAGCGCGTTCTATATCCAAAATTTCTTCATTGTAGCCGGACAAGCTTGCCATTCTTCTAGCAAGTCCCTTAGCCGAGGCAGCCCTCGGGCTTTTGTCGCTCTCTAAGTGGCGAAGTCTCAGCCGCAAGTCTGTATTTCTTCCACCAAGGCCCCGTTCCGAGACCAAAATTGCAAGCATTGCCGCTAGAAACGTCTCTCCACTTTTTTCGGAAGATAGTATCATGTGAGCAAGCTTAGGTGATGTTGGAAGCGCCAAAATTGCACGCCCATGCTCAGTCAATCTACCCTCAGCTAAAGCACCAATTTTAGTAAGTTCTTCTCTAGCAGCAGCAAGTGCGACGGGAGGTGGGGGGTCCAGCCAAGACAATCTAATTGGGTCTTCAACGCCCCAATCAGCTAAAGCAAGTGCTAAAGGGGTTAAATCTGCCTCCAAAATTTCAGCAGTAGCGAAAGGTTTTAGTCCGCGCGTCTCAGGTTCATCCCAGAGACGATATACTACGCCCGGCCCTACCCTCCCAGCGCGCCCCCTTCTTTGCTCAATCGATGACAATGTTGCGCGCTCTGTCACGAGCCGGGTTAAACCAACAGTGGGGTCAAATTTTGGCACACGTGATAAGCCGGTATCAATCACAATTCGGATGTCTGGAATGGTCAGGCTGGTTTCCGCAATCGCGGTCGCTAACACAACCTTCCGACGCCCATCTGTTAGCCTCCTAACAGCCAGATCTTGTCTACTAAGATCAAGACCACCATGAAGCGGAAGCAGTGCTATATCGGGTGCTAAATCAGTTAGCTCCGAAGCGACTTCCGCGATCTGTCTTTGTCCCGGTAGGAACACCAACACACCACCTGTTTCATCTCGCAAAACCCGTCGCACCGCTGTGGCTACGGAAACCTCCAACCGTTCTCTCTGACTGCGGCCAAGATATTTTATATCTACGGGATACATCCGACCTTCTGAGCGGATAACTTGAGCGTTGTTTAAAAATTTTGGAAGATTCTGATCGTCCAGCGATGCCGACATAGGTAGCAAACGCAGATCTGGTCGAAAGGCAGATTGGGTATCAAGAGCCAAAGACAAACTCAGATCGGCATCTAAGCTTCGCTCGTGAAATTCATCGAAAAGAATAATAGCGAATTCGGCCAATTCTGGATCTGCAAGAATGCGCCGGAGGAATACTCCGTCTGTGACTACTTCAATTCGGGTCTTCGCCGATACTTTACTCTCCATCCTGACCCGGTAACCGACCGTTTCACCAACGGGCTCGCCTAAAATTTCAGCCATCCGTGCTGCCGCCGCCCTTACAGTCAGACGGCGAGGTGATAGCATTAATACACGCCTTCCCTCGGCCCACGAACATTTCATAAGCGCTAAGGGTACAACTGTTGATTTGCCAGCGCCTGGAGGTGCCAGCAGAACAGCGTTACTGCTTTCCGCTAATGCATCGAGTAATTCAGGTAGGATGTCATCAATTGGGAGGCGGATAGTCACGCTTCGCCCCAGGTTAAGAGTTAATTCGCTGTGAAGCCGGCATCCACATAAAGCATTTGACCAGAGATATAGCGTCCCGCCTCTGAACAGAGCATCACCAATGCCCCATGCATATCCTCTGTCACTCCATTCCGTCCTACAAAAGTTCTTTCAGCGTTCGCCTTCCAGCGTTTTTCATCGGCAACGACCGGAGCTGTAAGTTCTGTCGCAAAGAAGCCTGGACAGAGGGCATTTACCGTGATGCCGAATGGCCCCCAATCCTTCGCCATAGCCCGAGTTAGACCAGCAATACCTGACTTACAGGCCGCATATGCAGTTGTTCCGGGCAGCGCGTGGCTTGTTGTAATGGACCCTATATTAACTACCCGACCCCATCCTTTTTCTTTCATTGCCGGGACAAACTGTTGCGCTACATGCAGAGGGGCCATCAGCTGAACCTTGATGACTTCTAAAAATTCATCAGGTGATAAGTCTTCAGCCTGTTTGCGTACTGTGTTGCCCGCCACGTTTACGACAATATCAGGAGCACCGAATGCTTTATTTGCTGCTAGAGCCATAGCCGGAAGCGCCTGATGATCTCCCACATCGCAAGTGACAGGAGCAACTTTGTCCGGTCCAAGTTGTAAGACGAGATCTTTCAACCGATCTTCACGACGGGCGACCACAACAGCTTTGCCACCTGCATCAACAATTGCACTGGCAAACGACCGCCCAATTCCGCTTGAGGCACCTGTGATGACCGCAACACGCCCTTTGAGATCGAAAGCAGCAAGCCCCCGCGGGAGAGTTGTCACCGATGGTTCTTCCATGCCTTGGCCTACTCCGCAGCCAGAATTTCTTTGACTGGCTGACCGTTAACTCTTGTCTCACCAAGGGCGTTATCGACTATGACGTGGGTGTCATAAAAAGTCAGCACTGGTTGAGCACCGAACCTCTCCGCAAGCATCGCCTGCCGCTCTGCTGTAAACCATGCCTCAGCTGCTTTTCGATTTTCCCAGAGGTAAACTCCACCAGTTCCTTCATCACCATTTAAGTAATGCTTGGAAATTAAGCCCTTTTCTGCAAGCCCTCTGTAAGTTGGCGCAGTGCCAATTGCGCCAGAAATGGCCTGGTCTTCCGAGCGTTTTGACAATGGAAATTGAACAATTACCAAACAATTTGCCATGGAAAGATGCTCCATCATTTCGCGCTATGAGGAGTCAGAATCTGACGGACTGTCTTTACGTCCTGTAATTTATCAAAGCCTTCATTTACCTCTTCAAAGCCTATGTATCCGTCAATCAATCTATCTACAGGCAGGCGCCCTTGCTCATATAGACTAATGAAACGCGGGATATCGCGAACTGGAACGCAGGACCCCATATAGCTGCCTCTGATTGACTTCTCCTGAGATACAAGATCGCTCTGATTGAATGAAAATTCGGCTGCCGAGGGTGAAAGTCCCGCAGTCACTACGGAGCCACCATAACGTGTAACAGCATAGGCAGTTTTCATAGCCGGTATTGTGCCAGCCAAGTCGAAAGCGAAGTCGACACCACCTCCCGTAATTTGCCTAACTTGATCTACCGCATCCGCATCACGCGCGTTTACCGTATGAGTTGCACCTAATTGACGAGCGAGGCCGAGTTTTGAGTCTTCAAGATCAATAGCTACGATCTTTTCCGCCCCTCCAAGTTTTGCACCAAGAAGGCCATTCAACCCAACTCCGCCAAGCCCAATAATAGCTACGCTATCGCCAGGTAAGATGCGCGCTGTATTTATCACTGCACCAACACCCGTCATAACTGCACAGCCAAAAAGAGCTGCATCTGCTAGCGGTATGGATTTATCTACGACGACGACACTGCCTCTATCTGAGACGGCGTATTCGGCCATACAGGATACGCCCGAGTGATGCGAAACGCGTTCACCGTTTGCATCCCTAATGCGGCTATGGCCAGACATGAGATCGCCTGCACCCTTAGTTGCAGCGGCCGTCTCACAAACCTGAGGGCGGCCCTCTAAGCAACGCCGACAGCGGCCACAAGATGCAGAGAACTGGAAGACAACGTGGTCGCCAACTTTGATATCGTTGACAGCCGAACCCACTTCAACAATTTCTCCCGACCCTTCATGACCTAACACCATTGGGACTGGTCGTGGACGATCACCGTTAATCACTGATAGGTCAGAATGGCAGAGACCCGCACCAGCAATTTTTACCACGACCTCATTCGGCCCAGGCGGTAGTAATTCCACCTCTTCAATTGAAAGTGGCATTGATTGGGCGAATGGTCGTGGCGCGTCAGTCTTTCTTAGAACTACGGCTTTGCAACGGATGCTCATGAAAGGCGTCTCCCTGTGGGGGCTTTGGTATTACTGAAGGATAGCCTAAGCCGCTATCGGTCTGAGGAAAAGTGTCTACTTTCTTGCTCTCTGCTTAATCAAAGAGTTTTGGGATTGTCGGGTTCTTCGCGGATAATGGCTTGGCCACAAATCACGCGCCCTTTGGTTGAGTCAAAGGTAAGTTGCGGATCACCAAAAAGCTCCCAACCGTCATTGAGGCTTCGGTCACCCTGTCGCAAAAGCTGCGGTCGTCAGGACCTGTCAAAAAACGATAGCGGCGCATGTTAATCCTCATTCAAGGGTTAATGGACTAGATGTTTGAGTAACAGTCATCGATTTAACTTAATTCATGAAACTTAAAAATCAGAATTGGTTGAAATAAGAACCGATGGCGCGGAAGAGACCATTTTAGCTACGATAAAGTCCATTCACCTAATGCATCTCTCCAATCAGCTAGGGATTCAGAAAACCGCGTACCTCACTAACCGCTTCTGCCAGACCCAGCCTGATTGGCTCGGCGCCTGACGGAAAGCTGTTAAATAGTCGGGAAGGCGTACGGCCATCCAAAATAACATAACAGCCCTTGTCATCCGCTCTTCTAATTAGGCGGCCAAA
>JAURGE010000071.1 GCA_030833925.1 Alphaproteobacteria bacterium
CATGTTCAAATTCTCGCTGTCGGAGAACCAATTAAAAATTTTAGTGAAGTGGTAATCACAATAGAACAAGTGGATGGAGTGACACGCGCAGCAGCAGTTGTTGAGGGTCAAGCGATGGTTACTCATGAAGGTTTAACGCAAGGAGCTCTTGTTCGGGGATTAACTGAACGGGGATTGCGGGGTCTTAAAGCGATTGAAAAGGGAATGAAAGCTGGTGACCTCAACGAATTTAAAGGCAGAAGCACAGCCCTACTTGGGGAGCGGTTGGCCTCTAGATTGGGTATTGATATTGGCGATTCAATAACGCTTATTTCCTCAGCTGGAGGCGTTACACCATTTGGCTCTGTGCCGCTTCAAAAGGCCTTTAGAGTGGTCGGGTTATTTGACGTAGGCATGTATGAATATGACTCGACCTTTGTCTACATACCGTTGCGTGATGCCCGAGCTCTTTTTAAGACAGGCGATGGAGTATCCTATATCGAGGCTATGGTTGTTGACCCCGAAAATCTTGCCAAGACAAAGCAACAAATACGTGAAGCGACGTCAGGAAAATTCAGGGTCTATGATTGGCGAGATACCAATCAAGCTTTTGTCAATGCACTAAACGTTGAACGAAACGTTATGTTTCTTATTTTGACGCTAATTATCCTAGTGGCAGCTTTCAATATCGTTTCAAGCTTGGTGATGCTGGTTAAGGATAAAACCCGTGATATTGCTGTGATGCGGGCCATGGGCGCGACCCGTGGAATGGTTATGCGCTCATTTATTCTCACCGGTTCAGCTATAGGTGTAATTGGAACGTTCACTGGTTTTGTATTAGGGCTTGGTTTTGCCTCAAATATTGAGGCTATTCGGCGCTTTCTTGAGGCGTTATCCGGAGCACAGCTCTTTCAGGCAGAGATTTATTTCCTGTCAAAGTTACCTGCAAAAATAGATAGCTTTGAAGTAGCACTAGTCATGATCATGGCCTTGTTACTTTCATTTTTGGCTAGTCTATACCCCGCTTGGCGTGCTTCACGAGCTGAACCAGCAGATGCTTTGAGGTACGAATGAGCAGGGCGGTACTCAGCCTGAAAAAGGTAAGAAAGGCTTACCGGCAGGGTAATAGTCGGTTAGAAGTGCTGAAAGGCATAAACTTGGATGTCGCCCCAAGTGAGTCAGTCGCTTTAATGGCGCCCTCTGGTGCTGGAAAGACTACATTGCTCCAAATTGCTGGGTTACTTGATCGCCCTGATGAAGGAGATGTTCTTTTAAGCAATAAGAACACGGCCGATAGAAATGATGCTGACCGCAGTATATTCAGGTCAAAGCATATTGGGTTTGTTTTTCAATTTCACTGCCTTTTGCCAGAATTTACAGCCGAAGAAAATGTTATTTTACCCCAACGTATTGTTGGCACCAATAAGCTGCTTGCACGAGATAAAGCACGAAGATTATTAGAAATGATGGGGCTTCAAGGCAGACTTAATCATAGACCTTCGGCCTTATCTGGCGGCGAACAGCAGCGCGTTGCGATAGCTCGTGCGTTAGCAAATGACCCTAAGCTCATTCTTGCCGATGAACCAACCGGGAACCTTGATGTTACGACAGGCAAGGAAGTTGCGGATATATTGGTATCCCGGGTGAGGGAGGCTGGAGTGGGTGTATTAGTAGCTACTCATAATCCAGAGTTTGCTTCACGAATGGACCGAATAGTTCATTTGGAAGGGGGAATTTTACAAGAGTTGTCTTAGAGTTAATTCCCTGGAGTACCCAACCCATTTGTTACTTTAAGATTTTGAGGGAGCACTGAGGACATTTTACCTCATTGGGTTTCTGTTGAATAAAGCCGAACACCAACAGCCTATCGGACAGCGGGTATTTATAATCGTTAAGAACTGCTTAATGAGACGTAAAAAACCGCCGGCAGGAATATCCCACCGGCGGCAGTTTATTCATCCAATTCTAGATCCAGTTTCTATCCTTGTGCACCTGGCATCATTGTTTCTGGCAGGTAGAGCACAATACCTGGGAAAATGATCAATATTGCCACTGTGATTAAATCCGCGACAACAAATGGCCAGATTCCCTTGAATACCTCCGATAAAGGTATATCCGGCCGGACACCGTTAACAACGAAACAGTTCAGCCCAATCGGCGGTGTTACTAGACCCACTTCAATCATTTTAACAAGGATAATGCCAAACCAAATTGGATTAAAGCCAAGTGCAAGGATCGCCGGATAAACAACGGGCAATGTCAACAACAACATGCCGATACCATCCATGAACATTCCGAGGATAATGTATACACCAAGGATACAGAGGAAGATCACCATGCGGTGAACCTCTAAATGCGCAATCCAATCTGCAAAGGCTCCAGGGAGGCCCGTGAAGCCGAGGAAGCGAACGTAGATCAAAACACCCCAAATGATAGTGAAGATCATGACAGTGATCTTGGAGGTCTCCATAAGAGCATCGCCAAGATCTTTCCTTGTCATTCCTTCCCCGGTGAACACGCGGCGCACTAACGCTAAAATAAATATTACTGCAGCACCCGCTGCGCCCGTCTCCGTTGGGGTAATCCAGCCGGTGTAAATACCGCCAAGGATAATCGCAATGACGAGGATAATCGGCATAGCGCCCGGAGTGGCTTTTATTCGCTCACCCCACGTGATCCCCTTAATAGGCCTGCCTAAGTCTGGCCATTTCCAGCAACGGAATACAATCACGCCAGCGTAAACAAGCGCAGATATTCCGCCAGGGATAAAGCCGGCGAGTAAAAGAGCACCGACCGATTCCTCAACAATGATCGCGTAAATAACCAAAATAGCTGAAGGGGGAATTAACGATGCGAGAGTGCCGCCCGCAGCAACAACGCCTGCCGCCAGTCGTCTTTGATACCCATATTTCAACATCTCTGGGATTGCTACGCGACTGAATACTGCTGCCGTCGCCGTTGATGCTCCTGACACAGCAGCAAAGCCTGCGGTTGCAAATACAGTCGCAACAGCTAGGCCACCAGGCAAAAACCCAAACCACGCTCTTGCAGCAGCAAAAGCTCCCTGGGTTAGACCGGCAAAGTAGGCAAGAAATCCGATAAGGATAAACATTGGAAGAACGGAGAGGGAATAATGGCTAACTTCAGAGTAAGCCAAAGCGGCAGCCAAGCCAGAGGCTGCCTCCCAATCACGGATTACCCAAAGGCCCACGAGCCCAATTACGCCAGATGCGTAACCAATCCGCACTCCACAAAGCACAAACACCATGGTCGCAGCCACGGAGATTAAACCGGCGTCATATGCGTCGATCATTTCAAAAACTCCAGGCTAGTTTTGGGTGCCATTGCGCGCGACGTGTTCGTCCGCGTCATGGCCCATGGCATCTTCAATTTCTTCGCGCGCTTGCGTGGCAACGTCTTTAATAACAGGCACTCCAATCGGCACTTTAGTAGGATCTAAGAACAAGCGAACATAGCCCCAAATGTTGATTGCCAAGCGAGTTGCGAGCAGTGCCAGAGCGATTGGAACCACTAATTTCGATGGCCATACCGGCAAATAAATGTCCATAGTGGTGTCGCCGAGTTCAAATGCCCACATGAAGTTTTCTGTGTAGCTTTTGTAAGCGATCACGACGATATAAAAAAACGCTATGGAAACAGCCACCGCTTCCAGGGCCCAAAGCACTCGGCCCCGCAATTGGCCCATCAATAGTTCCATTCGGACATGGCTACCATTACGCTGGCAATAGGCAGCACCTAGAAACGCAAATGTGACCATTCCAAGTTCGACCCAATCAATCACGCCTTCGAGAGGGCGGCCTGGGATCAAACCGAATGTAAGGTCATCGGCCTTTCGGCTTAGCACCTCTGCGCACATGTACACCATCATTATTACGATGCATACGGACGCTACTGCGTTGAATGCATTCTCTATGCGACTTACGAAGCGATCTACCGCTCCGATTAATCCGCCTTCTCCGGGAGGCGCAGAAGTACCAACGCCAGAAACCATGAGCTCTAAGTCCTTATTTTTTATTACTAATAGCAAACTCTCCGGAAGAGAGAGCGTTACCAAAACTAATAATAAACATACCCCGATATACTAGTCCCCGAACGTTAACCGCTCGGGGACCGTATAATTATGGGCTGCAATTGTTACTTACTGGCAGCAGCGGCTACCATTGCATCAAATACAGCCTTGCCTGCTGGCCCCTGAGCTTTAACCCACTCATCCCATACTGGCTTGCCACCCTTTGACTTAGCTTCTGCAAGCTCTGCATCAGAGAAGCGAACTTCTTTGAGGTTCTTCATGCTCTGATAAATCGGGATCCACTTTTTATCCGAGTCCGCGTAGGCCTGGATAAGTGCCGCATAGGCAACTTTGCGTGAATTTTGATAATGCCGCTTCCACTCATCAGGAAGCTTTTTGTAAGCCTTGATGCTTGTGATTGTTGGGCAGTGGTTACTACCTAGCTGCAAGTTGGATGTATACCAGGTAGAGATTTCATGCAGACGGAATGCACCAAAGGTGTACGAATAAGGGAATGACCAACCCCACACCACGCCGCGCTCCAGCAGCTCATAAGCTTCCGGAGCTGGAGCCGACTTCAGGCTAGCACCTAGCTTTTTCATTGCTTCGCCGATGCCGCCAAGACCACGAACAGTCTTTCCGTTGAAGTCAGCTATCGTTTTTGGCGGTTCGCCTGACCCGAAGAACTCATAGTTTGGCAGGAGGTTTACATACCAAGCCTGACCGCCCCATTTTTTCCATTCCTTTTGGGATTCTGGATGGGTCCGCAGGGCTTCATAAGCAGCTATCATTTTATCCCATGTGCCGAATGGCATAAATGGGAGATCGCCAGCTCCGTTGATTGGGTTTTTGCCTGGGTGATAGCCAGTGCAAACGGTGCCTGCGTGAATTGCACCACGCTTGATGTTATCGATGTTTTCTTTCGGCGGGCTAATAGCGCCACCATAGTGAATTTTCAGGGTCCAAGCGCCGCCCGTTTGTTCATCAAGGTACTTCGCAACCGCTTCCGTTCCTTTGGTAACTGCGCGTGGGTTACCCCACCATGAGTAGTCCCACGTTAGTTTGTCGGCCGCCTGGGCAGAAATTGCACCAAAGCCGATGGCGGCAGCTGCGCCAGCCATAAGCATCTTTTTCAACATTAAAAGCCTCCCTAAGGATCATTCGAATTCGGATTACCCTCTTATTCGGATAATCGCGGTTACACCTGCGCCACGTTAACACAACACTATGTGCATAGCGCAACCCTGGTATGACAATAGACGGGACCTAGGGCGTCCGGCAAGAGTGATTTACGGAAAGTTTTCAATGATAGTCACTGGATTTGAAAAGTTTCTCCTGCTACAGGCATTTGTATCACTTATAATTTGCTGGTGTTTCATTGTTGACCTCAGCAAATTTTTTGGAAGGCGGCGTCTGTGGGTAACGGAAATTATCTTTTCACTAGTGAGTCAGTGTCCGAGGGGCATCCAGATAAAATATGTGATCGCATTTCGGACGCCATTGTTGATGCGTATTTAGAGCGTGATGGTGGCGAGGCCGTGGCGCGCTGTGGCGTTGAAACCCTGGTAACAACGAATTACGTCACGATCGCAGGTGAGACCCGCAGTAAGCAAGGGGCGGAAGTCTCCCATGAAGAAATGGAAGCGCTGGCTCGAGATGCCATTCGTGATATCGGATATGCTCAGGAAAATTTTCATTGGAAACATGCTGATGTGCACGTTGTTGTGCATGGACAGTCTGCAGATATCGCACAAGGCGTAGATTCAGATGGTAATGAGAAGGACGAGGGCGCTGGTGACCAGGGTTTAATGTTCGGTTTTGCTTGCCGTGAAACCGATATCGTTGATCCTGATGTTTTGATGCCAGCGCCATTGCACTTTAGTCATGAGATATTGCGGCGTATGGCGGAGGCTCGTCACGCTTCGAAGATTTCTGGGATTGGGCCTGATTCAAAAAGCCAAGTCACCTTAGAATACAGAGATGGTAAACCTGTCCGCGCAACTTCAGTAGTCGTTTCTACGCAGCACTCTGAAGATCTTAATCAGGATGATGTTCGCGAAATCGTTCGGCCTTTTGTTCTAGAGGTGCTTCCAGATGGCTGGATGTGTCCTGAAGATGAGTTTTATGTAAACCCGACTGGCAAATTCGTTATCGGCGGGCCGGATAGTGATGCTGGCTTGACCGGCCGGAAGATAATTGTCGACACCTATGGAGGCGCAAGTCCGCACGGTGGAGGTGCGTTTTCAGGCAAGGATCCAAGTAAAGTGGATCGATCAGCTGCCTATGCAACCCGGTATCTTGCAAAGAATGTAGTTGCTGCTGGATTGGCGGAGAAATGCACTATTCAGGTTGCTTATGCCATCGGCATTTCTAAGCCGCTTTCAGTTTATGTAGATACCCACGGAACAGGGGTCGTGCCCAACGCTAGAATTGCAGAAGCCTTGCAGAAGTGTATGGATCTTAGCCCTCGAGGTATCCGCGAACATCTTCAACTCAACAAACCGATTTATACGCCTACCGCCGCATACGGCCATTTTGGCAGAGCACCAACTCCGGAGGGGCATTTTTCTTGGGAAAAGACGGACCTGGTGAAAGCGCTTCAGGCAGAGATCTAAATCAAGAAAAGTTCTATGGTCGTCGCAAAGGCCGGCCTTTAAGAACAAGACGTCAAAAGCTTCTCGAAGATTTTCTGCCGCGTATCGAAATTCCAGTACCCATACCAGCTCCATTCGACCCATTTGAGCTTTTCAGCAATTCGAAACGCAAAATTTCGGTCGAAATTGGATTTGGTGGGGGAGAACATCTTGCTTGGCAGGCTGCTGAGAACCCTGATGTTGGCTTTATTGGTGCTGAACCTTTCATATCTGGTGTTGCATCATGTCTTGCTCACATTTCAGATAAAAAACTCGAAAATGTACGCATTTACCCGGACGATGGTCGACATTTGTTAGCAGCTTTGCCAGAAGCCTCAATAGACCGGGTTTTTGTCTTACATCCAGACCCTTGGCGTAAGCGTCGTCATTGGGAGCGGAGATTGATTGGCCCACATGGCTTGGACGCTATCGCACGTGTATTGAAGGATGATGGTGAACTTCGGGTTGCTACTGATCACGCAGGATACCAAGTCTGGATGCTTCGGTGGCTGCAGAACGACGAGCGTTTTTTTTGGAACGCAAAGAGTGCAGATGATTGGCGAGTAAGGCCAGCGGATTGGCCGGAAACGCGTTACGAGGCAAAGGCGATACGAGAGGGCCGTATACCAATTCGGCTTTCATACCAAAGGGTGGCTAGGTACTGATATGCCCATGCTAGCCCTTGGCGCAGCCGGTGCAGCAAAAAAGGCAAGTAAAGCTCTGCAATGAGGCTATGAAATCACTTTCAAAATCTTTTTATTGAAGGTCACAAAAATTAGTGTCCCTTCATCTGATTAGTCATTGATATAAAAATTTGTCACTTTATGAATGAAGCCTAAATATGGCTAAAACATCTCTCCAATTAAATAATTTGGCATGCTGTCGTGGTGCACGCATGTTGTTTTCGGGTATGCATCTCGAATTACACCCAGGCGACGCAGCGCTTGCTACTGGGCCAAACGGGTCTGGCAAATCCAGCTTATTGCGCGTTATCGCAGGCTTAATACCACCATTTGCTGGCAGAATAATCTGGAATGGAGAGGATGCCCGTCGCTCACCTGATAATTACAGGTCAGCGTTGCGATATGTTGGACATGCTGATGCATTGCAGCCAACACTTACTGTAATAGAAAACCTAACTTACTGGGCCAAAATCTATGGTTGCCCTCATGACGTCGCGGCTCTTAAAAGGGGTCTCCATTCGGTTGATCTTTCCGACTTAGCAAATCTACCAGTGCGTATTTTATCTGCAGGACAACGTCGTCGCCTTTCATTGGCACGCGCTATAAGCACTGGCGGAAAAATTTGGCTTTTGGATGAGCCAACAGTTGCGCTTGATGCTCAATCAATCACGAATATTGAAACGGCAATTTCTACTTTCAGAGACGAGGGAGGAATAGTGATTGCATCAACTAATGCTCCAATGAGCTTGCCATCTGCTGAAAGTATCGACCTCAATGCCTATCAATCGGAAGAACAGCATTGAGGGGGTTCACATCCACTTTAGCCCGAGACCTTCTAATTGCCCGACGTGAAGGCGGGGAAGCTCTATTGGCTGTAATATTCTTCGTCCTCGGTGCGCTGTTGTTTCCATTGGGTGTAGGCCCAGAACCACAGCTGCTCGCAGCCGTCTCGGCTGGACTAATTTGGGTTATGGCACTGCTCTCAACACTTTTAGCTCTGGATAGATTATTCCAAGCTGATTGGCGCGAGGGTGCTTTAGAACTCATGGTAATTTCCCCGGAACCTTTACCTCTAATGATTGCCGCAAAATGTATTGCTCACTGGTTAATTACAGGGCTGCCGATGGCCGCTGCTGCGCCTCTAATGGCTCTTCTGCTTAATTTGCCGTTGAGCGGATGGTTAACGCTGGTATTTGCATTGCTGATTGGAGGTTTAGCTCTAAGTTTTATAGGTAGTCT
>JAURGE010000072.1 GCA_030833925.1 Alphaproteobacteria bacterium
AGCTCCAACTGCGACCGATGACGGATTTATCTATTTAAGCTTAGATACACTTCTAGCAGCAAATAACGTAGGCCATGAATGGCGAGTACAGACGTTTAAGACTTTAAGATGAAGTTTTAATTTATTCCATTAGCACGCTGCAATTCGCGAACGTAGGTTATGATTTGTCCTGCCTGCCTTGGAGAGATGCTGGGTTGTGATGGCATATTGCCATAACCCCAATGATGCTGTCGGACACCATTCTGGACAGCGGATATAAAACTACCATCGCCATGATGGCTGGGTTCGTAGATCTTATGAACCAAAGGTGGTCCCGAATTGGATCCTGCTGCGTTTTTGCCATGACATGCAGCGCAGTTAGCAGCAAATACACGCTCTCCACGTTCCGCAGCAGCGGATAATGTTGGTACTTTCACCGATCCATGAGCTCCATCAGAAGCACCTGTAAAAGCCAACTTCCAAACAGCGATCACTGCAACAACAGCCAAAATTCCAATTATCGGATAACGTTTTTTCATTCATTACTCCGAACAGCTTATCCTAAAGAAGCTATCTGCTCATATAAGTACATTCAACAATCTATCAGGATCTCTAGAGGAAAGGTCACAAAAGGTTAAAAGTTCAGGGAGTAAATCCAACCGCCCTACCCTGTATGCTTATCCTCTACAGCCCGGCATTTAGAAGCTGATCAAACTGGAGAAGGGTAACAGATTGATCCGATGTATCTCCTCAAGGGCTTGTCCTTAAACTTGCAACTTTTTCTTTATTTGAATAAAGGAATATTAGATGACGTGTGGTCGCTTGGACCGCAGCGACTTCAGACATTCAGTTAATGTAACGATACCCTGTGTGAATGGCGCTCATTCGTCTCTCTTCAGGACTGGCGACCTTCCCTGAAAATCTGTGCCGCAGAGCATGTAACGTTTTTCGACGTTCCATGGTCTCGGATCATTTCCAAGCTAAAATCTTATATCCTTGGAAGGGAAAAGACCTGATGCGTACCGAAGGACTCGTAAAATTTTTTAATGTAACGAAAGGCTTTGGCTTCATTGAGCCAACAAATGGTCAAAAGGATGTGTTTGTCCATATTTCAGAAGTCGAGCGTTCCGGGCTTCAAAATCTAAAAGAAGGCGACAAGGTAAGCTTCGAGGTTGAAGCTGATAAGCGCGGCCGCTCTAACGCGACCAAGCTTCAGATCTCCTAGCTAAAAAAGCGGATACAAACACCTACTTCTAGGCAGAAGAAATTCACCCCAGAAGTAGGTTTATCCAAAAAAATTTTGCAAACCGTTTTTAACTGTCGTGAGTCTGCCATTTTGAATAGGAGCCAGCACTGGATTAATGCCCAATGCCAGCTCTATGTAATCAACTTAGCGTTACGACTTACTCAGGTGATCAACCAGTTTTATTACATCCGCTGCTTCAGTGCGTGCTAATGGGCCATCACTGTAGGACAGTTGTACAATCTTGTTGCTTGGGTCTAACAAAAATTCAGCGGGTTGTGCGAACTGACGTGTTGCTTGCCAATAGCCACCTAAGCTTTCAATCATCTCCTGATTGACACCAAAGCCGACTGGCAAATCGATATTGGATGCCATCTCACCCGCTTTATCTTGTGGGTCTGAACTTGCAGCAACAACAGTTATATTTCTATTTTCAAGTTCTTGTTTGATAGCTCTGAAGCCGTCCAACTGACGTCGACAGAACGATCACCAATTCCCTCTGAAGAAAATTATTACCTTCCAGCCATCACCCATATCACTTGGCAAATGCATTGTGTTGCCATCCGATAAGGTAATGGAAGTATCTGGAAATATTTGGCCTGCTGCCAATTTATTCGTCATATCCAATTTCCTTAGTTAAAGATTTTAGAGACCATTTTTTTGGTTCAGAGGTAAAAATCCGAACTGATCAAGCTCCTTAGTAAGCTTCAGCATTTTTGCGCAGAACACAAACAGGTTACCAATTCTACTCCCCACATGTGAGAGAACACGCAAATGATCATTTGTAATGTTCTCTTCTGCTTCCAAAAGTTGCCACCCTTTTCCGCCAACTACGATATGATCCTTTACGCAGAGTGTTGCGCATCAGGGTCACAACCTCTTCCTCTTTCAAACCATATTGATGCTCAATATCAGAAAATGCGACATGATCTGACAGTGCCATTTCGATGATTTCTGAAACTTGAGGTTCTGTAAGTTCTTGCTTCTGTTTCAATGATTAAACCTTTGCGTATATCGCAGCGTTTTCCAAAAACACTACGTCTGATAACTCCATTTGGTTCAGACGATCTTTCCCAGCCAACAGAGTCCTTGCCTCTTCTCCAAAAGCACAGACCGCAATCTTCGACCAAAATTCGTCAATACCTGGGCTAGCCGCCGCAAACTGTGGAACGTTCACCTGAACGACGCATCAACCGGCGAACTCGCTCGAGTGCTGAAATCGGCGAACGGGATGTCGTTCGCCACTCGGCACGAACCCCCTAGGATTCAGAAGCAACCGGTCCTCTCCGCGCGCAACATAGGTCTCAAAATTCGGCCAGACGTCGAGATCGCACTTTACGTTCGGCGGACAGAACCGCATGGTAAAGCCGACGCGCATTCGGTCCGAGGTGTTCGGTAGGGAGCCGTGTAGCAACCCGTCGTCATGTAGTGACATCTCGCCAGCCTTCATGTCCATGCTTACCACCCGTCCATAGTCGATAAGCGGCTCCGGCACCTCCTGATCCAACACTAGGTTCTGGGCGTCATTGGTCTCGTGTCTAAAATCACCCTCGTGGTGGCTGCCCGAAACTAGACGCATGGCGCCATTCTCCGCGTCGGTATCGAAGACGGCGAGCCAGACGGTTACCGTGCGGTGCGGATTGAGCGGCCAGTATTGAGCATCCTGATGCCAGGGCACGACCGAGCCGTCGCCTGGATGCTTGACGAAGAGCTGACAACCCCACTGCATGATGTCTGGCCCAATCACATCCTCCACATAGTCAAGGATCGCCGGCGTGCGGCAGACGTCGAATACGCGGGCGCTCGCCTTGTGCCAGTTGTTAACTTTATTGACGTCAATATCATCCGGCATACGCGCTGCCATGTCCCGATATAGCGCCTGCAATTCGGCGACGCCGTCCTCTGAGAAAACCGGCAAATTCTTCACGTACCCATCGCGCGCGTACTGGGCCTTCTCCGCCTCTGTCAGGCGGCGAACATTAGCGCTCTGGGCGAAGCCTGGAAGCGTGCTGGCCCGAACGTTCATGTCTCTCATCCGGCATATCCCATTTGAACTGCTTAGTGTCAGATTATCCCTGATAATTCCGCCGTTCAACTGAATTGAGGATAAGAAAACCGCCTCGTGAAATTGAAATGCTGCAGCATCAAATCCTGGTATTGATCGACGGAATTGTTCGAAACCATACCATTGAAATGAGAAAGCTGGAGAGAAGGGCGTGCGCCAGTGTCACATTTGAGCGACGAGACATTCAGTTTAGCCGACAAGTTAATTAGAGAAATTTTGTGATCAACCAAAAATGCCATTCGTGACGCCAACCTTGCCCAATGCGGATGCCCACAAGCACGGCATTCTTTTCGTCTTTGCAGCTGGCGTTCTTTGGTCAACAGTCGGCCTTGGCATTCGCCTGATCGAAGATGCTTTAGTATGGCAAATCCTGCTGTATCGATCGATCAGCATGTCACTATTTCTATATTTGCTTATTCGAGTGCGTTCAGGGGAAAGTCCCTTTGTTCAAATCCGCCGCATCGGCTCCCCAATCTACATCGCAGGCTTTGCACTGGTCGCAGCATATTCCGGCGGGATCTACTCGATCCAGAACACCTCTGTTGCGAATGCCATGCTACTTTTTGCGACAACGCCATTCATAGCCGCAGTGCTGGGATGGCTTTTACTACGAGAGCCTGTACGTGCTGCAACTTGGATAGCAATTACCGTCGCAATCGGCGGGATCGCAATTATGATTGCCGACAAGTCTGGTAGCGTGGCTCTTAAAGGCAGCCTTGCCGCGCTGGGATCAGCATTTGGGTTTGCCGTTTTTACCGTTGCGCTGCGCTGGGGACGCACTGGAGAGATGCTGCCTGCGGTCTTTCTGTCGGGCCTTCTGGCGATTGCTATCACCTTGGCGATATGCATTGCCTCGGGGCTTTCTTTGTTTGTGAGCCCGAATGACGGCAGCATCGCAATGGGTATGGGTGTTTTGCAGGTTGGCGCAGGCTTGATCCTTTACACACTTGGTTCCCGCAGCCTTCCAGCAGCAGAGCTTGCCCTTTTATCATTGGCAGAAGTGCTGCTGGGCCCACTCTGGGTCTGGCTGTTTCTAGGGGAAACAGCGAGTGTAAATACCCTGATCGGCGGCGCGGTTCTTCTTGTAGCCATCACAGGCAACGCGCTGTCGGGCATGAGGCGAAAACCACCTCCCATCACTACCCCTTAATATTGAGTTTCTGCGGCCCCGACCGGCCCTAAGCTCGTTTTTAACTCCCCCCTGAAACGACTTAGCCCGCACACTCAGGCCTAAAGCTGGTCACGGCACTATTGGCAACAGCAGAATGCCAGCACACAATCGTACCTGCTCCTGTTCGCCGATCGAAAGCATAGCCGACGATGTCTACCACAACCCGTGACCCCGTACTTTTCGAACTTTTTAAGAACGCTGTCCATTCCATCGCCGATGAGATGGCATTGACGGTGGTGCGGACGACCTATTCCGGTGTTCTGAAAGACAATATGGATTTCTCGACCGCTTTTTGCGCGGCCGACGGCCGACTAGTGGCGCAGGGACTGACACTGCCTGGACATCTAGGCTCTATACCCAGTGCTCTGCAGGCCGTGCTGGAACGTTATGGCGATTCGATACGCGAAGGCGACATCTATTGCCTTAACGATCCCTATGAAGGCGGCATGCATCTGCCAGACCTTTTCGTTTTCCAGCCGATCTTTCATGAAGGTGTGCACGTCGCCTTCGCCGCGGTCATCTGCCACCACGTCGATACAGGCGGACGGGTACCTGGTTCAAATGCAGCTGACTCAACAGAGATATATCAGGAGGGCCTGCGCATCCCAGCGAGCCGGCTTTATGACCGGGGCGAGCCAAACGAAACCCTCTTCCGCATCATAGAGAAGAATGTACGGGCGCCGACGCTGTATTTCGGTGACCTGCGCGCCCAACTTTCAGCCTGCCACATCGCGGAGCAGCAGTTTCTGGATCTGATCGCCCGGCATGGCCGCGATACTGTCCTGGAACTGATGGACCAACTTGTAGATTACGCCGAAAGGATGGCTCGAAATGCCATAGCTAAGCTACCGGATGGCAAAGTCAGTTTTGAGGATTGGATCGACGATGACGGCGTGGACCATGGCAAGCCAATCCGCCTGTTCGTAACTGTTGAGAAGCGAGGTGACAGAATCAATGTGGACTGGACCGGGACTGCGAAGCAGGCCCGCGCCGCCATCAACAATACATTTAGCTTTACCAAAGCAGCAAGCTACGCCGCAATCCGCTGTATATTGGATGGGGATATCCCAACAAATGAGGGTTACTTTCGCTGTATTGATGTGAAGGCAGAACAAGGAACCGTCGCCTGGGGCGAGCTGCCGGCGGCGTGTGCGGCTCGTGGCCTAACCGGCTTTCGCATGATCGATTGCCTGTTTGGCGCATTGGCGCAACTTGTGCCGGACAAGGTGTTTGCGGCCTCCGATGGAGGCAATACTGGCATCTCCGTTGGCGGTTATGACGCGAAACGCAAGCCATTCATCTTTGTCGATTTTACCTGCGGCACCTGGGGAGGCAGACCATGGGCTGATGGATTGGACGGCAATTCCAACATCTACGCGAACATGGCAAGCCAGCCTGTCGAGGTGATCGAAGCGGAGAACCCGCTGGAAATTCTTGCCTACGAGTTCATCTCCGATCGTTGCGGTGCTGGCAAGTACCGTGGCGGCGCGCCCTATCGCAGGGACTACCGGTTTACCGAGGTCGAAGGGGTGCTGCAAATCAGGGCCGACCGGCAGACACACCGACCCTACGGGCTCTATGGCGGGTACCCAGGCGAGCCGTCTGCCAACATCTGGGACCCGGAGGGTGAAGCGCGCCCCATGCCACCGAAATTCACAGAAATCGTGAAGCAAGGTGAGGTCTTCCGCCATGAAGTTGCAGGGGCGGGCGGCTGGGGTGATCCGCTGGAGCGCGAACCCGCCGCCGTGGCACGCGATGTTAAGAACGAGCTAATCAGTCGAGAAGCTGCACTGGCAGACTATGGCGTGGTGCTTGGCGATACCTTCATCCCAAATGAGGAAGCCACGCGCCTCGAACGCGAACGCTTACGGTCGGCCAGAGGCTGGACCCAGACGCCCAACGTCCTTTGGGAGAAGCCGCTATGACCGCATTCCGCGTCGGTGTCGATATTGGCGGCACATTTACCGACATCGTGTTTTTGGGTGCAGATGGGCAGGTACTGGTGAAGAAGGTCTCCTCAAGTGTGGGCGACTATGCGCAGGCGATAATCGACGGTCTGAAATTGGTCTTTGCCGAGTCTGGTATTGCAGCAGGCAGCATTGATCAGGTGCGGCATGGAACGACTGTCGCCTCCAATGCCATTCTGGAGAGGAAAGGCGCACTCACCGGCCTGATCGGATCCAAAGGTTTCCGAGACGTGCTCGAAATCCGCACGCTACGGATGCCGCGGCTCTACGATCTGACGTGGAATAAGCCTCCGCCGCTTGTAGAGCGTTATCTGCGCGTAACGGTAGACGAAAGGATCAATTCGGCGGGCGAGATTGTGCAAGCACTGGACGCCGTGGAGGCGGAAGCTGCAGTGCAGAAGCTGCTGGACCAAGATGTGGAGGCCATTGCCGTCTGCTTGATCAACTCCTACGCAAATGCTGCGCATGAGTTCGTGGTAAAAGCAGCCATCGAAAAGTGCGCGCCCGGGCTACCCTATTCGATCAGTGCCGAGGTACTACCAGAAATCCGGGAATATGAACGGACCTCAACGACCACAATCAACGCTTATGTAAAACCCGTGGTAGCCTCCTATTTAGCAAGCTTACAAGCTGGGCTTGCCGAGGCCGGCGTCGCGGCCGAATTGTTGCTTATGCAGTCGAACGGTGGCCTTACCCCGGCGGAGACAGC
>JAURGE010000073.1 GCA_030833925.1 Alphaproteobacteria bacterium
ACGCCGTGCGGACAAAGATTGCCCTAATCAGCGACCTCGCCTCGCTGCTGCACAGCCCGAGGGAGAGCATGGCGAGGAGGAAGATCAAGTACCTCTTCGTCATCCAGCCAGACGGAGACGACGAGGAAGAGGACGTATGGGGTGAAGCGGTTGGTTAGGGATGTGGCAACGGCTACGTTGAAAGGTAATGGAATTGGCTTGAGGCAAAGCCCGGTGCTGGATTATATGACAAATGATGACAAACGAATCATGCAGAGGATTGTTGGTATGAGTGTGGAAAAGTTTAACGAGCGGTTGATGGGGAAGCTGGATCGGTTGACGGATCTGGTGATAGACCGGATGATTAGGGATATTGACGATATGCCTATGCATACGCTGCCCTTTGCGATGGCAGTGACGATTGACAAGAAGCGGGCGTTGGCAGGGGCCAGCGCGACGGCTGGGAGCAACGTGAATATCCAGGTGAACAACTTTGGGGCGATGTCGAAGGAAGAGATCATCGCGAAGCTGAACGGGAAGATGGATATTGGGGATGCTAGCTTGCAAGCGAGTAGCGTACAGCTAGCGGAGGAAGTAGTGGTCGAGGAAGGGGCGGAAGCAAAGCTGGAGACGATTAAGCAGCAGAAGATGGCTTTGAAGAAGAGTCTGATGGGGGATACCAGTCCTGGCCCATACGAGGGCTAGAAGGAATCGTCGTCATCGTGGTAGATGTAGGTGAGGCAGGGGGACTGCTTTACTACGCGGTAGCGGCGGGTAGTGGAAAGCAGATTGACGGGGGGCGAAGCCGCATCGGTAGGGAAGTAGGACGGCAGGGCCGGTGGGCGGAAACGCTTCTTGGCAACAGGGGAAGGAGGGGGCGGGGGTGCTGGGGGTTCCAGCTTATTGCCAAAAAGGTCTACCTCTGAGTTCATTTGGGAGCAGGGCTTTTGGCTTCAGCAAACTTCTTCTTGATGGCAATGATCTCGTCTTTGCGCCAAGGTTCGTTCAAAGCTTTGACCAGCTCCTCCGTTGAGATGGGGAAGTTGGCTGATCCGGTGTGGCTCATCATCAGGTTTGTATCCAGGTAAACCTCAAAGCCGCTGGCTCGAACCAGATCGCAGAACCAATAGTCTTCGCCGGCATAGAGGTTCTTTTCGTCGTAGGTTAAACCTAGCTCGCGGTCGATGCGGGCCAGTTTGGTGTGATCCTGAAGGGTTTGGTCACCTAAGATAGCCTTGACCTCGGACAAACGACTTTCAGCGGTGTTTTTGCCTTGGATGCCCATTGGGAAAAGCTCAGGAATGACCTTGGGTTCGTGATTGGGGTCAGCCATGATGGCAAGGCGGTCTGGGTTATCGACAATCAGCTTCTTAAAGACGGAAGTCTTGATCTTGGAGAAGCCAATGCAGCAACGCTTGACCTTTTGCAGACCATCCAGGCCCGGTTGCTCTCCAGGCAGCGGTTGAACGTGCCAATGTGTGTCCATCGAGCGGGTTCCGTAAATTCCGCACACCATATCGACGTCATGAGAGAGCAGACGCATGATTGCAGAAACCGTAGTGTTCTGCCCGTCCGTTTGAGCGACCACATCCTTGTCCCAGAAGATCAATTCATGGAAATTCTTCTCAATGGCATACGCCGCCAGTTGATTTCTAGCCATTTGCACGGCTGGGCCATCCAATAAAATCCAATCCAGTTTGATGTCGGACAGTTTCTGTGCAGCCAGTTGCAGGCTGGTCACAAAATAGTTTTTGGGAACATCCCCTTTTAAGGGAGTTGCGATCAGGATATTACGTTTGATATTCATCAGATTCGTTATGCCATTTTCACCAAAAATGACAAATTGGTAGTGCGATTTCAGGTTAACTATTAGCTCGTCTAATAGATCGTGTTGCCAGGTGATCAATTCTTGAAACAAATCAGCAGATGCCTAGCTTATGGGCATGATTACTCAGCGTTTTGTTCAGGAATGGCTGGTCGAGCCAGAGATAGAGGGGGCCAGAGAGTATGCGCGTCTGTCCATTACCGCTGAATTGGACGGGCTGAACATTGATGGGCAAGGCATCATTCCTTGGACGCAAATTATCAAAGCAATCGCCGCTGCCCGTAAAAAATAACCAATATGCCTATCGGTGACGTAGACTTTGCGGATGATCACAGTCCAAATTTTGGTATACCTTGGGTAGAAAACCCTAGTTCAAAGGAAATGGGGACTTGGTCTAAGGAGAAACTGGTCAATTATTACACGTTCAGGCAGCAGAGGCAGCTTGAAGCGGTTAACAACCCGGTTGGGGCGGGGTGGATATTGCCTGCATGGAAAGATGTCATGGACAATTGGTCAAAGTATCAGGTTCACATCATTCTTGGGGGCAACCGTTCCACTAAAAGCACCATTGCTTCACGCCTGTGTATGTGGGCCGCAGGCACTATCCCCGCCGCCGAGGTCAGAGCGTACCACGTTAACGAGGATCGCAGCATTGAAGACCAACAGCGAATGATCTGGGATGCCATTCCGCTTGGCATTCGCAATCTGCCTAGTAAAAAGGGCATCAACCACTCAATTCAGTACTCTCAGAAAAATGGATTTACTGATAACATTTGCATCCTTCCACCTCTTGCCGGGACTCGGCGCGGTGGCACTATTAAATTTGGGAATTATCGCCAGTACCAAGCAGACGCTCAGGTGGCGGAAGGTTACAAGGCGCATCTCATCTGGTGCGACGAAGAATGTCCCCAAAGAATGTTTGAAACCCTGCAATACAGAACAATCGACTACCATGGCCGCATTATCCTCACGTTCACGACGCTCACGGGCTGGACTCCGCTGGTTCAGGACATCCTGGGCAAAACTCGTACAATCAAAAAACGATTCGCTCCGTTGGTTGGCAAAGAACTCCCCGTTATCCAAGAGTCGCTCTCGCGCCCTGGTGCGGTTATTTATTACTTCTGGACGGAAGACAACGCCTTCATCGACACCCGTGATTTCCAGCATAAAATCAGAGGAAGGCGAAAAGAAGAGATCCTTGCTAGAGCATATGGCATCCCAACTAAATCAGTCACCAGCGTCTTCTCTGGATTCAGCAAAGACATCAACGTCATTGACCACGACAAACTCCCTTGGCTCAAAAACGCAGATTATGCAGTCACCCGTTTCATGGCCCTTGATCCCGCAGGATCCAAAAACTGGTTTATGCTCTGGGTTGCCATTGACTCAGCCGGTACTTGGTGGATCTACCGAGAGTGGCCCGATTACGATGACTGGGCTTTGCCCGGTTCTACCGCTGAAGGCAAAGCGGGGCCGGCCCAAAAAGGTTCCCGTAAAGGAATCCTCGATTACGTCGATTTAATCAAGAACAGCGAAAACGGCGAAGAGGTTCACGAACGCTTCATTGATCCACGCTTGGGTGCGGCTGAAAAGCAATCAGCAGATGGCGCCACCACCATCATATCCGATCTTGATGACGCCGGGATGACCTTTATCCCAGCTCCAGGCGTGGAAATCGAGAACGGGCTTCAGTTAATCAACAATCTGCTCTCCTACGACGACACAAAGCCAATCACCAGCTTGAATGGCCCCAAGCTTTACATCTCGGATCGTTGCCAGAACCTGATCTACTCAATGCAGGAGTACACCGCCAAGGGCGGACGGGACGAAGCCACCAAAGATCCCATTGATTGCTTGCGCTACCTCTGCGTCAGCAATTGCCAGTTCTACGAGGAAAATACAAATGCAGTGTCAGGCAGAACGTTTAGCTATTAAAGTTTTCTTTTGATTGTTTAATAGGACGTTTAGCTATTAAAGTTTTTTCTTGATTGTTTAATAGGACTCATTAGCAAAACTGATGTGTCTTCCATTGATGGCAATAACGTTAACGCCGCTGGTGATGTTGGATTGCAATTAGCTCCAGCAGAAAACGAGGGGCCAAATTTCAACCTCCTTAAAAAAGCGTTTGAAGATTGCGTGCGGGACAACCAGCCCTACATCGACCAGTGCCGCCTAAATTATGAGACTCGGTTTGCCCTCTGGAATGGACAAAGCGCAGATGGCAAGAAACACGCTCGCGAAGGTAGTAAAGTTAGCCCTACTCCTTGGGATGGTGCTTCTGATTTGCGCGTCTTCTTAGTTGATAACATCATCAACAAGAAAGTTGCCTTGCAGCTAATGGCGTTTAAACGCGCCAACCTTGCTGCCGTACCCGTAGAAAGCTCAGACCTTAACCGGGCGCAATCAGTCAGCAATTTCATGCGCTGGCTTATCCAGACGCAAATCCGCGAAATTGACCGCGAGATTGAAATGGCCGCCAACTTCCTTAACGAGAAAGGCATCGCCGTTACTGGTCAATTCTGGGAAAAGCGACGCGAGAAAGTGCTGGCAGTCGTCCGCCTTGCTGATCTTCAGCAACAGTTCCCTCAAATTAACATTGAGCAGCTTGTCCTAGATGACGGCGCGGCCAACGATCTTAAATCCATCTTTGAAGAGCAATACGGTTGCTCTCGCGGCAAAGCCTCAAAGATGCTCAAGGAACTTCGTCAAACGGGTGAGACTTCCGTACCCGTAGAGGGGCCAGAACGCAGTTATCCGGTCATTCGAGCCTTCAACCTCGACGAAAATCTGTTCATCCCGTCGTTTTCGACCGATCTTGAACGGGTTTCTGGCATCTACCGAGTTGAGTACTTTACCGCTGAACAACTCCGCTCCCTAGTCCGCGATGACAACTGGGATAAGGACTGGGTGGAAAAGGCCATTGCAACTCAAAGGGGGCGGTTGATCACGATTTCGCCATCCGAGTATATGCAGCCGATTTCGCGCTCCTTCGTTTACACGCAACAGCGGTTTACGGACAAGGTGGGCGTTGTCTTTGCCTACCAGCGTCTATCAGACGAAGATGGCGTGCCAGGCGTCTATTGCACCGTCTTTCATCCCCAGCAGCCAGCCGATACCACCCAGCCCGGCTACGCCAAGTTTGGCTTGCTGGGATATGCTCATGGCGAATACCCGTTTATCGTCTATCGCCGCGAGTACCTGAGCCGCAAGCTGCACGATTCCCGCGGTATCCCTGAACCTGGTAAACCTTGGCAAGACCAAATCAAGGCACACAAGGACAGTCGCATTGATGCCGCTTCCATCGGCGTATTGCCTCCCCTTTGCCATCCGCAAGGTCGGCCACCAAACCGCTGGGGGCCAGGTTCACTTATTTCAGAGCGGCGGTTCAACGAATATCATTACGCGGATCGCCCGATCCCGGATATGAACACGGACAACTCCGAAGCTCTCCTCGAAGCCTCCTTCAAGGAGTACAATGGGTTTGCTTCAGCCAAGGGTGATCCCGCCGTCGATCCAATCTACAACCAGTTTGAGGTAGACAAATTCCTGTCCAGCCTTTCCCGCGCTTTTCGCCAAGTATGGAAGCTCTACAAGCAATATGGTTCTGACCAAGTCGCTTTTCGGGTAATGGGCGTAAAACAGGCAGATGCCTCCCTTTTTAACAAGGGTGACCCCAACGAGGAGTTCGACTTCTACCTTTCTTGGGATGTCCAGTCGCCAGACTTCAAGAAAATGGCTGAAAAGTGGCAGGCCATCATTCAAGGCGCTCAAACCTTAGATCGCGAAGGCATTATCAATTACGGCGAGCTTTGCCAGGCTTTCGTCTCCAGCATTGATCCCAATATCGCTGAACGCATCATTCAGCCAGCCTCCATCGGCCAGCAAAAGCTGGTTGACGATGAACACGTCGATCTTGCCCAGATTTTCTCTGGTATCCCCAAGAATATCAAGATTGGCACGCCTCCAGATCTTGGTTTGCAGATTATCCAGCAATATCTTCAGCAGCCTGACGTTCAGCAGCGTTACGGTCAGGATAAGGACTTTAAAGACCGCATCGACGCGCGCGCCAAACAATACAACCAGCAGAAAATGCAGCAGCAGAATGCTGAGACTGGCCGTTTAGGTGCTAAAATGCCTGGGCCTATGCAAGCCACTTAATTCTTATGAAACGGAACATTCGGATGACCCCGCAGGAGAAATCAGATCGCATTCAACAATCCATGTTCCGCCTAGTCGGCAATGATGCGTTTTCCGATTTTATAGATGAACTTCGAGATCAACAGCGCAACGCTATGCTCGATTCAGTTAATGATGCCGTACTTAAAGACCCTCGATTGTCTCTGGCCGCTGCTGGTGAGATTCGTGCGTTTGAAGCTATCATTTCCCTCTACGACGATTTTGTAGGACAGCGCCTTCAGCAGGCGGATATTGATGCTGAACAGCGGTCTTCCTGATTAGAGAAAATAATAGTAGTTGACTTGTTCATTAGTTATTAGCAGGGCTTATGCACTTGGCAATCACGCCATGCTACTGCCCTTGGGGGCATTAAACCCATGAGTAATAACGATACGACAGTTCAAGCGTCTTCGCAGCCAGTTGAAGCGACTCAATCGCCAGCAACAAAAAGCGATGAAAGAAGTGGCAATCTGAGTGTAGCCGAAGCGGCCAAAAGGCTCCTAAACATGGAGTCCGAAAGTGCCAAATCTGCCGCACAAACGGATCAGAATGCTCAGGCTCAAAACGCCTCAGACCAATCCGTAGCACCAGACGCAGCGCAAGCTGAATCTGCCGAAGCTGATGCAACCGAGGCCAACGCCGAGGACAGCAACAGCGAAGACGTTCCTTCTCATGACATTTCAGCCGAATTAAAGAAGAAAATTGACCGCCGTATAGGTAAGGAAGTCGCAAAGCGGAAAGCCTTGGAAGCCCAGTTGAATGAACTGCGAGTTGCCGTTTCCCAACAGCAATCTCAACAGCCAGCTCAACAACCAGCTCCCGTCGCTTCATCCCCACAGGGATCTTTGCCATTAGAGCATATCGATGATTTTGACGGGCTAGCTGCTTTAAGGAAGCAAGCCTTCGATGCCAGAAAGTATGCTCAGGAACAATTGGATAATGATGATTTTGAACCCATTCAAGTAGGGGATAACCTCCTCGATAAGAAAGCGTTTAAGACCATCCTCCGAAATGCCAATTCGACTATTGATGAGGACATTCCTGCCAGAACTCAATTTCTTGAGCAAAAGCCCAGA
>JAURGE010000074.1 GCA_030833925.1 Alphaproteobacteria bacterium
AATTGATGCAAGAGAAGCAGCAGCTAAAAAATTATATGAATCACAAATGAATAGAAGAGGTGATATCATTACAGGAATTACAGGTGTACAATCAGAATATGATATAGGAATGGCTAAAGCTAATAAAAAAACAGCTACAGAAATTTCACTAAACCTCTGATCATCACTCCTGTTGCCTACACCGCTGAGTGGCACGTAACTCTAAATATTTTCACCAAAATGGAAAAAACATACGCTCTACAATCTATTTTTTTATAAAAATTGAAATAATTTCCGATTTATCAGATATTTTTATTTTTAAAAGGGAAAATCAGATGTCCCGGCAAAATTCCGAGCTCTCCGATCTTGATCGTAAAATCCTTCGAGTATTGCAAAGCGAAGCAAACCTACCCTTGGACCAAATAGCCGCCAAGGTTGGAGCATCACGAACCGCAGTCTGGAACCGAATAAAGAAGTTTGAAGCAAGCGGTTTAATAATTCGCTACCAGACACTACTGGACCCTGAACTAGCCGGCCTCGGACAAACATTTTTTGTAATGGTTAGCACCAATCAGCATGACAAAAGTTGGCTCGAGCGGTTTTCCGCTGCGATTAAAGACATGCCTGAAATAGTTGAAGCGCATCGGCTTGCAGGTGACATTGACTACATCCTCAAAGTTCAGGTCGCCACAGCAAGAGATTACGATCAATTTTATCGCCGTCTCATAGAACGAATTGAGCTTTACAAGGTCACGTCGCAGCTATCTATGGAGACCTTAAAAACATCTGCTCCCCTGCCGCTCTAACCATAGTTGGGCACGCGTTTCTCGCGGAACGCAGCTACCCCCTCAAGAAATGCGTCACTCGCACGAACTTTGTCACCAAGTTCTTGCTCCTGGGTTTCCCATTCACTTGCATCATGAGCCAAGATTTGCGCAATTTGCTTCTTAACTGCTTGGACAGCAGGAGGACTGTTGGCAGCGATAAGAGCAGCTGTGGAAAGCGCGTCATCAAAGACTTTTTCCTTGGGTAGCACACGAGTGTAAAGGCCAATGGTTTCAGCTTCCTGCGCTTCAATTAACCTGCCAGTTAGGATTAAATCCATGGCATGGGTATAGCCAATTTGTTTAAAAAGCTTCACTACAGCACCCCCAAAGGGATAAATTGAGTAGCGAACTTCTGGCAAACCTATGCGGGCATGTTGCGCAGCTATCCTTATATCAGTCGAAAGCAATAACTCCACGCCTCCACCGGCACAGACGCCGTTTACAGCAGCAATTACCGGTTTTGAAATGGCGTGGGTTTTCAATAGCGCCCGATTGATCATAGCGGCCATGTCTTCGCTTGCTGAGAGATCTCCACCAATATCGGCGCCCGCACAGAATGCTCTTTCCCCAGTCCCAGTAATAACTATCGCACGACACCTCGGATCAGCATCAAGTGTTTCCCAAAGATCTGCTATCTCGCCCAGCATTTGCCTCGACATGGCATTCATTTTGGATTGCTCGTCGAGCTCAATCAGAGTGATGTATTTTGCGGCTTCTCGGACATTGAGTGGCATCACTTGACCCCTTATCGTTAGATTCTAAAGATAGCCCATTACCGGAACACCCATGCAAGCTCCATTAGCAAGAACTATCTATGATCTCCTCAATGAAATTGCCGAAAGGTCACCAGATCAGCCTTTTATTTTTATTGATGACGATGTGATCACATATGGACATATGGCTAAGCGTGCTTCCTATGTGGCGGGACGCCTTGAAGCGAGCGGCACAAAGCGTGGAGACGTAATTGGACTTCTCTGCAATAATCGAATTGAGTGGCTGGATGTGTGCTTTGGTGCGGCTGGTGTTGGTGCCGTTTTAGCTCCATTTAGCACATGGTCTACAACAGCAGAGTTAGAGTTTTTACTTGAAGACGCGGGGGCCAAGACCCTTTTCACGCTTAAGAACTATGGTCGTCAAAATTTCTCTGACGGGCTAAGCGCACTTAAAGACGAAGGCAAACTCAAACAACTTCAAGAAGTCGTGACGCTAGATGGCCCTAGCTACAAGGACTATCTAACAGGTCCAATTTTAGTAGGAAAACCTCCCGGAGATGGTCGAAGTGCGGGCGACAATTTTGTTATACTTTACACCTCCGGCTCCTCAAGTCGCCCAAAGTGCGTACCCCTCACCCATTGGGCTTCAATCGAAAATGGTTTTAATATTGGCGAAAGAATGGGGCTTTCCGAACGTGATACAGTCTTAATATCGATCCCGTTATTTTGGTCTTATGGTGCAGTTAATGCCTTAGTGGCAGTCTTAAGCCATGGCGCTGCTATGGTTTTGCAGCAACAGTTTGAGCCGGCTGGCGCTATTCACCTTATCGAAAAATTCAAAGCCACCGCGCTTTACACGTTACCCGCAATGACAAATGCCCTTCTAGCAGAACCAAGTTTTAGTCCCGAAAAAACTAAGAGCCTTCGCACAGGTTTAACGATTGGCGCACCCCAAGACGTAATGCGAGCCGCCAATGAGCTTGGTGCCGACGAAATCTGCAATATTTATGGCCAAACTGAGAGCTATGGGAATTGTAGCGTAACTCCACACACCTGGCCCTTAGAACGTCGAGCTCATTGCCAAGGACCACCTCTACCTGGAGTAACAATCCGTATTGTCAATTTAGAAACCGGCGAACCAAGTGACGATGGCGAGATAGGGGAGATCCAAGTGAGAGGATACCTCACACCTGGATATAGCGGACAAAGCGCCATCCACAATCAAGCAGTTTTCACTGAGGACGGCTTTTTCCGAACTGGTGATCTAGGATCACTCAATCCTGATGGAACTGTCTCCTACGCGGGGAGGTCATCAGAAATGATAAAACGATCCGGGATTAATGTTTCGCCGGCAGAAGTTGAGGAGGCACTACAGCAAGATGAAACTGTCGGATTAGCTGGAGTATCAGGAGTGCCAGACGCTGATAAAGGTGAAATAATTGTAGCGTTTGTGGTTCCTCGCCCTGGCGCGCCCAAAGACGCAGTCAATCTGCGAAATCACTGCAAACATCTCTTATCATCGTATAAATTGCCAGATCGTATTTTCTTTGTCTCTGAACTTCCTCTGACCCCTACTGGAAAGCTAATGCGCCGAGAGCTCAAGACGTTGGCAGCCAAAGCCGTAGCTGATGGAGGCACCGAATGAAAGCATTGATTTGCCCTGAACTTGGCTCGATTGAAAATTTGAGGGTAGCAGATATCGGATCACCTAAACTTGGCAATGGCCAAGTGCGTATTGGGGTGCATGCAGCGGGTATTAATTTTCCTGACATCTTGATGGCAGAAGGAAAATATCAAGTAAAACCAGAATTGCCATTCGTTCCCGGCCTTGAGTGCAGCGGTGAAGTCCTTGAAGTTGCTGATGGAGTTTCGCACGTAAAAATGGGAGATCGCGTTCTCGCATTTGCGAGACGAGGCGGTGCATTTGCTGCTGAGTGCGTAGTTCCTGGCCAAATTGTTACACCAATGCCAGATGGCATGGACTTTATTCATGCCGCTGCATTTCCAGTTGCTTACGGCACCGCGCATTTTGCGCTTGCTCATCGCGGCCAACTTCAGCAAGGCGAGACACTATTAGTGTTAGGGGCTACCGGCGGAGTTGGTATTGCTGCAATCGAAATTGGAAAGCTTCTTGGAGCACGCGTAATTGCCGCTGCAGGATCTGTTGAAAAATTGGAAGTCGCAAAACAATATGGCGCTGACGAAGTAATCAACTACAGGGCTGAAAACCTTCGCGACAGAGTAAAGGAGCTTACAGCCGACAAAGGCGTTGACGTCGTATTCGATCCTGTCGGGGGTGAAGCCTTTGAACAATCAGTCCGTTGCATTGGTTGGCAAGGCCGCATTTTAGTTATTGGATTTGCTTCAGGAGATATTCCTAAGGTAGCAACCAATATGATCCTAGTAAAAAACTTTTCCGTCATTGGAGTGGTATTTGGAGAGCATTCATGGCGCTATCCAATGGAAACCCGCGAACGCCTTACCAACTTGCTTCCGAGCGTAAGCGCCGGAGATCTAAATCCTCGCGTGCACAAGGTTTATCCAGTGGAGGAAGCAAAAGCAGCATTAATGGAAATACAAAAACGAAGCGTCATAGGAAAACTGGTGTTGACCTTATAGTATGCTTTGCAACAACATTCTTCCTCTCTCCCAGGAGTGTTAAAAGATGCCAGATAGCGCAACACCGTTAACCATTGGCGACTTGCCAGCGCAGCACGCCAAAGATCCAAAAACACCGGCGCAAGCTCGGGCTAGATTTTTCAATCCTGGCAATGCATTCAATGTGATCCTGCCACCAGTACCGGATACCGCTTTCAGTAGAGAACCCGAAAAGGCACTGGCAGCAGACACGCCAACAAGTTTCATACCATGTGATGCTTCCGACGTTATGGAATGTGCATTCCCTGCAACTTCACCACTTGTTCTAGCCGGCTATGCAAGAATTCGACCGAATGACTCCTGGGAAACAACTCCACGCGCAAGCGGAGCCGTGCATTATGTGATCCGTGGCTCTGGAACAAGCCAAATTGGTGAGGAAACTGTTGAATGGCGAGAGGGCGACCTTTTTATTAGTCCTGGTGGTGTGCGCCATAGCCACTATGCTGAGGAAGATTCAGTTCTTTGGATCGTGACAAATGAACCTCAGTTTCGTCACGAGCACGCTCAACCCCCTGCCCTAGGAGACGCCCCAACACCTGTAGTTCATTGCACCGCTGCCGAAATAAAGCGCCAAATCGACTATTTATATGAAATTGGAAAAAATGCGGAAATTCCAGGAACCGCCCTGATAATTTCGTCCGATGTCCAAGAAGCAAGTCGCAATGCTTTACCCACTTTAACTGTTGCTATGAACACTCTTGATCCAGGTATCACCCAGCGGCCACATCGGCATAACTCGGTGGCAGTATCATTAGTAGTAAAGGGTGAAAATTGTTACTCGACAGTGGATGGGAAACGAAAAGACTGGTCTCCGTTTGCCACTACGATTACCCCGCCCGTATCTGTCCATAGTCACACGAATGCCGGCAACGAGCGATGCTTCTTTCTAATCGTTCAAGATGGCGGCTTCTACTATCATGCCCGCGCTATGGGCTTTGAATTCGTTGACGCTTGAGGGATTTCTAATATGAGTCTCGCTGTTGAAAAAATGCATCCACTGATAGGTGCCAAAGTACGAGGTGTAGATTTTCGGCGCCCTATGTCTGCTGATCTGATGGCTGAACTAAACCGGATCTGGATGGAAAATCTGGTATTAATTTTTCCCAATCAGCCTGTCACCGATGAAGAGCATGTGGAAGCAACCCGGGCTTTTGGCGAACCAGAAGTTTTCCACCAAAATATTATAAAATCACGCAAAGTTCCTGAGATATTTAGGGTTTCCAATGTTGATGACGATGGCAATTTGATGATGCCAGAGCACCCAACCATGCAGCAATTGGGCAGCGCTAGAAAATGGCACACAGATTCAAGCTATCGCCAGAACCCGGCAATGGGATCGCTTTTGCACGGAATTGAGATTTCAAAGACTGGTGGCGTGACTTGCTTTATCAATATGTATGAAGTTTACGAAGAACTGCCTAACCATTTAAAACAAAAAGTCGAAGGGCGTCGTGCTTGTCATGACTTCGATAAATTAAGCCGCATCGCGAGCGCTAGGAAAGCAACCGATGATGAACGTGCCGCTATGCCTCCAGTTTGGCAGCCTATGGTTCGCCGGCACCCAATCACTGGACGTAAGTCTCTCTTCATTAGTCCAATTTATAATGATGAAGTTGAGGGCATGGAAACCACAGAAGCCTCTGAATTAATTGAAGAATTAACAGAATTCGCCGAACAGGACCGCTTTGTCTATCGCCACCATTGGACAAAAGATGACATTGTTCTTTGGGACAATCGTTGCACCATGCACCTTGTAACTCCTCACGATCCAATGGAGCGACGCGTGATGCACCGAACTACAATTGTCGGTGATGGTCCTGTTATAGCCGCCTGAGATATCAAATCCATTGCCTGAAACATACGACTTCATAATCGTTGGCGCCGGCTCGGCGGGATGCGTACTAGCAAATCGCCTATCAACAAATCCTACGAATAAGGTTCTGCTTCTAGAAGCTGGACCCGAAGACTCAAACTTTTGGATAAAGATCCCTCTCGGTTTTGGAAAAACGCTCCAAAATCCGAAAGTAAACTGGCTTTTTGAAAGCGAGCCGGAACCAAAACTTAATGGCAGGAAGGATTTCCTTCCACGCGGAAAAACCTTGGGGGGGTCTTCCTCAATCAACGGTATGATCTATATGCGCGGGCAGTCCGCTGACTACGATCATTGGGCTCAACTTGGGTGCCGTGGATGGGGCTATGACGACGTACTACCCTATTTCAAAAAAGCAGAAAACAATAAGCGCGGGGCTGACAAATATCACGGAACGGATGGCCCTCTTACCGTCTCTGACTTAACCGAAAAAACTATTTTTTCTCAAGCGATGATTGCAGCGGGCAAGGAAATAGGACTTCCAGAAAACCCCGATTTTAATGGCGCTGAACAAGAAGGCATTGGCTACGCACAAGTTACAATTGCCAAAGGAAGAAGAAATTCAACCGCAGAAGCCTTTTTGAAGCCTGCTAGGAAAAGAGCCAATTTAAGGGTTGTTACTGGTGCCTCGGCTCACCACGTCATCCTGGATGGCAGTCGCGCAATCGGTCTCGCTTTTGATGTTCATGGCCAAATCGAGAGTGCCTACGCCACTCGTGAGGTTATAATATCTTGTGGCGCCTATGGTTCCCCGCACCTTTTAGAACTATCTGGCATCGGAGATCCGGAGGGTCTAAAAACTGCAGGCATAACGCCACTTCATGCTCTTAAGGGCGTGGGCGAAAATATGCATGATCACCAGATTTTTCGAATGCGCTGGCGGTTAAAAGGCAAACTTGATACCTACAATGAAAGAGTGCATGGGCTTCGGGCGCTATTCGAAGGGGCCCGTTATTTTTTATCTGGAACGGGGGTCCTGACTAACCC
>JAURGE010000075.1 GCA_030833925.1 Alphaproteobacteria bacterium
TGAGTTAGCCTTGGGCTTTCGGTATCGGAGTGAGAAGCCTGCCGATACGTGATGTATGTATGCGGCATCACGTGGCTTGAGCCTATTCCTAGCATCGACAGTATCAATTTTTGCCATGGGAAAAATATGGGAAAAACATATGTGTACTATTATGTACCTTGTAGCCCACTATTTAAGCCATTTCATAGTGCAAAGAAATACAAGGATGTACACAACCCCTTCCTTCACACGGCAGGGGTCACAGGTTCGAACCCTGTACCACCCACCAGTAATAAGCCCGATAAATCAAGCGCTCACGAAAAATCGAAGTGCTCTCTCTGTTTAACTGGGCTCCTTATTCGTTTGTTCGTTTTGGTGGAGTGATCTCGCCTCTTGTGTATCAAAATCTCAAGGATTGATTGGCTTTGCCGAGCTGTGCTCCCATGATCCTAGCGCAGGTTTCGTGAAGCTGGTGAACAAAGGCATTTGAACTAAGAAGAGTAGTGTGCGCAAAATAGACTGTTACAGGGGGTATGTCCGAAATGACTATTTGGCCAATGTGGGGATCGCTTTGAGAGACGAGCCATTGGGGAACAACCGAGTACCCAAGACCGACGCCCACTAATTGGACAATACTCGTGCTGCCTGAGGTCGTTAGGGCAACCTTTGGGACCTTGCCGAAGTAAGTTGCTAGAGACTCTGTGGAACGGACTCGGATAGTTTGACCCGCCTCATAAGTGATCATGTCCCTTTCCGCGAATTGGAAAATTGAAGGTGAAATTTCTGCCGCGGGGAACCATGTTCGAGGATAAATGAGACAGAGTTTGTATTCTCCAAGCGCTTGTTGCGAAATTGTGTCTTGCCCAAAAAAACGCTCACTTACGGCTGCATCAAGTAATCCGTCGAGCATCATTTTTTCTAGTGTCGTATCTCGCTCATAGAAAGCTAACTCCATACTTGAGGCTTGCTGCTTGAAGTCTCTCAAAATGCTTGGGAAAAAATGGTGGAATAGCGCCTGTGGAACACCTACCCTGAGCATTGAGCGTTCGTTGTGCAGCAAAAGAGCAATTCGCGAGAGGATGTTATCAAGCTCTCCACTTAGCGAGGCGTATAGTGCCTTACCCTTTGGACTAAGAGTGATCTGCCGCGACCCACGATCTGTTTCAATTAACCTTGCACCGTATAGTTGCTCCAATCGTCTGACGTGGTTCGCAGCTGATTGATAAGATATGTTCAGCGCCCTAGATGCCGCCGAAAAAGACCCATGCTTCGCTACAAGATGAAATGTTTGGAGCAATGAGATGTTAATCTTAAAAGCGTCCTTGTCTTCCATTGATTAACTTTCGATGTGTTAACTGACTTTATCCCGTAACAGTTTAGCGAAGGTGACGGCTGAGAAACAATTTCAACCGTTCGGATGACGGGGTCACAAGAATTTCCGCTGGCGAACCTGACTCTTTTATTTGGCCATCTTCCATGAAGATCACCTTGTTCGCCACATCTCCTGCAAATGCCATCTCATGCGTAACGATCACCATCGTCATGCCTTGGTTGGCGAGTCGCTTGATCACTTGTAGCACCTCTCCGACCAATTCAGGGTCGAGCGCACTCGTGACCTCATCTAAGAGTAAGAGATTTGGACGCATTGCTAGTGCGCGTGCGATCGCCACTCGTTGCTTTTGTCCACCAGATAAATGGTTAGGGAATTCGTGAATTTTCTCAACCAACCCGACGCTCTCTAGGAGTTCCTTTGCGTGTGTTGTTGCATCCTGTACAGATTCTTTGTTTACGAGGATTGGGGCCTGTGTGACGTTTTCTAGAACTGTGCGGTGCGGATACAGATTGAAATGTTGAAAAACCATTCCTACCCTGCGCCGCAATTCGCCGGTCCCTATCCCGTTCTCGTTTGACTTAAACGCATTGATCACTTGCTTGCCGTCAAAAACGATGGAACCGGATGAAGGAAGCTCAAGCATGTTCATGCAGCGGATAAGCGTTGATTTTCCTGAGCCGGAGGGGCCGATGACTGCAAGTATGTCTTGATTGTTAACCTCAAGATTTATGCCGTCTAAAACCAAATGAGAGTCGAAATATTTTGTTAAATTTTCGACGCGGAGAATTGTTGACATGTTTTTTAGTCGCTTTGCCGCAGATTTTTTTCAAAGCGATCAGCGAATTGCGTTAGGGGAAAGAGCATCAAAAAATACATAACAGCAGCTAGCGTGAAGGCTTCCATAGGTCGGTAAGTTTCGCTATTCACAACTGACGTCATGTATGTCAATTCTGCGACTGATATGGCGTATAGCAGGGAGGTGTTTTTGACTTGTATAACTGATTGGTTGATAAACGCAGGCAGCATCTTTTTTATTGCCTGCGGCAGAATAATATGGTGCATTACTTGCACACGTGAAAGGCCAGTTGCTAATCCAGCCTCTGTTTGGCCGCGTTCAATTGCGTTGATACCACCGCGGAATATTTCAGAATAAAAGGCGCCCACGTAAAGCGATAGCGTTAGAAGTCCTGCTGTTGTATTTGAAATCGAGTAGCCTGTTAGTAACGGTAACGCGTAGTATGCCCACATAATTTGGACGAGCAGCGGCGTGCACCGAAACAACTCTTGATAGCTTCTTGCTAAAAGACGTACTGATTGAAGTTTCGCTAGCCTCGCAAAGCAAACTGCTAAACCAACGACTATCCCAATACTTATCGATCCGACTGTATAGAGAAATGTAGTCCACAGACCGATTAGAAATAAATCGAACGACTGCAGCACCGTGTAAAAATCCCACTGGTACATGCTAACTTCCTGTCAAAATAAATAAGAGGCCACGCAGCCCTCGCCACGTGACCTCTTTGATATGCGTCAGTTGAAGGAGAAGCCTTCGGGTAAATCATCAAGACCTATTCCAAAAGGCTCAAGGCCTTTTAAAATCCAAGTCTGATTGTTGCCGACGCGGCGGTTGTAATCTGCCCACGCTGAAACAAATTGCTTCCAAGTGTCATCGGTCTTGTAGTTTAGGCCAATAACAGAGGGAGATGAAAGCAAGGGGTGAGGAACGTACACCTTACCCAGTGCCGCATTTTTCTTAGTCATTACCATGCCATTCAAAACCGTGTTGATGACTGCATCCGCCTTGCCAGATGTCAACGCAATAACAGCCTCATCTCGCGTTTTAAATCGAAGGATTTTTGCTTTTGGTAGCATCTGTTTTGTAATCTGATCTTGGGCAGAGCCTAGGTCAACCGCAATTGTGATTGATGGATCATTGAGCTGAGCCCAAGTCTTATCTTTCATACTCGCCTTGGGGGAGATGATTACAAAACTGTTGTAGTAGGTTGGCGAGGTGAAGTGAACTGAAAGCGCACGCTTGGGTAATGCAGTTAGTGCCAAAGCTAAATCGACTTTCCCGGATTGGACGTCCAAGATTGAATTCGCCCAGCTCGATTCCACCACCTCTAGCTTCACGCCAATGTTTTCAGCGATGTCGCGCGCCATCTCGACCGCGAACCCACGCCACTCACCTGTCCGAGGGTCTTTGGAGAAGTAGGGGTCCTCATTCAAGATCCCTGCCATACGCAGGGTTCCCCTAGAACGAATTTCATCAACCTTGCTAGTTTGAGCCACTGCGGTGGTAGCCGTTGCCGCACAAATCAGTGTAAAAATTAACGCCCTTAGTGTATTGATAACTCTCATGATTACTCCAGTTGGCTGCGTCTCTCGAGGCGCGTTGGTGTTTTAAAGATTTAGCCCCCACCCAGCGGGCTATGAGGCGATTCACTTTAACGAACAGAGGTCTTGGTCTCAATACAAATAAGTCCTTTCATCCTATAAATTTATTTGTATTTAGATTCGGGTAAACGCTGATATCTCGCTATTTCTCTCATTTTGCCTTTAAAAAATTATAGGTATGGGAGGCTATTTTGTAATTACTGACCGGTAATTTTCGCTAAGATGAACTCGACAAAAAGAGCAAAAAACGTCAATGCAAGAATTTGATCTGGTTGTGGTGGGGGCGGGAATTGTTGGCGCCTCTGTTGCCTGGCATGCAGCTCAGAGAGGGGTGCGTGTCGCTGTAGTGGATGGTATCGGCCCTGCTGCAGGCGCGTCTGGGGCTAGCGATGGTGCAGTATCCGTCGCGAGTAAGCGGGAAGGTATTCTTGCTGACGTGGCCTACGAATCCCTCGAATACTCAAAAGAGCTTGCGAAAAAAAATGGTCCCCTAGCCGGTATTTTTCATGCACGGCCGAGCTTTTTCGTTGCGACAGATGAAGCGGAGGAGGGGGCTCTGGATGCGTTAGCTATCAAGTTGCGAAAGCTTGGGAATCAAGTAAAGGTGGTTGCAGATCTTCCAAACCAAAAGGCTGTTGCCCTCGGTTTTGGATCAGGCGTTCGGCGACTCCTGAAGTTGGACGGAGAAGGCCATATGTTGGGATATGGCGCTACACAAGCCTATTTGCGTGCATCAGGAGCCGCATTTTTTTGGCGCGATGCAGTCATCGATATCGCGGAGGAGGTTTCGAGTGTCACTGTGCAATGCCAGTCTGGGAAACTTAGAGCCAGAGCAGTAGTCTGTGCTGCTGGTCTCCAGTCTTTGAATCTGTTTGAACGTCTTCCTATTTTTCCCCGTGCAGGCCAACTTATCATTACAGATCAGAGGCAACCAAACGAGCGGACTTTGGAGGGATCGATAACTGCCGGTTCGTATTTAATCAGCAAGCAATTAGTGAAAAATGAAACTTCGTCGCCTCCTGTTGTCATCGATCCATTGGAAACAGGACAATATTTAATAGGTAGTACCCGAGAGCCACATGGACGAAGTGACTTTACTGACGTATCAGTTATTCGTAATTTAATCAAGCAAGCCGTGGACATTTACCCTGTACTCAAAAACCGCCGGGTTATTCGAACCTTCACCGGCGTTAGGGCTGCCGTCGCTGATGGATTACCCATTGTTGGACTGATGCCGCAGCATCGCCGAACATGGATCGCAAGTGGATTTGAGGGGGATGGTATTTGTCTCTCGGCATGGGCTGGTAGAGCTGTTTGTGATGCGATATTCGACGAACCTAAAGGCGTCCTTGATGTTTTTTCACCTAATCGATTTCAAGAAATGAGTGAGGTTGTTTAGTGTCACGATTTTTTTGGAATGATGAGCCAGTTGGGTTCACTGAGAACGATACTGTTGCAACAGCTCTTTTGCACCACGGAGTCTCTAATTTTGCAGTCTCTAAAGATGGGCGTCCAAATTCAATTTTTTGTGGAATTGGCCAATGCCAATCCTGTTTAGTGCGCAAAGAGAATGGCGAATCAGTAGAGGCCTGCCTCTGCAGCTGCATAGAAAACGAAAGATTTTATTCAAGCGATAGCCGTGGCGACGCTCATGAGCAGTGATGGCGAGCATTCCTTCGATGTTTTAGTCGTAGGAGGCGGATTGGCCGGCATGAGTGCCGCTTGTAAGCTCGCTGAATCGGGCTTAAGGGTTCACATAGTTGAGCAAGCGACAACGTTAGGTGGCGCCGTCCTGAGACGAGCTCAAACGGGACAAAACCCCAACCTGAATGGAGTCCACGAGTCTAGTTGGCGGGATTTGATGGCGCGCTTCGATCGTGTGCGTAAGCTGATGAGTGTTTCTGTTTGTTCCACGTATACGGGTACTGATTCAACAGGTGCGATTGTTGTCACCAACACTTCTACCTCAACTAGCGTAAGTTTAAGACCCAAAGCGATTATCGTCGCGACTGGCGCTCTAGAGAAGGTTAGGCCGCGGATGGGCTGGCATTTACCTGGGGTAATGACAGCTGGTGCGTTGCAGGTACTTCTTAAAACATCTTTGCGAGCGCCGAAGAAGCGTGTGTTACTTGCTGGTTCTGGCCCACTTTTGCTGGCAGTGGCTGCACAGCTTACTCGCCTCGGAAATCCTCCGCTCGCGGTAATTGAGGAAGCTCGGCCGTCTAGGAAGTTTTGGCACGCATTAAAACTTCCAGTCGGCTACTTATTAGAGGCGGCTAACTACATCAAGGTGCTGAAGGTTGCTGGCGTTCCAATTTATGAGGGACGATTTATCGCGCGAATTGAACATTGCACAAGCGGCTTGCGAGTAAGTTTCACGGGGGACGATAAGCTCTGTTTCGACACTGATTTTTTAGCGCTCCATGACGGTATTGCTAAAAACTGTTACGGCATGCGCCCTGTTGGTATGCCGATTTGGCATGAAGCCGGTGATTGCGCTCTCGGACTGGGGGCCAGAGCTTCTAGAGCGCATGGAGAAGCGGTAGCAATTGAAGTAATTAAACAGTTACAAGTCTTTCCGGTCGAATCAGTCGAAATGAAAGTTCGTACCAAAGAGCTGCTCGATGTTTTGTCTCGCGAGAGGGCTGCCCAAAGCACACTTGCGAAAATTTACTCCGTTGATGAGCAGTCTGCCTTAGATGAACTGCCGCACGAGGTAATTATTTGCAGGTGTGAAAAAAAATCTTTATCTGATTTATTTGACTTGGGCGCTGACCCTACCAATCGAGAGATTCGCCTAAACGGTCGATTTGCTATGGGTGCATGTCAAGGTCGATTTTGTGCTCATTGGATCAATATGCTACGCAAGAAAGCGGGGACAGCGGAGGGCGATAGATTGATAGGTTCCCATTGGCCAATAAAGCCAATCTCGATGCAGGCGCTGATACACGAAGCCGATCATTTGTTGTCTGCTGAAAAGAAGAGTTCGGATTAGCTGTCTTGATATCGCGCATGTTTCTGGTTGAAAGAGCTACATCCTAACCTTGCGTGGAACGGTGCATCCTGCAGCATGTTTTGCACTTAGTGTTCGCACGTTGATTCGACGTGGTACCTCTCAGCCAATTGCCTACCAGTCCAATTGGAGACATCGCAATGCAGTTGGTCGCGAGAGGTTGGTACCAATCTCGAATTCCCAGAAAAACCGTCATTTTTGACGGTCACGGCCACTTCAACTCGCGGAAAAAGCACAAGCGTCAAAAGTATTGACGGTTG
>JAURGE010000076.1 GCA_030833925.1 Alphaproteobacteria bacterium
TCAGGCGATCTCTACAACTGCAGTGCCCCCAACAGCCCGTGTGCCATGGGTGGAACCTGGCATCATCATGAAGATGCTGGATGCAGGTGCTATGGGTATCATCTGCCCCATGATCAATACTCCGGAAGATGCGGCTAAGTTTGTGGGCGCTTGTAAGTATGCACCACTCGGATATCGGTCTAGCGGTCCTACAAGGGCGGTCGTCTATGCGGGTTCTGATTATCTTGCAAAAGCCAATGACGAAATCTTGGCGATTGCGATGATTGAGACAACACAGGCGCTGGATAACCTTGATGCGATCCTGGATACACCTGGCCTCGACGGCGTTTATATTGGTCCGACCGATTTAGCGATGACGATGGGTGCCCCCCCGATATTAGACCCGACAGATAAGGGTGTTGTGGCCGCCATTGAACGCATAATTGATGCTGCCAACGCGCGTGGTCTTGGAGCCGGCATCCATTGTGCGACGCCTGAATATGCAGCCAAGATGATTAAGCGCGGTGCTAAACTTGTCACGATTGCATCAGATGGACGTATTTTGGCAGCAGCCGCCGCCGCAGCCGTTAAGGCATGCAAGGGCGTTAGCGATGAAGCTAGGTCGGCTGGACCTGGTAGCGCCTACTAACACGTGTGAAAGAGATGAGATCATATGCCAGTCGGCTCTAATATGGTCTCATCGATGCTTCCGATCTGGTTGTGGTAACTTCGAACTGATGCGACGGGCGGTGACTGCAAAGTGACAGCACTCTAGAAAATGTTGATCGTCGATCTGTTGCCGCTTTTCATGTTTCTGACCTTGATGGCTCTGGTTTTCACGAGCTATCCAATTGCGTTTGCTCTTGGCGGTACGGCTGTAGCCTTTGGGCTAATAGGATCCTGGCTAGAAGTCTTTTCGATAGTCGAATTTTATAATTTCGCCCCAAGAATTTGGATGGTCGCAGAGAATTTGCAGATCATTGCGGTTCCACTTTTCGTCTTTATGGGCGTGATGTTGGAACGGTCCCAAATTGCCCGCGATCTTCTAGAAGCTTTGCAGCTTTTGCTTCGGAATGTGCCAGGTGGAATGGCGCTGGGCGTAACTTTGATGGGAGTTATATTTGCTGCGGTGACAGGCGTCGTTGGCGCTTCGGTCATTATGCTGACTTTGATTGCTCTACCATCGATGCTGCAAGCTGGATATAGGCCCTCGTTAGCGGTGGGTGTGATTGCATCATCAGCAACACTCGGCATTCTTATTCCCCCCAGCATTTTGCTCGTTTTTCTAGCTGAAATGTTACCTATGTCGGTGGGCTTCTTGTTCGCTGGAGCAATCTTCCCCGGTTTGCTGCTGGCATTGTTGTACGTCGCTTATATTGTTCTTGTGACCACCATATTTCCCGATGCCGGGCCACGGCAAAAAAATGTGGTGGTCAGTCAGCGGGAGCTACATAGAGCTCTTATCCGGGGCGTAGGTCCGCCAGCAATACTGATTGCACTCGTTATGGGATCAGTACTGACTGGCTTTGTGACAATTACTGAATCTGCAGCAGTAGGAGCAGCAGGTGCGCTAATCCTTGCTTTTGCGCGTGGAGGAATGTCCTTCAAAGAACTGCGATTATCTCTTGAGCGGTCTACGATGATCGTTGGGATGATCTTTCTGTTATATATTGGAGCAACCTGTTTTGCTTATGTATTCAGGGTATTGGGCGGGGATGACCTGATACATCTAATCATCGAAGCAGCTCAATTGGGCTCTTGGGGTCTGTTACTCTTTGCTATCATTTTGATTTTTGCGATGGGTTTTTTCTTTGATGTCCTGGAAATCTTACTTATCGTCGTGCCACTTTTTGGGCCACTAATTGCGCCTCTCGATTTTGGAGAACATGTTTCTCAGCCTGATGTGGTTTACTGGTTTGCTGTGCTTGTTGCTGTGACCCTTCAAACATCCTTTTTGACCCCGCCTATGGGTTTATCACTCTTTCACATTAAAGGGGTGGCTCCACCCTCTATTGCTATGGGTGACATATATCGTGGAGTAGCACCTTTTGTCGGCCTGCAGATGATTTGTGTTGGGCTGTTGCTTGCCTGGCCAGGTATTGTTTTGTACTTGCCACATTACCTTTTTGATCCATGAATCAATGACAGAAGCACCAAGAGACAGCGCTAGACCATGGCTTGCGGTTATTAAGATTGCCCACTGGCTTGACCTGCCTGGGCGTCTGGCGGGGCAAGCTGCAGCATGGCTATTCCTGCCTATGGTTCTCATCATTGTCTTCGATGCTTTAGGTCGGAAATATCTCCGTAAGCTTGAATTCGTCATCGCCAATGATTGGCACGGATATCTGAATTCACCTGTCTTACAGGATGCTGAATGGCACCTTCATGCGATCATATTCATGGCCGCCCTTGGATTTGCCTACAGTCGAAATGTCCACGTCCGACTGGATATTTTTCGACATAAGTTCACCGACCGAGGGCGTCTTTGGTTGGAACTTTGCGGTGGTTTCCTAATTCTAGCTCCGTTCTTAGCTATTCTCCTCCATTATGGATGGGAATTTTTTATGAGTTCATGGAATGCTGATGAGGGGGCAGGGATGTCTAACGGTCTCGATAACCGTTGGGCGATTAAATTTTTTCTGGTGCTTGGGCCAACCTTACTGACCATGTCCACGTGCTCGCTTTTGCTGCGATTGGTGGTGCGCCTTTTAGGGCCGTCTGCTTTTTCTCAAGCTACAAAGACAGATCATATATCTAATGCTTCATTTTCGGCTTATGAGTAGCCTTTCAATCTAAGAGCTGCAGAGGAAACTAGGCTTTAGCAGCTGAAAGTAATTGGCCCAGCTCAAGGAGGTTTTGCACTCGTAGCGAGGGTGGGGGGGTCGGAACTTCGTCTACTGGATTACCAGTCTCTACTAATGCCGTAATAAGGCCTGCTGCCATGCCGCCGGCAATATCTGTAGATACAGTGTCACCGATCATCAAAGTACGATTGGCTGCTACGTCGGTTCCTCGTAGGGCCATCATAAAGATATACGGATCAGGCTTACCCACTGTAATTGCAGATTTTCCCCCCGAAGCTTCAAGAAAGGCGCGAATAGCCCCAGCTTCCGGTGCTAACCCTTTAGGGGTGGGATGGGTTGTGTCTGGGTTGCTAATAACTAATGCAGCGCCGGCCCTGATAAGTCGAGTTGCTAGAGAGAGATCAGCAACGGTCACCTCTGGTGAAATTCCGGCAACAACATAATCTGGGCGATCGTCAGTTAGGAATGCCCCTACAGCGAGAAGCTCTTCTTCTAGCGCTTTTGGACCCAAAGAATGGACCCTTGGTGTTGGAGAGTGTTCTGCTAGCCATTTAGCAGTTGCCATTCCTGCGGTCACAATTTGCTCTGGCTTGATCATGAAGCCCATTCGCTGAAGTTTTTGCGCATATTCCTTGGAGGTTTTACCGGCATTGTTAGTAATTGCCTTGATTTTTAAGCCCTCAGTAACTGCCCAGGTCACAAATTCGCGGGCATGTTCGATTGGCTCATCATCCCGATAAAGCACCCCATCAAGGTCAAAAATCAGCGCTTCAACATCCCTTAAGTTATTGTGAGTTTGATGTGTTGACTGATGTTTTCTGAATTTAGGGAGCGGCGATGTCCATGTATGACCGGGTTCACGAAGAGGTAAGCGCAGTTCTAATGGGTCACTCCCATAGACGCGCCAATGAATATCATCGTTAACCTCAAGCGTTGCCCAAGCACCGGCTGCTTCCCCACTGGTTGTAAAGCTCTCGGTTAAAGATTGTAGGGTAATGTGAGGAATGGCATTGACTTGGTTAAGCGAATTCCAGTGCACATGCCCAGAGACACATAGAACCACATGGCCAGAACTTTGAATAATTGCTCTAGCTTCAGAGGCGTTCGGATAGCCGCCAACTTCTGGGTTGTTTTGAAACCAGTAATTACTTTGCATTGATCCCGAGCCGAGCGGTACGTGGCTGAAAATAATTGTTGGCAGGTCACTCTTCTGGAGTTCGTCACTCAGCCAAGCTAGGTCGGATTGCCGGATGCGAAAGGTTTCCGGCCATGGGATAAATGTGTCTGCTTGCCAAAATATCAGACGCCAACCTTTCATTTCGACCGAATAGCTGGATGCGGGTTGGGAAAAAGTTTCTGAGTTCACATTCGCTCCCAGAAAAGCGACGTCATGATTTCCATGGAGGTGACTATGAGGTGTGTTTAAACCTTCGAAACGAGAGGCAACTTCAGCAAGTAATTGGCTGTCAGTTGCTCGGTTCACGTCTGAGATGCGGTCCCCGAGCTCAACAATCATGTCAGCTCCCCAATCGCCCGCAAAGGAGAGAAAACTGTCTAGAAGAGAAAGTGCGCTTTCCCCCCGTTTTGTGAGCTTATCCTCGCCATGGTGAATGTCAGTGACTAACGCAAGACGTAAAGGCTCTCGCATCTGCAGTGCATCTCCGAAAAACTTGAATCTCAAACAATAAAAACAGGTTTAGTTCAAAGATATATGAAAATGGGTTGCGAGCTGCTCAGAAAATCGATGCAATAGCTATCCATCATCTGAGGGAACAAGGAATAAGCTATGGCCGCTATTGATACTGGAACTACCGAATTACTTGCAGACTTGAGCGACCGGGTACTGACCCTAACCCTCAACAGGCCTGAAGCTCGAAATGCCCTTTCCCCAGAAATGATGTTCGCCCTTCGACGGATGATTGCAGACTTTGGAAATCATGATGATGTTGGCGCTCTTCTTCTTACAGGTGCAGGAGGCGCTTTTTCCTCTGGAGGCGATGTCAAGCGGATGGCTGTGCGGAAGGATGGCGAACAAACAGCGGAAGCGAAGTATCAGGAGATGTTAGCAAGGCATTCAGAAAGTGCCGGTGCTATTCGTAAACTTCGAATCCCAACTATAGCGGCTGTGCCAGGACCCGCAGCTGGTGCCGGGATGGCGTTAGCTCTCTCATGTGATCTTCGAATAATGGCGGAGGGAGCCTTTTTTACGACCGGTTATGCACGTGTTGGTTTGCCAGGAGATTATGGCGCTTCCTGGCTGCTGACACGCATTGTTGGCCCAGGGAAGGCGAGGGAGTTAATGTTGCTTTGCCCTCGAACAACCGCTGCTGAGGCTCTTACACTTGGTCTGGCAAATAAGGTTGTTGATCCCGAGACTCTAATGCAAGCGTCGCGAGAGATTGCCGGTGGGTTAGCCTCTGGTCCCCGCATTGCCTATCGATATATCAAAGATAATTTAGATGAGGCACTCGACATTGATCATGCTACAGCAATTGATCATGAAGCCTCTCGCATGTTGCGAGCACAAAGTACCGCGGATCACAAAGAGGCTGCGCGTGCCTTCGTTGAAAAGCGTTCTCCTAACTTTACTGGAACTTAGGCTTTAACCCCTCTTTCTGGTTCTTTGCGCCCTTCAGCAACGCGACTGGCGGCAAACCTGGTAAGGTCTAAAGTCGTAAAACAACCATCTAGAATTAACTCTGAGATAGCACGGCCCGCTCCGGGTGCATGCTGGAGTCCATGCCCAGAAAATCCTGTTGTCATTAGAAAATTATCTGGTTGTCCTGGCCATGCGCCAATCAAAGCGTTGCCGTCCCAAGTCGAAAGAGCATAGTGGCAGGCCCATGCGTTCTTGAGCTGAATTGCTTCAAAGGCGGGAACTCGGTGAGCCACAAGAGGCCAATTCTCTGATTGGAAACGGTCTTCATGGACAGTCCAATCGAAAGCACCGGCGCGCTCGAAAACAGTGTGACCCGTAACGTAGCCACCTCCCTCTGGCTTGAAAGAGCACCCACGTCCATCAATGGTAAGCCCCATTGGTTCCAAGTTCTCTCGACACTCGAAGTAAAAAGTAATGCGGGGCAGTGGTCGGACTGGTATGTCAAAGCCCAGCATTGCGGTTATTTCTGGTGCCCAGGCCCCCGCAGCATTCACAAACCAGCGAGACTTAATCTTTTCTCCAGTTTCGGTGACTGCCTCGGTGATACGGTTTTGTGATTTGGTTAATCCTGATACCTGCGCTTTAATGTACACAACACCAAGTGCGCGGTTTTTCTTCGCAAGACCTGAAAGAGCTTGACCAGGATTGATCCATCCGTCTTTTGGCGAATGGCAGGCTAGCGTGATGTCACTGACATTTAACGAAGGAAAGCGGTTTTTTAGTTCCGTTGCATCAATCAGGTCGGCCTCTGCTCCCATTGCTGATTGAATTTTATAATTCTGGGTCATATCAGCAGCTTGTTCGGCTGTGTTTGCGATGAATAGATAACCCTGTTTACTAAACGAGAGGTGTGCAGGTTGGTCCTCCAGGCCCATCAACTCCTCGAAATTCCCATAAATTTTGTGGCCGTATTGGGATAGTCGCAAGGACTCCTCTTGGCTGAAAAGTACGCGGATGCCTGCGTTAGAGCGGGCCGATGCAGCATGTTCGTATGTTTGGTCTTTTTCAATTATGCAGACCTTAAGGTCTGGCTCACGTTGCTTCAGGTGCCACGCGGTAAAACCGCCATGTAAACCTCCGCCAATGATTGCCACGTCGTACATCGCCCAGAGCTCCCTTCGCACCCGTACCTGCCAACATGCGTAATGATACGTCTAATTTAACTCAGACGAGTGGCCATTTTTATTTCTTTTAGGAAAAAGGTATACCGTTTGAATGAACAAGTTT
>JAURGE010000077.1 GCA_030833925.1 Alphaproteobacteria bacterium
TGCCGAAATGGGCGGTCGACCGGGGACTTGCCTCGAAGGAGAGATAAATGGCCAAAGTTATAGGTATCGATCTAGGAACTACGAATTCTTGTGTTGCTGTGATGGAGGGCTCTGACGCTCGCGTTATTGAGAATGCAGAAGGAGCGCGCACTACTCCTTCAATGGTAGCATTTATGAAGGACAGCGAACGCCTTGTAGGGCAGGCAGCAAAGCGGCAGGCCGTAACTAATCCAGATAATACCCTTTACGCCATTAAGCGGTTAATTGGCCGTCGGTTTGACGATCCAATTGTTCAGAAAGAAATTGGTGTTTCTCCTTTCAAGATTGTTAAAGGCGATAATGGTGACGCCTGGGTTGAGGCCGCTGGTCAAAAGTACGCTCCTAGCCAGATTGCGGCATTCGTTCTTCAAAAAATGAAAGAGACGGCAGAAGCGTTTACGGGCGATACCGTCTCCGAAGCGGTCATTACCGTGCCAGCTTATTTCAATGACGCGCAGCGCCAAGCAACTAAGGACGCTGGCAGGATAGCTGGTCTCGACGTGTTGCGTATTGTTAATGAGCCTACTGCAGCCGCGCTCGCCTATGGTCTCGACAAAAAGAACACCGGAATGATCGTGGTGTACGATCTTGGCGGCGGTACGTTTGATGTGTCGATCCTTGAAATCGGAGATGGTGTGTTCGAAGTTAAGTCTACCAATGGTGACACTCACCTAGGTGGCGAGGACTTTGATGGCGCGATCATCGAGTATCTGGCAGCTGAATTTAAAAAGGAGCAGGGTATCGATCTGAAACAGGATCGTATGGCTCTGCAGCGTTTGAAAGAAGCCGCTGAAAAAGCGAAGATTGAACTCTCTTCCTCGACTCAGACCGACGTAAACCTTCCTTTCATCACGGCTGATCAGTCTGGTCCAAAGCATCTTAACATTCACTTAACTCGGGCAAAGCTTGAGGCCTTGGTTGGTTCTTTGGTGGAACGGACCTTAGAGCCCTGTAAAAAGGCGCTTAAAGATGCGGGTCTTCGTGCGAGTGAAATTGATGAGGTTGTTCTTGTTGGTGGCATGACGCGCATGCCGAAGGTGATAGAAACTGTTAAGGGTTTCTTTGGCCGTGAGCCACACCGTGGTGTGAACCCCGATGAAGTTGTGGCCGTTGGTGCAGCCATTCAAGCGGGAGTTCTTAAAGGCGATGTCAAGGATGTCTTGCTTCTTGATGTTACTCCATTGTCCTTGGGTATTGAGACGTTAGGCGGGGTATTCACCCGTCTAATTGACCGTAACACCACGATCCCAACCAAGAAGAGTAACGTGTTCTCAACAGCTCAGGATAACCAGGATGCGGTTACCATCCGGGTGTTCCAGGGCGAACGTGAGATGGCCCAAGATAACAAAATGCTTGGTCAATTTGACCTTGTTGGCATACCTCCTGCACCTCGTGGAATCCCTCAAATTGAGGTGACCTTCGATATAGATGCGAACGGCATTGTTCAGGTGGGCGCAAAGGACAAAGCTACCAATAAAGAGCAGACAATTCGCATTCAGGCCTCTGGCGGGCTATCGGATGAAGAGATAGACCGGATGGTGAAGGACGCCGAAGCCAATGCGGCTGAGGATAAGATGCGTCGAGAGCAAGCTGAGGCAGCGAACCAAGCCGATAGTTTGATTCAAACTGTAGAGAAGAACCTGTCTGAGCATGGCGATGCGCTTGAAGCCGAGGACAAATCAGCTATCGAAGCTGATCTACAGGCTCTCAAGGAGGCTAAAGAGGCCGGAAATCCAGAAGATTTGAAAGCTAAACTTGAAGCCCTGACGCAGTCTTCAATGAAACTCGGTGAAGCGATGTATAAAGCGAGCCAAGCCGAAGGTATGGACCCTGATATGGGGCAAGATAGTCCTAATTCATCTGACAGTGACGACGGCGTTGTCGACGCAGACTTTGAAGAGGTCAAAGACGACGATCAGAAGAAGTCGGCCTGATTTGGGCATTAGCACGGTGGACGATGATGATGACTTCGTCCACCGTCTCCTTATGCGAGCGTAGTGGCGATGGCTCAAGATTTTTATGAAATATTAGGGGTGCCCCGTGGGGCTAGCGATTCTGACATGAAGTCAGCCTATCGAAAGCTCGCCATGAAATACCATCCAGACCGCAATCCTGGTGATAAAGAAGCTGAGCAAAAATTTAAGGAATTAAACGCCGCTTATGAGGTGTTGAAGGATACTGATAGTCGATCTGCTTATGACCGTCTTGGTCACGAAGCTTTCACCCAGCGCCAGGCTGGCGGTGGTGGCCCTGGTGCTGGGGGCTTTGACTTCAACTTCACCTCATCGTTCTCAAATATTTTCGACGAAGTTTTTGGTGAAATGGGGCGTCGCGGAAGCGGTGGGCGCCATAGTCAAAGAGGCGCTGATCTCCGATATAATTTAGAGATATCACTAGAAGAAGCCTTCGAAGGTTCGAAGGTAGATATTAGAGTCCCAACTTTGGCTGAGTGTGAAAGTTGTCATGGCTTAGGTGCAGAAGATGGCGCCCAACCAATAGGGTGTCCCACCTGCCAGGGATCTGGGCGTGTCAGAGCTAGCCAGGGCTTTTTTACAGTCGAGCGAACCTGTCACAGCTGCAGTGGCCAAGGTCAAATAATTTCGGACCCCTGTCGAGCTTGTGGTGGTCAAGGCCGAGTCCGGCGCGAGCGGACCTTAAATGTTAACATTCCCGCTGGTGTTGATGAGGGTACTCGCATCCGGCTCTCTGGAGAGGGAGAAGCTGGTGTTCGAGGTGCCCCAGCTGGCGACCTATATATTTTTATTGGTGTTAGGCCCCATAAGTTATTCGAGCGTGAGGGCACAGACATATTTTGCCGTGCGCCCATCCCGATGACGACTGCAGCAATTGGGGGGCAGATTGAGTGTCCCACAGTTGACGGAAGCCGAGCCCGGATCACTATTCCGGTGGGCACGCAGACAGGGAAAAGATTCCGCCTTCGAGGTAAGGGAATGTCCATTCTCAATCAGCGAAACCGTCGCGGTGATATGATTGTTGAGGCTTTTGTTGAGACCCCGGTCAACCTAACAAAACGTCAGGAAGAGTTGCTTAAAGAATTTGAGGGTGAAAGTGACGGCAATCATCCTGAAGCAGAAGGTTTTTTTGCTAAAGCAAAAGCTCTCTGGGATGATTTGCGCGACTAGTCGAGAGTTCTAAGCCAAGATATGCAGGACGCGTGACCAGCCTTCTTGACTGTGTTGCTCCGCCCTACAGAAATGGGCGTTGGCGCTGCATAACTGGCGATCACACCACTGATAAGATTCAGCAATCTCATCAACTGCAACCGGTTTGTACCCAGTTTAGGCAGCCGTTGGTATTTGTCTCTGAAATGCAAATTTTTTTCAGTCATCAATCCAAAATGATTTCCATCATTAAGGAGCTGAGGTTTATTTGTGGCGAAAAGTGATCCGACCTTTAGTAAGGTCATATGGGGTCATTTCGACGGAGACTTTATCGCCGGGCATGACGCGAATGCGGAATTTACGCATCTTGCCAGCGAGCCGAGCTATAACTTCGTGCTCGTTTTCTAGCTTTACCCGAAACATTGCGTTTGGGAGTTTCTCAACTACTTCGCCGTCAAATTCTATTAGATCTTCTTTAGACATTAACTTTCCGCGCGCTGTTTTTTGGATTGGAAATAACTTTTCACACTATTCCGGCTGTCCTTCTACACGTTACTGGCCAATGTGAGAAGGTGGGTATCGACTAGAAATGCTGCGATAAACTGCCATCTACTTTTTTAAAGTGAAAAATTCTCCTGCCCCTAGCCTATTCCTGAAAACAAAGAATAAATTTGGAAAGCGTGGGGTTCGTCCTCACAAATTTTATTCTATCAAGTCTGCCTTTATTTTTGTCTTTGGATAAATGCGGTTCCGTTGCTTATGAGATTCTCAATTTCAGTATCGCTGTAACCTGTCTCTAAAAGCACTTCACGCGTGTCCGCGCCAAAAAAGGGAGGCGGGCGTCGGGCACTGCCAGGTGTTCTTGAGAGTTTTGCCTGCACACCAAGAGCGTTGTAACCGTTACCGTCACTTACCCGCATTTGGCGGTGCAGAGTGTGCGGGTGTTCCATCACTTCAGGTATTGAGTTGACTGGGCCTGCTGGTACACCCTTCTTTAACAATTCAGTGGCTAGCTCATCGCATTTGAAGTTTTTCAACTTCGCTTCAAGCTCGGATTTGACTTCTGCCCTGTTCTCCGAACGGTTGCGATTATCTGTGAAGCGTGGATCGTTTGCCAATTCTGGAGCCCCAAGGGCTTCAACCAATTTGGCCCACTGGCCATTATTACCAACGGCTAAAAAGATTTCCTTATCCATACATTTGAAGGTGTCATAAGGGTATATATTCGGATGGGCATTGCCTGTGATAACGGGGGCCTTGCCGCTCATGAGGTAGTTGTTGCCCTGAGGATGCAATAATGCCACCGCGCTGTCGTACAGCGTAATATCTAGAAACTGGCCCTGGTTGGATCGTGAGCGTTCTACAATCGCCATCAGAATTGCAATTGCAGCATTAAGACCGGTGCCCATATCAACCATTGGGGTGCCAACCCTGACGGGTCCTGATTCTGGGGAACCATTGACACTCAGCATGCCGCTCATTGCTTGAATTACTGCATCATAACCCGGGAAACCACCTAGGGGTCCTGTTGCCCCGAAACCTGTCACGCGACAATGGATAAGCCGCGGATATGTTTTAGAAAGTACTTCATCGAAACCCAGGCCCCATTTCTCCAAAGTGCCCGGTTTGAAGTTCTCAATGAGGACATCTGCGTCCTCTAAAAGTCGCCTCAGAACGGCCTTACCTTCCTCCGTTGCCAGATTTAGGCCAATCGATCGTTTGTTCCGGTTTACACCCTGAAAATAGGCACTTTCACCGTCTTCTCGAAAGGGGGGGCCCCAGTCGCGTGTCTCATCTCCCTGGGGAGGCTCTACTTTGATAACTGTAGCGCCATGGTCTGCTAGTATCATCGTACAGTATGGGCCGCCCAATACTCGGGTAAGGTCTATAACCTTAAGCCCTTGTAAAGCGCCGCTAGGTTGGGCAGCCGAACTTAAAAGACTGTCCGTCTCGTGTGACATAGATACTTATTCCTCTGACCTGCGAAGGAATGCCGGTATGATCCTGCCTCGGCCCGACCAACACCTTCGTTTGACCTTTTCCTGACGGGATGCTTTTTTGCATAGGCTAAAGCGCTTGGCGAGAGCTGGATTGTTTTTTCAAGCTTTTGATAGAATTTGATTTCTTCCATCCGCCGTTTGAGGACTCAACTTCTTCTCAAAAATTCAATTAGCTTACTTGATGATAATAGCGCGCAGTATTTAGATTGTATGTATAGGTGGCTTGCCGCAAGGGTCACATTCCGTCATCCTCTTTTCTGGAGGGGAATGTCGTCCGGTGGCGGCCCCGGTCTTCAAAACCGGTGAGGGGGCGTTAGGCGTTTCCTGGCGGGTTCGACTCCCACTCTCCTCCGCCATAAGAGGGGCGCATTTAGGGATAAGCACTTGTTTTTGAAAGCATTTTTCGTCAATCTGATGAAAGGTGTAGAACAAAGTGCGCAACACTTTAGCTCCCCAACACCTCACAAAACGTGACGGTATTTATTATTACGTGCGAAGAATCCCGCCTGATGTAAGAAATAAGCATCAGGCCTATCGGTTTTACTTCAGTCTTCATACCAGTTCTGAAACGGCTGCTGTCCGTGCTGCGAACTCCATAACCCAAAAGCTTGATGCATTTTGGATGGGCGTGAGACTTGAGAAACTCGCTATCCCGACATTAACCCTTGATTCGAAAACTGAGCATTTGGAACAGAATGCACCTTTGTTGTCAGAAGCAGCGGGCCTTTATTTGCGTTTGAAGGGAGTTGGCCGATCAAAGAAGTTTCATCAGGGTGTTGAGAGACATCTCGGTTATGCTGTTCAAGCACTCGGCGATAGGCCCATAGCTAGCTTTACAGCGCAAGATGCAACAAAATTCCGTGACTGGCTTTTGGCTAAGGGGTTGAAGGTTGAGTCGGTAAAGCGAAGCTTTGCTGCGTTAAGAGCAATAATAAATTTGACGATCCGTGAGCACGGATTGATCTATAAAAATCCCTTCAGCAATACGTTCATGCCTAACCTAAATGATAGGAAACGTCGTAAGCCCATCCCGTTATCTGATGTCAGAAAAGTCCAATCATTGTGCCGATCTTTGGATGATGATCTGCGTTGGTTATTGGCAATCTTGTCTGATACAGGCTTGAGACTAGCTGAAGCTGCGGGTCTTTCTATCGCTGATATTCATCTTGATGGACGTATTCCGTATCTGAAAATTCAGCCTCACAACTGGAGACCATTAAAAACCCGTTCTAGTGAGCGACTAGTTCCATTAGCCGGTAGTGCATTATGGGGCGCTAGACGTGCAGTTGAAAATCAATCTGGTCAGTTTGCTTTTCCGAGATACACAAATGAAGAAGCTTGT
>JAURGE010000078.1 GCA_030833925.1 Alphaproteobacteria bacterium
CCCCTTCTCACTCGTTCAGGGGGATGGGAGTTCTGTCAATGAGGAAATACTCCTTAGAAAGATAAGTATCGTTTATTTCGGCTTTACTTTCTGCCCTGATGTGTGCCCCGTCGACCTAGCCAATATTGCTGATGCACTTGACCTACTCGGAGACGATGAAACAAAAAACGTCCAAGTTCTTTTTATCTCTGTTGACCCAGAACGTGATACTGCGAAAGTTGTCCAGGATTATGCTGCCTCTTTTCATCCCAAGTTTATTGGGCTGACAGGATCTTCAGAACAAATTCGTGAGGCAGCACGCGCCTTTAGGGTCTATTACGCTAAGCAGGAAAGCACAGGAGCTACAGACTATTTAGTATCCCACAGCGCTTATAGCTATGTCATGGGGCCCAAGGGTACGTATCTTCGGCACTTTCGCACCAACACACCTCCAAAAGAGATCGCCTCGGGGCTTAAAACGGCAATTAACGATAATTAAACCCGCACAACATGAACATTGATCTGTGGGCGCTTGCCGGTGTGCTTTCGTAACTCCCGTCGCAATGCCGACCTCGCCGCATCCTCTATAGCATTGTCATCGCGACGAGCCTTAATTGCGAGTTCCTCAACGGCTCCATCAATCGCTTCTTCAATGTCGTCGAGGATCTCAGGATCATCACCGGCGTCTAATCCTGAAATAGTTACCATACTATCAGCTGCAATTCGTCCCTTATCATCTAAAACGACTGTAATCAGAGCAACACCATCCAATCGCATCTTGCGACGCTCTTTCATGCTATTCCCCGTCAAACTGACGCGGGCCTCTCCATCTATGCCAACTCGACCAACTTTCACCTTAGTTAACTGCTCAAAATCGCCGCCGGTCAGACGCATAACATCGCCGTTAAACGCCACCTTTGCTTCCGCCACACCGCATTCGATTGCAAATTTTGCATGACCGTCGAGGTGACGGCCTTCGCCATGAGCGGGAAGTAGTCGAGCTGGCTTTAAAAGACCGTAGAGGTGCTGAAGTTCGTCCCTCGCAGGATGACCTGATACATGAACCATCGCTGTTCCGTCGGTAACTACATCTACTCCTATTGCGACTAACCGGTTCTGCAACCGCCCAATAGCTTTTTCATTCCCCGGGATGTCACGTGAGGAAAAAATCACCATATCAGCAGGGTCAACTTCGACATGTCTATGCTGACCCTCAACTATACGATGCAACGCCGCTCTGGGTTCGCCTTGGCTACCTGTACATATCGCTACCATTCTATTTGCTGGGAGGCGTCCGAGCTCATCTTCGCGTAAAAACTTAGGTAGTCCTTTCAGGTAGCCAAGTCCTCCGGCCACATCATGCATCCGCCAAAGAGAGCGACCTACAAGTCCAACCTCTCGTCCCGCTGCCTGAGCGGCAAGTGCTATCGTCCTCAACCGCGCGACATTAGAAGAAAAACAAGCAAAGAGAACTCGCCTATCTGAAGATTTGACTATTTCCGTCAGCGGCTCTGCTAACTCCCCCTCACTGCGAGTCCAACCAGTTCGAAGCGCATTAGTTGAATCGCAGACAAGAGCTGCAACACCCTCTTCTCCGAGTGCGGCCAATCTTTTTTCATCTGCGGGGAAGCCAATTACCGGGTCTGGGTCCAGCTTCCAGTCACCCGTGTGCACTACCAGGCCTGCACCAGAACGAAGAGCTGTAAGGTGAGCCTCAGGAATTGAATGAGGCATTGGGATCAATTCAGCATCAAATGGACCAACCGCACGCCGCTCACCAGAGGGAATTTCCACAATCTTTACCTTCTTACCTCTCCGTCCACCATCGTCTTCCAATTTTCGACGAAGAAATGCTGCAGCAAATGGCGAGCAAAAAACGGGACACTTGAAGCGACCAGCAAGATAAGGAATACCGCCTATATGGTCTTCATGCGCATGGGTAATTAACACCCCTTTAAGTTTATCACCAAGACCATCTATCACACTTATATCTGGAATAATGACATCCACACCTGGAGTTTCTTCATCCCCGAAGGTCACTCCCATATCTACAGCGATCCAGGCACCATCATGACCATACAATGCCAGATTCATGCCTATTTCACCCAAACCGCCGAGAGCTACGAACAGCACCTCGTCCCTGCTAGGAATAGGTAACTCAATGTTATTGATCGTCACGAAGAATTCCGTTCATAAATTTCGAGCAGGCCACGCAGGGTAAGGTCACGGTCAACGTCGTGTATGGCATTGGTCGCACCATTAAACAAAGGAGCCAAGCCACCGGTGGCTATTGCGCGCAAATTCGGGTCGCCTGCCTCTTTTCGGATCCTATCAACTAGACCCTCAATGAGGCTAACATAACCCCAAAAGATACCCGACTGCATAGCCTCCACAGTATTCCGTCCAACGACCTGCGCAGGCTGTCGCACGGCAACTAGAGGTAATTTAGCAGCCGCCATGTGCAAAGCCTCCATTGAAAGATTTGCTCCAGGCGCAATGATTCCACCTTGATAATTACCATCCACATCAATGACATCAAACGTGGTCGCTGTGCCAAAATCGATAAGAATCAACGGACCTCCATAGGCGGATTTGGCTGCAACAGCATTCACTAGCCTGTCAGCTCCAACTTCTGCGGGATTTTCCAACATGACCTTAATTCCGAGATCAACTTCTGGATCACCAACAACCAAGGCTTCTGTATTAAAATAACGCTGACAAAGGCGTGTTAGATTGAAGAGAGACGCCGGTACTACCGTTGATATAATTGCAGCAGAGATATCGCTTTGGGCCACATTTTCCAAAGCCATTAATTGGGCTAACCAGACAAAATGCTCATCTGCTGTCCTGCGGGTGTCGGTCGCGGCACGCCAAAGACCGCGCTGCTCATCACCGTCGTAAACAGCAAATACAGTGTTAGTATTACCAGCATCAATCGCTAGCAGCATGACAACTTCTGCTCCGGTTCGAATGGAAAGATATCACCTGCAGATATCCGGCGCTCACCGCCACCCCGTAAGGTGAGAATAAGAGCCCCATCTTCTGCTAAGTCACGCGCCTCACCAACAATCGTTTCATTCGGCAATCTAGCCATAACCAATCTGCCAAGGTCACGCGTGCGGGCACGCCAAGCATCACGTATTGGAGCGAACCCCTGGGACAACCAAAGTCTATACCAATTATCAAATTCCTGAAGGAGCCCTCGAGCGGCATCTTCCACAGCAAGCTCTATTCCGCTAACAGTGAATAAATCAATGGGATTAGTTGCTTCAGGCCGCTCCGCAGGCCTTAAATTCACACCGATACCAACGACCAGCCATTCTACATTTCCACTATGGCTGCCCGACGCTTCGGCCAATATCCCGCTAAGTTTTGAACTACCAATCATAACATCGTTTGGCCATTTTATGGCTAGCTGCTCTGCTATAGGAAGGAACCTACTCGCAAAATCATAAACCGCAAGCGCAGCAACGAAGGCTACTTTAGCTGCCTCAGCAGGTGGCATCCCTGGCCTTAGCAGCATAGACATTGCGAGATCTGAACCTGCCGTTGACCAACTTCGACCACTTCGGCCTCGTCCAGCTGTCTGGCTGCTAGAGACCACCACAAGCCCTGCATCCTCATTATCTCGAGCACGGCGTGAAGCTTCGGCATTAGTGCTGTCGATTGTATCAAACAGCTCGAGCCGCCATCCGGGCGGTAATCGGTTCAATTTTGGAAAAGTTCCTGAGCGGCCAGTGAAGCCTGCGATACTATTGGCCCTGGCAGCACTATGAAGAAAAGAATGACAATTGATGCAATAGCTAAAACAATACCTAGGTCCTTCGGCATAGGGCCATCTAATGCATCGGTCGCCTCGTCGAAATACATCAGCTTGATTATGCGGATGTAGTAGAAACACGACACAACGCTTGCCAAGACCCCCACCACCGCTAGGAGATAAAGACCTGACTCAACAGCAGCACCGAGAACATACAGCTTACCAAAAAAGCCAGCTAAAGGAGGTATTCCAGCCATAGAAAACATAACTGCTGCAAGACCAAAAGCCATCATGGGGTGAGTGCGGCTAGCACCTGCCAGATCATCAATGGTTTCTGCCGCTCTTCCTCCACGGCGCATAGCCATGACACATGCAAATGCCGCAAGCGTCATAAATAGGTATACGGCAGAATAAATTAGCAAGCTTCGAACTCCTGCCTCACTGGCGGCGGCAAGACCAATTAAAGCAAACCCTACGTGACCGATTGAACTGTAAGCGAGCAGACGTTTAATATTTCTCTGCGCCAGTGCTCCAAGGGCACCTATGACAACTGACAGGCCCGCGATGACGGATACAATCTGACCCCAAGCCTGATCGGCACCACTGAGGGGGTCTGACATTACACGAGCGAATAAGGCGAGCGCTGCAGCCTTGGGGGCAGCAGCAAAAAAGGCAGTAATGGGCGTGTCCGAGCCCTCATAAACATCAGGAACCCACATGTGGAAAGGAGCAGCTGATACCTTGAAGGCCAGACCGGCAAGCAAAAATACAATCCCAACCACTAAGCCAAGGCTCGGTTGTCCCATATCTAAAACGCGGCTTTGTATCGCGTCAAAGCCGGTGGAACCAGTGTACCCATATATTAGGCCCGCGCCGTAAAGTAACATTCCGGAGGATAAAGCACCTAGCACAAAGTACTTCAAGCCCGCCTCAGTCGCCCGTAGGCTGTCTCTGCGAATTGCTGCAAGGACATAAAGGGACAAGCTTTGCAGCTCTAGACCTACATAAAGCGAAATTAGATCGTTCGCAGAGACCATAAGCATCATGCCGAGCGCGGCAAACAACATAAGCACCGGCTGCTCGAAACGCATTGGCCCAACGCCATCGGCCGCGACAGAGCGACCTGCAGCCATAATTGCGGTAGCGGCTGCTCCTATGACTATCAATGTCTTAGCAAAGCTAGCAAGTTTATCCGCAACAAAAAGCCCACCAAACGCCGGGCCTGCAGGGGCAAAAAACCCGACAAATAATGCCCCTATAAGACTAACTGCCACGGCATAACACATCGGTTTAGCAATGCGGTCTCCGGAAAATACCCCAACCATAAGAAGGGACATACCGACAATGGCCAATAAAATTTCAGGTAAGAGGGGCGTCGCCAACATTGCTCAAAATCCCCTATCGAAGCCAGGCAATAAGCGAGCTAACGTCGCTAAGTGATGCGGTCGCTGATGCTGTATGACGCAAAGTTTCAGCTACCGATACATGAATGCCATCCAGAAACGTAGCTGGATAGACACCCATCCAAAGGACAAGAATTATCATGGGAAGGAAGATTACTGCCTCCCTCCAATTCAGGTCATTGATCAACTTCAAGTCCTCACGCTCTAAACGGCCGAAGATAACACGGCGATAAAGCATCAACATGTATGCAGCGCCCAAGATCAACCCTGTCGCAGCCAACGCTGCCACCCAGGTGTTGTCTTTGAAAGCACCCGCTAAAACTAGGAATTCGCCAACAAACCCTGAGGTGCCGGGCAACCCCACCGAAGCCATGGTAAACACCATCATTACCAGCGCATATCGTGGCATCCTATGAACGAGGCCACCATAACGGGAAATTTCGCGAGTATGCATACGGTCGTATACAACGCCAACGCAAAGGAAGAGCGCTGCAGATACAATACCGTGACTCAGCATCTGGAATACGGCGCCTTCAACTCCCTGCGGCGTATTAGTGAAGATCCCCAAAGTCACGTAACCCATATGAGCTACCGACGAATAAGCGATAAGCTTTTTCATATCTTCCTGAGCAAGTGCCACTAAGGAGGTATAAACAATCGCTATAATAGATAAGGCATAGACAAGCGGAGTGAAAAATTCAGACGCTTCCGGAAACATTGGAAGACTGAAGCGAAGAAATCCATATCCTCCCATTTTGAGCAGAACGCCGGCTAAAATAACTGATCCAGCGGTCGGGGCTTCAACGTGTGCATCTGGTAACCAGGTATGTACTGGCCACATTGGCATCTTTACAGAAAAAGAAGCGAAGAATGCCAGCCAGAGCCATATTTGAATGTGCGCTGGGAAAGAGAATTGCTGCGCATCTTCTATCCCGGACCCTCCGACCATTCCAATCATCCCAACGATGGCCACTAGCATGAGGACAGAGCCAAGCAAGGTGTAAAGGAAGAACTTGAAAGACGCATAGATACGACGCGCACCGCCCCAAACACCAATGATCAAAAACATCGGGATCAGGACACCCTCAAAGAATACATAGAATGCAATCAGATCAAGAGCGCAGAACATTCCCACCATAAATGTCTCGAGCGCAAGGAAAGCAGCCATATATT
>JAURGE010000079.1 GCA_030833925.1 Alphaproteobacteria bacterium
TACCTGCTCGACCTGCGAAACCGCATCCCGTGGGGATGCCGGGATTGAAATCGATCTGGACCTGGTGCCCCAGCGGGAAACGGGGATGAATTCTTACGAAATTATGCTTTCCGAAAGCCAGGAGCGCATGCTTATTGTCATGAAGCCAGGCCAGGAACATGTCGCTAGCAATATTTTCAAGAAATGGGGCCTAGATTTTGCAGTCATAGGGAAGCTTACCGACACTGGTCGAATGAAGCTACTTTGGCATGGTGATATTGCAGGAGACCTGCCTATACAGCCTCTTTCTGAAGCATCACCAGAGTACGATCGCCCTTATACAATTCCAGCACCTCTTCCAAAACTGGATCCATCTTCGGTTAGTGCAGGTGACCTAACGTCTGCATTAATCAAACTAGTTGGTGGCCCTAACCTTTCGTCACGACGTTGGATATGGGAGCAATACGATAGCCTTGTTCGAGGAGATACTATTCGAGGACCGGGCGGAGATGCTGCTGTAATTAGACTAGGCGATGGCCCCAAAGGGATCGCTGCAACTAGCGACGTAACCCCTCGATATTGTCTTGCAGACCCGGTAATGGGAGGGCGCCAGGCGGTAACCGAAGCTTGGAGAAACCTAACAGCTTCTGGAGCCAAACCACTAGCAATTACCGATAATTTAAACTTCGGCAATCCTGAGAAACCTGAAATAATGGGCCAATTCGTCGGCTGTATTCAGGGGATGGGAGAGGCATGCAGAGCTTTAAATTTCCCGGTGGTTTCAGGGAATGTGTCTCTCTACAACGAGACCAATGGGCAAGCGATCATGCCAACGCCAACAATTGGCGCTATCGGCATCGTGGATGATATCACCAAAGCACCGACCATGGCTTTAGAAGCTGGATTGGATCTCTTACTCGTCGGCGAAACTGAAGGCTGGCTTGGTGCTTCGCGCTATCTTGCTGAGGTGGAGGGAAAAACCGACGGTGCGCCACCACCGGTCGATTTGGATGTTGAACTTCAGAATGGTTCCTTTGTTTCAGAGATGCTTAAACGCGGTCATTGTAACATCTGTCATGATCTATCAGGTGGTGGACTTGCCGTAGGCATAGCGAAGATGGCCATAGCAGGTGGCATTGGAGCAAACGTAACTGTACCAGAGAGCAAAACAGCAGTGTTTTGGCTGTTTGGAGAGGATCAGGCTCGTTATCTTCTTGCTGTTTATGATGGTGCGGTCGTGATGGAAGAAGCAAAAAAGGCTGGTGTTCCGATCTCAAAAATTGGTCGGACAGGTGGTGATAAGTTGACTGTTCAGGGTGTAATCTCCATATCGATAGGAGATCTAGAGCGTGCCTATGAGGGATGGTTTCCTTCGTACATGGCAGGAACTTAATCAAAATTGTAAGGATTGCGTCATGGCTATGGATGCTAATCAGATTGAGCAGCTTATCAAAGAAGCAATGCCAGACGCGACCGTAGAGATCCGAGACCTGGCAGGTGATGGTGATCATTATGCTGCCCACGTGACTTCAATTGCATTCAAGGGCAAGAGCAGAGTGCAACAGCATCAACTGGTATATGCCGCTCTTCAGGGGAGAATGGGAGGCGAATTGCACGCCCTCGCCCTCCAGACCTCAGTACCTGTCGAAGGCTAATCTTTTATTCTTAAGGAGACAAACATGTCTGACGTTAATGCTCGTATTCAAGCTGAGATTGATGAAAACCCGGTAGTGCTTTTCATGAAAGGTACCCCGGTTTTCCCGCAGTGCGGTTTTTCTGCCATGACCGTTCAAGTCTTAACTCATGTAGGCGTGCCGTTTAAGGGCATCAATGTGCTTGAGGATATGGAAATTCGCGAGGGTGTAAAACAGTTTTCGAACTGGCCTACAATCCCACAACTTTATGTTAAGGGTGAATTCATTGGCGGTTGTGACATCGTTCGTGAAATGTATGAATCTGGCGAACTTGAGCAATTAATGAGTGAAAAGGGCGTGGTTGCCGCTGAACAATCAGCCTAACCAAAGCCTATTGGTAATTAGCTGGAGGCGATGGCGTGAACCTTTTTGATGCCATCGCTCTTCTACTCGTTGGGACCGCGTTCGCGGCCTACGTAAACCATCGTTTATTTCGCTTACCCCACACCATTGGCGTAGCTTTAGCTGCGCTATTGGGTTCACTTTTTGTTGTTCTATTTGATCTATTAATGCCCAGCCTTGAATTGGCTAAGGGGGTGGTTAACTTCGTAAACGGTTTGGAGTTTGCGGATACCCTTCTTCAGGGCATGTTGAGTTTTTTACTTTTTGCAGGCGCCCTGCATGTCGACCTAGATCGCCTCTCCGAGCGAAAGTGGCCAATTGCTTTCTTAGCAACAGCAGGAGTGGTCATATCAACTTTTGTGATCGCAGGGATAGTCTATCTCGGCTTCAAAATTATAGATCAACCAATCCCCTTTATCTGGTGCTTAGCATTTGGCGCCCTAATCTCACCAACAGACCCGGTAGCCACTCTGGGGATTCTCAAGTCTTTGCGAGTACCTCCCTTAGTCGCAGCGAAAATAGCAGGAGAAAGTCTGTTCAACGATGGCGTAGGTGTGGTTGTCTTCATCGTTATTTTGGGAATTGCATCTGGAGGCAACGCTGGAGATGGCGCTAAGGAGATAGCTATCTTTGCAGTAGAAATCTTCGCACTGGAAGCCATCGGTGGCGCACTATTGGGTCTTGTCTCGGGATATTTATGTTTCTTAGCACTTGCTAGTGTTGATGATCATTTAGTCGAGATACTTTTAACGCTGGCGTTATGTACCGGGGTCTATGCCCTGGCCTCGTCACTACACCTATCCGGACCGATAGCAGTGGTCATCGCAGGGCTTCTCATTGGAAACCAGGGTGTCGATCGCGCAATGACTGATCATACCCGCGATAATCTGCTGCGCTTTTGGGAACTATCGGACGAAATTTTAAACTCAGTCCTTTTCATGCTTCTAGGGATGGAAGCAATAGTAGTAGGTCTATCTCATGAACTTCTGCTCGCCGGCATAATTGCTATTGTTGCAATGATTGCAGGGCGGGTTGTTTCAGTTACGGCAGTATTGACTGCTTTTCACCACACCAACGACTTTGATAAGGGGGCAGCCAAGGCCCTGATATGGGGAGGTCTCAAAGGCGGCATCTCTGTCGCCCTTGCGCTTTCGCTTCCTGAAAACGAAGCGAAATCAATACTTATCGGCATGACTTATACTGCTGTCATCTTCTCCCTTCTTGCACAGGGACTCACGCTTCAAAAGGTACTAAAAAGAGCTTTCAGAGATGTTGATCGAAATCCAAACTCTCTAGGCAATTGATCAAGCAAGACAGGCACAGTAAACCCCAGTAAATTGCGACTTCTTTCAATCTATAACGATATGTGAGCATCATCCCGGTGAATAATGCAGACTTAATTGTACAGACACTTCAAAACGCTGGCGTCACTCATGGATTTGGCATTCCAAGTGGCAATGTCTTACCAATGATTGATGCAATGCGGCGCGCAGGCATGGAGTTTGTTCTGACCGCACACGAAGGTTCCGCGTCCTTTGCAGCTGATGTGATGGGCCGACTGACAGGAAAACCTGGTTTCTGCATAGCAACACTTGGACCTGGAGCAACTAATCTTTCAACAGGGGTTGGTTCTGCTTATCTCGACCGCTCACCAATGATTGCGATCACCTGCAATCTAAATACACCGCAACTTGGTCGACGAATTCAAATGTGGATAGACCACCATGCCTTGTTCCGTCCCATAACAAAAGCAACCTTATCTGCGCGTCATGACAATGTTGCTGAGGTCATGCGCGAAGCAATTTCCATAGCGTTGGCTGAGCCACAAGGACCAGTTCATATCGATCTACCTGAGGATGTTTCGCTGGCCGAAGCGAAAGGAATTGCCCCTGTAAAGGTCAAAGCAGCAACAGAACTTCCGATTGCCGACGCAGCAGCCATAGCTAAAGGGTCTGCAATAATATCAGAGGCAAAACGTCCGCTCGCTGTCATCGGCAGCTCTGCAATGCGCATGCTGGATCCCCAAAAGCTTCGGGCATTTCTGGAAAAGCACCACATACCATTTGCAACGACAACCATGGCAAAAGGATTAGTAGACGATAAGCATCCACTTGCCATCGGCTGCATTGAACGGGGACGGCGACAAGTCCAGCGATCATTCATACGATCATGCGATCTAATCATTGGCTTAGGTTACGATACCATAGAGGTCGAATATGAGGCCTGGTCATCGGATGTACCAGTTCTATCGTTGGATATTGAGCCCCCTGACGTTGCTGCTAGCGTTAACCTAAAGGGGACAGTGGCCGGAAATCTTGATGATATCCTCGAAAGAATGGCGAATATTGATACCATCAATAACTCCTGGGATGACACGGAAATAGCAGCCCACCGGAAATACTTTCAGGAGAGCCTCCGTCCAGAGTCAAAGTCTTTCACCCCATGGCAAGCAATCGATGTTGTGAGGGACGTCACACCTAAAGATGGCATTCTATCATTCGACGTAGGCGCACATACGCACCAAATTGCCAGTCAATGGTCCGCCCATGCACCACGTGAATTTCTGGTGACAAATGGATGGTCGTCTATGGGCTTTGGATTACCAGGGGCTATAGCCGCGAAAATTGCAAATCCAACGAAACCCGTTGTGTGTCTTCTCGGTGATGGATGTTTTCAGATGACTGCCGGTGAACTGGCTACCCTGCGCCGCATGAAGCTAGCTGTGCCGGTTGTAGTTCTGGATGACCGTTGGCTTAGCCTGATTCAGATCAAGCAGCATAAGCGACAATATGAGCAGTATGGTTCTAACGTTGAACCAGAGCCATATCGAGACCCACCAAGCCATTATTTTAATGTACCGGCTATTGGCGTCCGCAACCCTGATGAACTGCGAAAGGCTCTAGAGGCAGCTTTTAAAGCAAACGGACCAACCGTCATTGAGGCAGTAGTAGACGGGTCACATTATTTTGAAACGGTTTTCGACTAATGAAATATTGGGTTGCACTAGCAGGCACAAATGAACTTCCGATCGCGGAAGGTCCAGCAATTGCTGCTCTTGAAGGAGTGGCAGAAGCTCGGATAATTCCGCTACCTTACAAAAAGCTTACCTCTGAGGAAGAAGCACACTGGGCCCGGGAACTTACTGGCGCATCCGGTATTCTTCTTAGGTCCGGTTATCTGCCGGACTCTTTGTTAGGCCGCCTACCAGATTTGAAAATCGTGGCAGTTCACGGAGCTGGCGTCGATCCTGTTGATATCCCAGCATGTACCAAGCGGGGAATTAAGGTCACCAATGCTCCGGGGGCAAACGCGAACGCAGTAGCCGAATTAGTCTTTGGCCTTATGCTTTCATTGCTAAGAGGCATCCCAAGCGCATCTCGATCGGCAATGTCCGAAAAAGCATGGGATACGGCAAGGGTTACAGGTGGTGAATTGCAGGGGAGAAGTCTTGGTCTTGTTGGTTTCGGGCAGATCGGCAAACGAGTGGCCAAGATTGCACAGGCATTTGGAATGCGCGTGCTGGCGAGCGACCCCGCAGTTTCAGAAGCCATAATGGAGGCCGAGGGGGTTACACCTTTGTCATTAGAAATGCTGCTTAAAAACAGTGACATCATTTCACTGCATGCCCCAGCAATCCCTGCAACATACCAAATGATTAACGCTGAAACCTTGGGGCAAATGAAACCAAATGCCCTTCTTATAAACTGTGCTCGTGGTGCACTTGTAGATGAAGCCTCGCTCGCTGCTGCTCTTCATGCGGGGCAGATTGCAGGGGCAGCACTCGACGTTCTAGATGGAGAGCCACCTGATCCTTCCAGTCCATTATATAGTGCTCCCAATCTTCTCATTACACCACACATGGCAGGCTCAACTCTCGAATGCCTAAACACTATTGCAGCCACATGTGGTGCAGATATCGCTTCTGTACTCCAGGGTCAGTTGCCGAAAAATCCGGTTAACTAAAAGATTGAAACCACCGTAAAGTTTTAATTTTAATGGGGCGATCTTTGAGAATGCCGCACATGGAAATCACCCAATAAACTTCAAGCTCAGGTGTGAGGCTTTTGATTAGTCTTTCAACAAAGTCAGATTCAGACCGT